>JASHOI010000660.1 GCA_030041195.1 Streptosporangiaceae bacterium | reverse complement strand
CACCTCGATCGCCGCTGCGGTCGCCATCAGCCTCATCTTCCCGGTCGCCGGGACGGTTGCCGCGGTTGTCACGCTGCTCGCGCTGCGCGCCGGGGACCGGGCCGCTGGCGGTATGTCGCGCCGGCGGGCGCGCCGCGGCTCGCGGGCCAGCGACCCGCTGGTGGCAGCGGCGCTGTTCCCGCCGGCACTGGCGTGGTCGGTGATCCGCGCGCTCCTGCTCCTGCCGCTGGCACTGGTGGCTGCGGCCATCGTGGCGGCCGCCACCGTCGTCGCCGTGCCCCATCACCCGATCCCGGTGGTGTGCGCCTACGCGGCCGGCATGCTGGTCGTGTTCTACGGTCTCGGCCCGGGCTCCGGCGGCTCGCGCAGGCCGATCAGGAGCTTTTTCGACAACGTCGCCGACAGCCCGCTGCGCGCGGCGGCTGCGTTCATCGCGATCGCCGGCGTTTTCATCGCTGCGGTCGCCGTGGTGGCGTCGCACCCGCCGTTCTTCTGGCCGTTCGGCAACCTGACCACGTGGCTGGGGCATTTCAACATCGTGCACACTGTGCTGCACCAGACCAGGGCCAAGGTGCTGAGGGTGTTCGGCAGGTCCTGACGGTTAGTGCGCCGGTCAGCCGGGGGTGGCGGCGCGCAACCCTCCGGCCCGGCGTCGGCCGTGTGCGGCCGCGGCTGTCCGCGCCGTCTGGGCCGGGACCGGCGGCCGCTGCGACGACGCGACGGCCGCGAGCGGCTTGTCCGCCGTCGGCTGGGTCCGGTCCGCCACGGAGTGCGTGTCTGCCGCGGAGTGCGTGTCCGCCGGGGCCAGTGCCCTGTCCGCCGGCGCCGGTGCCCACTCCGCCGGGACCTGTGCCTTCTCCGCCGCGGGCAGCGGCCGGACCAGGCCGAGCGCTACCACCTCGTTGGCGAGCCGGACCCGGCGGTTCGCTCCCTCGGGGATCCGGAACTTCTGGTACAGCCGGAGCAGGTGCTGCTTGACCGCTGCCTCGGTCACCACCAGGTCGGCGGCGATCTCGCGGGCCGTGGCCGGAGCGACGAACGCCTCGTCGGACAGGGCCGGCCGGCACAGCGAGGTGACCACGTCGAGCTCGCGGCGGGTCAGCTCGGGCGCGGCGGGCCGCCGCAGTTCCACCTCGGCGGCGAACTCCTCGCCCGCGAACCCGAAGACCCGGCAGCGGGCGGCCCCGAAGCTCAGCACGTCGCCTTCCTCAAGGACCCGGCGCGCCACGAGGCGGCCGTTCACCCGGGTGCCGTTGCGTGATAATCCCAGATCGGTCACGTACGCGTAGGGCCCGCGGCGGACGATCTCGGCATGCAGCCTGGACACGCTCGGATCGGCGAGATGGACGTCGACGGACCTGCCGCGCCCGATGGTGGTCACATCCTCCCGCAGCGGCATCGTGAGCCCGCTGTCCTCGACTCGGATGTAGGGGCCATCCATGGCGCGTCCTCCCGCCTGTCGGACCAGCTACTGACATCTCACTTTCGAGTTACCCTTCTCGGCGGTTGTTGTACCGCGTCCGGGGTAACGGATTGGGCCGCCGGCGCGGTTGCAGCGGGCTTTTGGCGACCATGGAGGCCGCCCACAGCGTGCGCCAGTACACTGCCGAGCTAGCCGTCCGAGAGGAAGACAGATGCCCGCCTGGCTGGCCACGGGACCGGTGCGATGAGACACTCCGCGCCGCCGGCGTCCCGGGTGCGCAGCCATCGGCGGACGGTGGCGACGCGACCGCCGGGTGCTCGCTCGCGATGGCAGCAGCTGCCCTACGGGATCGTGATCTGCTGCCTCGCCCTGACCTTGGTCTGGATCCGGCAGAGCGGACAGAATGCCAGAGGGGGTACGTTGGCGGTGGCCGGAATCTTGCTCGCAGCCGCGCTAGCCAGGCTGGCGTTGCCCGAGCGCCGGGCAGGCATGCTCGCGTCGAGACACCGGCTGACCGACGTGGCGGTCCTGGCAGCACTCGGCACTGGCCTGCTCGTCGCGGGGCTGCTGCTGCCCGCACAGCCCTGATCCCCCGCGAGCGACGGCGCTCGAACGATGAAGGGAAAGTAGTGGCATGTCCAAGATCAAGGTAGTGAATCCCGTTGTCGAGATCGATGGCGACGAGATGACCAGGATCATGTGGCACTTCATCAAGGACCAGCTGATCCTGCCCTACCTGGATATCCAGCTCGATTATTACGACCTGTCGATTCAGAACCGGGACGCCACCGACGACCAGGTGACCGTCGACGCGGCGAACGCCATCAAGCGGCACGGGGTGGGTGTGAAATGCGCCACCATCACGCCGGACGAGGCCAGGGTCACGGAGTTCGGCCTGAAGCGCATGTGGCGCTCGCCGAACGGCACGATCCGCAACATCCTCGGCGGGGTGGTCTTCCGCGAGCCGATCGTCGTGGCCAGCATCCCGCGGTTCGTGCCCGGCTGGACCAAGCCAATCATCATCGGCCGTCACGCACATGGCGACCAGTACAAGGCCACGGACTTCGTCGTCCCCGGGCCCGGCACCGTGAACATCTCCTACGTGCCCGACGACCCGGCCGGCGAGCGCACCGAGCTCGAGGTGGCCCGCTTCGCCGGCGGCGGCATCGCGATGGGCATGTACAACTTCGACGACTCGATCCGCGACTTTGCGCGCGCGACCATGCGCTACGCGCTGGACCGCCGATATCCGCTGTACCTGTCGACGAAGAACACGATCCTGAAGGCCTACGACGGCCGGTTCAAGGACATCTTCGCCGAGATCTTCGAGTCCGAGTTCAAGTCCGAGTTCGAGGCGCGCGGGATCAGCTACGACCACCGGCTGATCGATGACATGGTCGCCCAGGTCATCAAAGGCGACGGCGGCATCGTCTGGGCGTGCAAGAACTACGACGGCGACGTGGAGTCCGACATCGTGGCCCAGGGATTCGGCTCGCTCGGGCTGATGACCAGCGTGCTGATGACGCCGGACGGGAGGACGGTCGAGGCCGAGGCCGCGCACGGCACCGTGACCAGGCACTACCGGCAGCACCAGCAGGGCAAGCCCACGTCGACCAACCCGATCGCCTCGATCTTCGCGTGGACCAGGGGCCTCGCCCACCGCGGCGAGCTTGACGGCACGCCCGAGGTCACCGCGTTCGCCGAGACGCTGGAGCGGGTGTGCGTGGAGACCGTGGAGGGCGGCCAGATGACCAAGGACCTGGCGCTGCTCGTGGGCCCGGGGACGCCGTTCCTGACCACCGAGGAGTTCCTCGCCGCGCTGGACGATAACCTGCGCAAGGCGATGGGTTAGTCGCGGAAGGCAACCAGAGAGCAGGAGAGATGACCCGCAGAGGCAAGGTGACCGTCGTCGGGGCCGGGTTCTACGGCTCGACCACCGCACAGCGGCTCGCCGAGTACGACATCTTCGACGAGGTCGTGCTTACCGACATCGTGGAAGGCAAGCCCGAGGGGCTGGCGCTGGACATGAACCAGTCGCGCGCGATCGAGGGCTTCGAGACGAAGGTCACTGGGCAGACCACCGGCCCCGAGGGCGAGGGCTACGAGGTGATCGCGGGCTCGGACATTGTCGTGATCACCGCCGGGCTGCCGCGCAAGCCCGGCATGAGCCGGATGGACCTGATCGAGGTCAACGCGAAGATCGTCCGGAGCGTCACCGAGCAGATCCGGAAGCACGCGCCGGAGGCCGTGCTGATCGTGGTGTCGAACCCGCTGGACGAGATGACCGCGCTCGCCGCGAAGGTATCGGGGTTCCCGCACCACCGGGTGATGGGCCAGGCGGGCATGCTGGACACCGCCCGGTTCAGCTACTTCGTCGCTGAGCGTCTCGGCGTCCCGGTCGGTTCGGTGCGCACGCTCACGCTTGGCTCGCACGGCGACACGATGGTCCCGGTGCCCTCGGCGAGCTCGGTCGACGGCAAGCCGCTGGCCGACCTCATGGCGGCCGACGACGTCGAGGCGCTGGTAGACCGCACCCGCAACGGAGGCGCCGAGATCGTCGCTCTACTGAAGACCGGGTCGGCCTACTACGCGCCCTCGTCGGCGGCGGCGAGGATGGCGCGCGCGGTGGCCGAGGACTCCGGGACCGTGCTCCCGGTCTGCGCCTGGGTGGACGGCGAGTACGGCATCTCCGGCGTGTACCTGGGCGTCGAGGCCGAGATCGGGCGTACCGGCGTGCGCAGGATCGTGGAACGGGACCTGACCGAGTCCGAGCTGGCCTCGCTGCAGCAGGCCGCCGATGCGGTTCGGGCCAAGCAGGCCGACGTCGCCACGCTCTGACCCCGCCTACCCTGCGTAGCAGGAGACGCCCGTTTATTCGACGCTGCGTTACTTCCGGCGACGCCGGCCGGGTTCTAAAAAGACCTAGGAGGATCGCGTGCGCTATGTGCTCGCAGCGAAATAACCCGTTGCTTTCTGTTGTAGCGTCCTGGCGCATGGTATGCACGGCGCGCCAGAGTGAGCGCTTTGGCCGAATCTACGTTTGACTTGCTGGCGTCAGACAGCGGTTTTTCATGATCGCGGTGGATTTGTTGTCGTATCTGCGAAAAACCCACCGCGATCATGGAAACGGGCCTGGCGCCAAGATCAAACCGGCGTGTTGATGATCTGCGAGCCCATGCCGCGCGCGATCCTCCTAGATCATCGACGAAACCGCCCGCGGGCCGCGCCTGGCCGCCCGCGATGGCACCGATCCGTGCCAGAGCTATTCGTCGAGGGTGGTGAGGGGGTCTGGTTCGGCGGTGGTCCAGGTGACGGAGCTGGCGGAGGGTTCGAGGCTGAGCCGGCTGACGGCGGCTTCCAT
>JASHOI010000659.1 GCA_030041195.1 Streptosporangiaceae bacterium | reverse complement strand
GTCGGGTACCTGCCGGAGCAGGACGCGCCGGCCAAGCCGACCAACGCCACGGTGGGCAGCAACCCGGTGCCCGGGTACACGCTGGCGCCCTGGCAGATCTGGGGCATCAACTACTTCGTGGTGAACTACCAGTCCAGCACCGGCAACGCCGGGATCATCAAGCAGCTGTACTTCCGCCAGGCGCTCGAGGACGAGATGAACCAGGAGGCCGTGATCACCGGGCCGCTGCGCGGCTACGGGAACGTCACGGTTGGCCCGGTCGGATCGGTCCCGGCGACGCAGTGGCTGTCACCGAAGGGCAAGTCGGGCAACCCGTTCCCGTACGACCCAACGAAGGCGAAGTCGCTGCTGACCAGCCACGGCTGGAAGGTGGTGCCGAACGGCGTCAGCACCTGCGTCAAGCCGGGCACGGGCGCCGGCGAGTGCGGCGCCGGGATCAAGGCAGGCCAGGGGCTGAGCTTCAACCTGCCGTACGCAACCGGGATCTCGTGGATCCAGTCGGAGATGACGCAGCTGCAGTCCAACACGTCGTCGATCGGGATCAAGCTGAACCTGGAGCCCAAGCCGTTTGCTCAGGTGACCGCCCTGGCCGGGGGTAACTGCGTGGCCGCCAAGATCCCGTGCAACTGGGACATGGCGAACTGGGGCGGCGGCTGGTCGTTCTCGCCAGACTATGAGCCGACCGGCGAGCAGCTGTTCCTGAGCGGCGTCGTCGCGAACTCCGGCGGGTACTCCGACTCGACCAACGACGCGATGATCAACAAGACGCTGACCAACTCCAGCCTGCAGGCCCTGTACAACTGGCAGGACTACCTGTCACCCCAGCTGCCGGTGATCTGGCAGCCGAACGGTGACTACCAGCTCACCGAGGTCGTGAACAACCTGAAGGGGGTCACCCCGCAGAGCACGACGCTCAGCATCAACCCGGAGAACTGGTACTTCACCAAGTAGTACCCGGCTGACAGCGGGCGGGCGGCGCTGGCCGCCCGCCCGCTGCGTTGGGCGGCGGTCAAGCCGTTCCGGCGGCGCAAGTAGGCTGCCAGGGTGACAGTCGCCGATGTTGAGCAGCCATGACCGACTACGACGCGCGGCTGCGGCAGGTCGAGCGAGAGATCATCGCCCGGCGGCCGGAGCACTCGATCGAGCCCTCCCTGGACCGGATCAGGGCACTGACCGGGCTGCTCGGCGACCCGCAGCACGCCTACCCGGTCATCCACATCACCGGGACCAACGGCAAGACATCCACCGCGCGGATGACCGAGACGCTGCTGCGCGCCCGGGGCCTGCGCACCGGCCTGTTCACCAGCCCGCACCTGACCTCGATCAGGGAGCGGATCTGCGTGGACGGCGAGCCGCTCAGCGCCGAGCGCTTCGTCGAGGCCTACGAGGAGGTGCTGCCGTACCTGGCCCTGGTGGACCAGAGCCAGCCGGCCTCGCTGTCCTTCTTCGAGGTGCTCACCGCGATGGCGTTCGCGGTCTTCGCGGACGCGCCGGTGGACGTGGCGGTCATCGAGGTCGGCATCGGCGGCACCTGGGACTGCACGAACGTGGCCGACGGCGCGGTGGCGGTGATCACCCCGATATCCATCGATCACGTCCGCTACCTCGGCAACACCGTGGCCTCGATCGCCACGGACAAGGCGGGCATCATCAAGCCGGGCGCGGTCGCCGTGCTGGCCCAGCAGCCGGTCGACGCGGCCGAGGTGCTGCTGCGGCGGGTCGCCGAGGTGGGCGCGACCGTGGCCAGGGAAGGCATCGAGTTCGGCGTGATCGACAGGCAGCTCGCGGTCGGCGGGCAGCTGCTCAGCGTCCGCGGCCTGCTCGGCAGTTACGAGGGCCTTTTCCTGCCGCTGTTCGGCGCGTATCAGGCTGGCAACGCCGCCTGCGCCCTCGCCGCGGTCGAGGCCTTTGCCGGAGCGTCGGCGACCGGGGAGCCGGACGAACCCGCGGCGCTCGACGACGCGCTCGTCCGCGCCGCGTTCGCGATGATGTCGTCGCCGGGAAGGCTCGAGGTGGTCCGCCGCAGCCCGGTGACGATCGTGGACGCCGCTCACAATCCCGCCGGGATGGCGGCCACCGTGGCCGCGTTGACCGAGGCGTTCGCCGCGACCGAGGTGATCGCGATCCTCGCGGTCAGCGAGGACAAGGACGTGCCGGCGATTCTCGACGAGCTCGAGCCGGTGGTCTCCGAGCTCGTGGTCACGGCCAACTCCTCGCCGAGATCCGCCGACCCGGCCAAGCTCGCCGAGCTGGCCAGCGCGGTGTTCGGCCCGGACCGGGTCAGGGCGGTGGCCAGGCTGGACGACGCGATCGAGCTCGGGGTGGGGCTGGCCGACGAGGCTGACGCGAGGTCCGCCGACGGCGGGCCGCCGGGCACGGCCATCGTGCTCATCACCGGATCGGTGGTCACCGCGGGAGACGCACGGCTGCTGCTCACCCGCGCCACACCGGGCGAGCCGGCCCCGGGACCCGCGACCGCGGCCAGGGGCGACGCTGGCGACGAGGCATGACCATCATGGCGCGCGACGGCGAACACGACCCAGGTCCCGGCGGGCAGGGTCCCGGCGAGCAGGGTCCCGGCGGTGCGGGCCGCAACGGCGCGCCGGCGACAACGCGGCTGCTCGCCACCGTGCTGATCATGGAGACGGTCGTGATCTGGCTCGCGATCCCGGTTGCCCTGGCCGTCGAGCACGCGTCCCCGCGCCGGGCCGGCGTGGCCGGCGTTGTGCTGGCCGTGGTGGCGGTCGTGCTGGCCGCGCTGGCGCGGCGCCGGCTGCGGTGGACAATCGTCGGCGGGAGCGCGCTGCAGGTGCTGGTTATTGCGGCCGGCGTGATTGTCCCGGTGATGTACTTCCTCGGAGCCATTTTCGCGGCTTTTTGGGTTATCGGCCTCCGGCTGGGCCACCGCCTGGATGTGGCCTCATAGCTCGGGCTTCGTGATATTAACCCGGCATTTGACCGTGCGCCGCCAAGGCGGCGCAGCCATGTTCCCGCAGATGCGCGCGACGGCGTGCCACTGGGACGCTCGCAGCAACGGCCTGTAGGCTTTCCGTAACGGGCTCAGCTTGCGCGCGCACCGTAACAGCGGGCTAACCGCCAGTAGCAGTTGGTCGCAGGCCGATCCGTTGCCCGAACGGGCAGCCGGGGACGCGGGCACCATCCGCCCCGGACACGCGTTGCACGTTTAGGCAGCCCGGCGCTGGTAGATGATTGAAGAAGGACCGTGGCCGAAGTCTCGGCGGGCAGGTCCTGGCGAAGTATTCAAAAGCATCCGGCATGACCATCTGGAAGGTTTTCGTTCCACATGAGCAACGCGCTGGCGTTCCTCGGCCGCGATATGGCGGTCGATCTCGGTACTGCGAACACGCTGGTCTACGTCCGCGGCCGCGGGATCGTGCTCAATGAGCCATCGGTGGTGGCGCTGAACACGAACACTGGGCAGATCGTCGCTGTCGGGGTCGAAGCCAAACGCATGATCGGCAGAACGCCCGGCAACATCATTGCAGTCAGGCCGCTGAAAGACGGCGTGATCGCGGATTTCGACGTCACCGAGCGAATGCTCAGATACTTCATCCAGAAGGTGCACAAACGCAGCCATCTGGCTAAGCCGCGGATCGTCGTCGCGGTGCCAAGCGGCATCACCGGCGTCGAGCAGAGCGCGGTCAAGGAGGCCGGGCACCAGGCCGGCGCTCGCCGGGTGTACATCATCGAGGAACCGATGGCCGCGGCGATCGGCGCCGGGCTGCCGGTCAACGAGCCGACCGGCAACATGGTGGTGGACATCGGCGGCGGCACCACCGAGGTGGCGGTGATATCCCTCGGCGGCATCGTGACCTCGCAGTCGATCCGGGTCGGCGGCGATGAACTGGACCAGGCCATCATCAACTTCGGCAAGAAGGAGTACTCGCTGATGCTGGGCGAGCGGACCGCCGAGGAGATCAAGATGGCGCTCGGTTCCGCGTTCCCGGCGACCGACGAGCCGAACGCCGAGATCCGCGGCCGTGACCTGGTCAGCGGGCTGCCGAAGACGATCGTGATCTCCGCCGAGGAGATCCGGCGGGCCATCGAGGAGCCGCTCGCCGTGATCATCGACGCGGTGAAGACCACGCTGGACAAGTGCCCGCCCGAGCTGGCCGGTGACGTCATGGACCGCGGTATCGCGCTGACCGGTGGCGGCGCGCTGCTGCGCGGGCTTGACGAGCGGCTGAGGGAAGAGACGGGCATGCCGATCCACATGGCCGACAACCCGCTGGATTCGGTGGCACTGGGAACCGGCAAGTGCGTCGAGGACTTCGAGACGCTGCGCCAGGTGCTGGTGCCGGAGTCCAGGCGCTGAGCGGGCGGGCCGCCCAACTAGCGAGCATCGAGTAGCCCGCGGCCGGTCAGCAGCACCCCGCGCGCACGCGCAGGCCGGCCGCCGGACCACAACCGCCGCCAGGTGGCGGGGACGAGGTGATCTCCAGGTGCACGACACCCGACGGACCCGGGTGGTTCTCGCGGTGCTGCTGGTGCTCGCGCTGGCCCTGATCACCTTCGACTACCGGGACGGGTCGTCGGGACCGGTGCGCGACCTGAGGCAGGCGGGCGGCAGCGTCTTCGGCACCGCAGAACGTGCGATCAGCGTCGTGACCAGCCCTTTTGTCGATTTCTTCAATCACTCCGGCGGGTCGGGCAGCGGCGGGCAGATGGCGTCGCTGCAGCGGCAGATCATCCAGCTGCGCAGCGAGCTCAGCCAGGAACAGCTGAGTAAGACGGAGTACAAGCAGCTCAGCTCGCTGCTGCAGCTCGCCGGCCGGGGCGGCTACCGGATCGTGGCCGCGACCGTGATCGCGATGGGAGAGGGATACGCGCAGACGGTGACGCTCGACGCCGGGACCGCCGACGGCATCAAGACCGGGGACACGGTCCTCAACGGCCAGGGCCTCGTGGGGACCGTGACCGCCGCGAACGCGCAGACGTGCTCGGTGCTGCTGGCCACCGATGCCACGTCCGTGGTCGGCGTGACGCTGGCCAGCAGCGGCCAGCTCGGCTGGGTGACCGGGCCCGGCAAGACCAGGTCGGGGAGCGGGCTGCTGCGGCTGCAGGTGCTGGACGAGAATGCCGTCCTGCACGATGGCCAGCAGCTGGTGACGTCGGCCTCGATACACGACCGGCCGTATGTACCCGGCGTCCCCGTGGGTGTGATCAGCAAGGTGGAGAACCGGGGCGGCTCGCTGACCGCGCTGGCGCTGGTCCAGCCCTACGTGGACTTCACGTCACTGGGCGTGGTCGGCATCGTGGTGGTGCCGCCGAGCCGCAATCCACGGTTCTCCGTGCTGCCTCCCGCACCGCACGTCAAGCCGGTGCCCACGGTGACGGTCACGGTGACCCCTCGCGCCTCCGCCACGCCATCCGGGGGCGGTTGACGTGAGGCGCGCCGTCCTGTCCGTCGTCGTGCTCGCCGTCGCGCTCACGGCCCAGCTGACGATCGTGAACAGGCTCCCGCTGCCCGGTACCGGCGCGCCCGACCTCGTGTTGCTCGCCGTCGTCGCGCTCGGGCTCTGCTCCAGGCCGGCCACGGCGGCGGTGACCGGCTTCTGCGCCGGGCTCTGTCTGGACATAGCGCCGCCGGGCAGTTACCTGATCGGCGAGTACGCCCTCGTGTTCTGCCTGGTCGGCTACTTGTGCGGGCGGATACGCGGCGCGGCGAACCACTCGGCCGTGCTGACGATCGCGGGTGCGATGGGGGCCGCTGCCGCGGGTGAGGCCCTGGTCGCGCTGCTGGGCCTCGCGGTCAGCGACCCGCAGGTCAGCTGGCCGGCGGTGCGGCAGGTGCTCCCGTCCTCCATCATCTACGACGTCGTGGTGACCCCGTTCTCGCTGTACCTCGTGATGCGGGCCGTGAGCTGGGCCGACAGCCTGGGCCGGGTTGGCGCCGCCGACGGCCAGCCGGCCGACGGCTCGGCGCTGCTGGCCAGGTCCCTGAGCACCCGCGGCGCGCTGCCGGGGTCTGCCCTCCCCGGTGCGACCGTGCTCGGCGGGGCCGGG
>JASHOI010000658.1 GCA_030041195.1 Streptosporangiaceae bacterium | reverse complement strand
CGCCCGCTATCACGACCCGCATCTCTGCCTCCCGTTCCGGCTGGTTTGCTCAACCTGAATCTTCATTCACCGAATTTAGATTCGGCGAATCTTCGTTCAGTATGCTGGAGACAGCAGCCGGCGTCAAGCGGGAGGACCTCAGATGGGCGTACGCAGGGAAAGGGCCGCCGATACCGCGGCCGCGCTGAAGGACGCGGCCCGCAGCCAGTTCCTCGAGCGCGGCTACCTGAACACGAAGATCACCGACATCACCGCGGCGGCCGGGCGCGCCACCGGCTCGTTCTACGACCACTTCGCGAGCAAGGAGGACCTGCTGCAGGCGCTGCTCGCGGACATGCGCGAGCAGGCGAGCGCCGACATCGCGCGGCAGGACCACCCGCGCGACCACGACCTCACCGACCGCGACCAGCTCCGGGCGCACCTGGCGGTGGCCTGGCGGGTGATGCGTGCCAATCTCCCGGTGGTCGCGGCCCAGTACGAGTCGGCGATCGCCGAGGGCCTCGGCTCCGGCCGGGCCTGGGCGCGGCTCGTCGAGGACACCGGCATGCTGCGCGAGCACCTGGAGTACCTGCGCGACCGCGGCCACCCCCTGCCGGGCGACCCCACGCTGGTGGCCGCGGCGATGGGCGGGATGCTCGCGATGCTCGGCTACGCGGTGCCGCCGTCCGGCGCTCCCGGTTACTCCGACGACGAGATCCTCGACACCGTCACCTCCCTCCTGCTGACCGGCCTGCGCGGCCCCGGCGGTGAGCAGGAGGACGGGGTGGAACCCTGGAGTGGCAGGATCTGACCGTGGCCTTCGACGAACTGGACCGGCGGATCGTCGCCGCGCTCACCGGCGACGGCCGCGCCACGTACGCCCAGGTCGGCGCCCGGGTGGGGCTGTCGGCGCCGGCGGTCAAGCGGCGAGTCGACCGGCTGCGCGCCTCCGGCGCCATCACCGGGTTCTCGGCCAGGGTCGACCCGTCCGCGCTCGGCTGGACCACCGAGGCCTACGTCGAGCTGTTCTGCCGCGGCCGGACGTCGCCGTCGGAGATCGCCGCGGCGGTGGGGAAGCACCCGGAGGTCATCGCGGCCTCCACGGTGACCGGGGAGGCGGACGCGCTGCTGCACATCCGCGCGGCCGACATGCGCCACTTCGAGCAGGTGGTGGAGCGGATCAGCGCGGAGCCGCTGGTGGTGCGCACCCGCAGTGTGATCGTGCTCTCCCGGCTGGTGCACCGGCCCGACACCCTGCCGCCCGGCGCCCAGCCCTGAGCGCTTTGCCGCGGCGGCGCCGGCGCCGCGACTGCCCGGTTTCGCGCAGATCTACGCTGACCGGCCCATTCTCAAGCCGCCGATCGGCTATGGTCATGCCCATGTCAGAGCGTGACACCGACTTCCCCGCCAGCACCGAGGATTCCGCGTACGCTGATACCTCCGGCAGCACCGCCCAGTTCCGTGCGTTCGCCAGCCGCGCCGGCGCCGAGACGGAGTCCCCGTGGAGCATGCGGGCACCGGGACGCAAGGTCGCCCTGCTCGCCGGCCTCGTCGTCCTCGTCGCGGTCGTGCTCGTGATCATCGCCGTCGCGGTATTAAACGCATAGCCAAGTCTCGGCCAACGCTTGCTGTTCCCGGACGCGTTAGCGCTGGCCGGACGGTGGCCCGACACCTGCGCATGCTTTCATGACGGACATGACCGTCCGTACGGCCGAAGACCGGGAAGAGCGCCACAGGCTGACCGCCTTCGAGGGGCTGGCCGCGCTGTCGCTGGACGCGCTGTCGTCCGTGGCGTACGGCCCCCAGGCGATTGTGCTCGTGCTCGCGGCGGCGGGGGCCGCGGCCCTGGACTTCACGCTGCCGGTCACGATCGCGATCACCATCCTGCTCGCGGTCCTGGTCTTCTCCTACCGCCAGGTGATCGAGGCGTTCCCGGGCGGCGGCGGCGCGTACGCGGTCGCCAGCCGGCACCTGGGCCGGCAGGCCAGCCTGATCGCCGCGGCGTCACTGATCGTCGACTACATCCTGAACGCGGCCGTCGGGGTGTCGGCCGGCGTGGCGGCGCTGTGGTCGGCGTTCCCGGCGCTGTATGAGTACCGGGTCTGGCTGTGCCTCGGGGTGCTCGCGCTGATCACCGGCGTCAACATGTGGGGCGTGGCCGAGTCGGCCCGGGTGTTCATCGTGCCAACGGTCTTGTTCATCGTGTCGATGGCGATCGTGATCCTCGGCGGGCTGCTGAGGTCCAAGCCCGACGTGCTGATCGCGGGCGAGCATCTGCCGCAGGTCATCTCCGCGGTCGGGCTGTTGCTGCTGCTGAAGGCGTTCGCCTCCGGCTGCTCGGCGCTGACCGGGGTCGAGGCGATCGCCAACGCCGTGCCCGAGTTCCGGCAGCCACGGGCCAGGCGGGCGCAGCACACCGAGATGTGGCTGGGCATCCTGCTCGGCGCGATGCTGATCGGCATCTCGGTGCTGATCCGCAAGTTCCACGTGACCCCGGCGGTCGAGGCGACCACGCTGGCTCAGCTCACCGCCGCGGCCGTCGGGCGCAACATCATCTTCTACGCGATCCAGCTGATCACCACGGTGCTGCTGGCGCTGGCCGCCAACACCTCGTTCGGCGGGCTCCCGGTCCTGGCGTCGCTGCTGGCCAGGGACAACAACCTGCCGCACCTGTTCCGGCTGAAGGCCGACCGCCAGGTGCACCGGTACGGGATCAGCGTGCTGGCGGTCGTGGCCGCGATCCTGCTGGTGGTGGCCAGGGGGGATACCCAGGCGCTGATCCCGGTGTTCGCCATCGGTGTGTTCGTCGGGTTCACGCTGTCCCAGGCCGGCATGGTCAAGCACTGGCACGAGCAGCACTCGGACGGCTGGCTCGGCCGCGCCTGCATCAACGGCCTCGGCGCGGTGCTGACCACCGCGGCGCTGGCGGTCGAGCTGGTCAGCAAGTTCACCGAGGGCGCGTACCTGGTCGTGATCGTGATCCCGCTGCTGGTGCTGCTGTTCGACCGGATCCACCGCACCTACGACCAGATCGGTGCGGAGCTGCAGCTCGGCGAGGAGCCCGCGCCGCCGCACCGGATCAGCTCCCTGGTGGTGGTGCCGGTGGTCAACATATCGCGGCTCACCGCCGAGGCGATCTCGGCGGCGCTGTCGATCGGCGACGAGGTCCGCGCGGTCACGGTCGCCTATGGCGAGCCCGAGGACGAGCAGGCGGACGCGCGCCTTCGCGAGGAGTGGGAGGCCTGGCACCCGAACGTGCCGCTGATCACGCTGCGCTCGACGCGCCGGGCGCTCGGGCCGCCGGTGGTCAAGTACCTGCGCAAGCTCGAGGCCGACGACCGGTACCACCGGCTGGTCGTGCTGATCGCCGAGGTACAGCCGGCGCACTGGTGGCTGTGGCTGCTGCACAACCAGCGCGGCGTGATCCTGCAGCGGGCGATCCAGCATGGCACGGTGAACGTGGTCGTGTGCCGCCTGCGCTACCAGCTCGCCACGGTGGCGGCGCAGACGGAGGCGACGGCGGCCGCCGACGAATAGCCGCTCAGCCGGCGTCCGCCGGGTCCTCGTCCTCCGGGTCGGGCTGGAACCGGTAGCCCATGCCCGGCTCGGTGAGCAGCCAGCGCGGCCTGGCCGGGTCGGGCTCGAGCTTGCGCCGCAGCTGGGCCATGTAGAGCCGCAGGTTGCCGGTCGCGTCGGCGTATCCGGGCCCCCACACCTCCTTCAGCAGGTACTGCTGGCCGAGCAGCTTGCCGGGATGGCGCAGCAGCACCTCGAGCAGGTGCCACTCGGTCGGGGTCAGCCGGACGTCCTGCTGCTGCTGCTGCTCCGCCGCCGCGCCGTCGCTCTGCTCGCCGCCCGGCTTGGGGTCCCTGATCACCCGCTTGGCAGCCAGGTCGACGACGAGGTCCCCGAGCCGGAACCGCGGCTCGTCGCCCTCGCCGATCGCGCGTCGGCCGACCGCACGCATCCGGGCCAGGAGTTCCTCCATCGAGAACGGCTTGGTGACGTAGTCGTCCGCCCCCGCGTCCAGGGCCTGGACCTTGTCGGTGGCGTCGGACCGGCCGGACAGCACGATGATCGGGGCCGTCGTCCAGCCGCGCAGCCCCTGGATCACCTCGACGCCGTCCAGGTCCGGCAGGCCGAGGTCCAGGATGACCAGGTCGGGCGGGTGCCGCGAGGCCTGCCGCAGCGCCTCGGCGCCGTTCGCGGCCGCGTAGACCTCGTACTGGCGCACCCGCAGGTTGATCCGGAGCGCGCGCACGATCTGTGGCTCGTCGTCGACGACGAGGACTGTCCTCACAGGCTTACAGTGCCACGGCTAATCGTTGTCGCGGGTACCCGTGGCCGTGGCGGCCGACGGAATCTCCGGGCGGCCGCCGCCTGCCGCCTGGCCGTCCACGGCCGCCGCGGCCTGGTGACTGGGGGCCGGCGGGATGGGCGGGGCGGGCGGGGCGGGC
>JASHOI010000657.1 GCA_030041195.1 Streptosporangiaceae bacterium | reverse complement strand
AGCCACCCGCGCCGCTACCGCAGCGTGCTGTTGTCAAACGACGGCTGATCAGCCTGGCACGCACTGTCTTGGTGGCTGGGCTCCCGCTGGCGGTGGTCCTCACAGTTCAGCAGTTCCTGCATGCCAGCCCTGGTCTGTTCGACTGGGCTTGCATAACCACGAGTATTTGGGCGCTACTCTGTGTGCTCCTTGGCATTGACCCGGCAATACGTGACAAGATTGAAACAGCTCAACAGGTAGCTGGCCTTCTGCGCACGACCCAGACAGTTGGCGGGAGAGATGACCAGCGGAACTAGCCAATTGCCCAGCAATCGGCCACCACAAAAGTCAACCATTTCTCAGATTGGCATCGCTATCGATCGGTCTTCGATAAGCATAAATAGGCCGACGGTTCCGAAGAAGTTTCATGCCGTAGACCGCCGGCGAAAATCGGCTTGGTCGCATGTTTATGCATCGCTGCGCGTGAGGTCAATGTCCGCATCTGCCGCCCTGCGCGCGGTCAGCTCGGCCGCGGTCGGTAGACGTCGGATCGGTGCTCGATGGCTACAACGGTGACCTGGCGCTGCTGATCGTCGATGCGGTAGATCACGCGGTAATCACCACGGCGTGCGCTGTGAAGCCCTTCGAGGCCTAGCTTCAACGTTTTGCCGACACGATAAGGGCTTGAGGCCAGAGACCCGTAAAGAAACTCGACTACCGCGGTTGCCACTTTTTCGGGGAGCCGGGTCAGTGCGCGGCGGGATGCGGCGGTCCACGCGATGGTGAAGGCGTTCTCGCTCACTGGCCAGAGATCAGGCGCAGGGCGTCTTCCTTGGTAAGCACGGGCGCGTCGGTGGTACTCAGCTCAGCCAGGCTGTCACGGATATCAGCGAGCAGGCTCGCGCTGTCCATGATGTCGAGCGTTTCTTCCAGGGACTCTAGGTCGTCGACGCTGATGACAACGGCGGCAGGGTGGCCGTGCTTAGTTATGACGACGCGGCCATGCTCTCGTTCCAAGCGGTCCACGACCTCAGAGAGCCGGTTTTTCACATCGGCGAGGGGCATCTGCTCCGACACTGACATGGCCAGAAGTATAGCTACTTCTAGGGCTCGATGCAAGGCTCGCCGACATCCGCACATGCCGCGGAGGGAGCGCTCAGCGTCATCAGCACGCTTAGGGCGGTTCGCGCCTCGGAGCCTGGTCCGCGGACTCCGCTGGCTGGCTTTCGGTGGTTACCCAAAACTCCCTGAACGGAGTCGTCAGGTGCCACGTCGTGCTGGCGCCTGCGGGCAGTGATGCCATATCACCCGCCGTCAGCTCTAGCACCGGTCCATCGTCAATCTCGATTCTGGCCGCCCCTTCCAGCACCAGAAATGTCTCCCTGCCGGGGAGGGTCCACCTGACCGGCTCGGTGCTCTCGGTGAAACGCGACAACCCCGACTCGGCCCCGTGGCCACCGCACAGCACGTGCATTTCACCGCCGACCTCTGGGTCTGGCTCCCACGCTGTGGCCGACAAGCTCGAAACGAACACGCCTGGGTATGGTTCCATCCGCGCAGAGTAGCCCAGCACGCATCGCTCGACATCCGCTCATGCCGCGTACGGCCCGGGTGCACATGGTCTGCTTGCTGCTGCGCTGACGTGGTCGCGACGAAGAATGCGGCCCGCTAGCGCGGGCAGGCGCCTGGGCCTCGCTGGGTTATCGACTGTCTGGCGTGGTGCACTGTTCGCCGATGCAGACGCGACAGTTGCGCACGTATGAGCGAGGGTCGATCCTGGCGGCACGCGCAGATTGCTCAGAACTGAACTCGCCGTGCCAGGTGTTCTCGCGCTCATTCCGGCCAGCACCATGGCCCTGACCGTAGTTGCAGTGGACGCAGTCGCTGCGATGAACCACAGCCTCGTGGGTCACGAAGTCCTCATACACGTACCACCCGCTCATGCCAGCATCGTAAGCGTCCATTAGGGTCGCCGATATCCGCGTTATTCACGCCATCAGGAGGGGCGCCGATGGTCCAAGGCCATCCTCTCCTGCATGCCGCTATGCGGACGGTCAGCTCCCGGAAAGCCCTTCGACAAGCCTGGGCAGCACGTGGTGTTCGTCCCACACCGCCGCAGGCTCAAGGTCACGGGCTTCGTCTTCTGTCGCTGCCCTCATTGCGCCGCGGTAGTAGATCCGCCATGACCCAGAGATCGGGTCCTTGATTCCCGATGCGGGTGGCCAGCCGCTGTCCTCGTCGGGCGAGAAGCTGTCCACACCGACCACCTCCCAGCGCGCGACTACGTCGTCGTAGACACCGACGCAGAAGGTGAAATCCCGGAGGCCGATAGGAGGTTCACCTGGCAGCTTCGTCGCATAGCGGTAGAAGCATACAGTCGCGTCCCGATACACCCGCCCGTATGCAAACCGACCATCTGGAAGAGGAACCTGGATGACGGAACCAGGCGCGGGCCGACGCTTCGACACCCCACCATATTGCCGGACAGACGACCGGATCCGCCGGCATCGCCGAGCACTCGCGACCGCGGCCAGCACAGGAGCATCTACGCAGAGCTGGGTGGTGCAGTCACGCGCGGCCGCACCCGCCGAACGCCCTGTCATGGCTGATATGCAGGTGATCGTGAGGCACCAGGATCGAGGCGCGCGGCGCCTCGATCACCTGCATGATCAGGCATTATGTAAGCCCGAAGGGCGCGGTGATCTTCGATCACCCATATAATGCCGGGTAGCGGACCCTGGCCTGGCGGCGAGGCGGGTCGACGCTTCTCGAACCCTCTCGGGACGACTGGTCTATGGCCCTTACCGCCAGGTCGGTCAGGGCTGTTGCCACCGTGTGGTCCGGCAAACCCGAGGGTCGGCTCACTTGTCCGCCATGCCGCAGATTGGGCTATCCGTCGAACCCTGCCCGACACCGGGGGCGAGGTTGTCAGCCGAGCTGGCGGCGCAGCGCGTCGAGATCGCCAAGAACCCAGGCACTGGTCAGCCACCGCTCATCTGCCGTGAAAAAGGCCGCGCCAGCGTATTCGAACCGCCGCTGCGTTGCTGGCAGCCCTAGCAGCGGCCCGGTATGGGTGCCGGTGAAGCGAAGCCGTGCCGCCGCCCTCCCACCGTCACAGACCAGATCGACGATCTCGTTGTGAAAATCGGCAGAGCCTTCGCGCACTAGGTCCCGGTACCGCCGCCAGCCCTGCCGATCCGATGTCTCCTGCCCCAGCGACCCACGAAAAGTAAAGCCCGGGCTGAGCGTGTCCTCGACCGCGGAATCGTTCCACCGGTTCCACAATTCGCCGTAGAACCTCTCGATCAACCCGCCGATAAAGGCCACCACCTGCACATCGTCACCGCTACTAAGTAAGTAGTCCAGCGAACGCGCCGCCGAAGGCGCGGTCATGCCGCGGTGAAGTACGTCCATGCCGCCCAGCGCCGCCTGGCGGGTTCGGCCTTGGCGAACGTAAACCCCTGCACTGTCACGCGGCGGATGATGATGTCCGGAATCCTCGTGACTCGGACGCACAGCCATACTCGCTAGTCGTGCCGATCGCGCAGCGTAGTCAGATCGCCGATCGGGCGCGCGCGCACTGCCGCCGTTCTTGACGGCGGGAGACTGCTGACCGTGGCCCATCGCGGTATACGTAACTGACTGATCTGTGCGGCACCAGAAACGTGCTTTGGTCACGGTCTCGGCGACTGGGACTGTGAGCACGACCCCGAGGTCAGCTCGCTCTGCACAGTGATTAGCACGTTCTCCCCGGCCAGCGGGATGAAGGTCGTCGGACCCGGGCTGCTTGCGCTGCGAGGTAACCGGCCCTCAGCTCACCCATGGAACCCGCCTGCAGCTCGCCCAGGCAACTCGCCTGCAGGACTGATAGCTTTCTGTGATTGCACGACTACTGATCGTTTGATCCACGCGGAGCCGGCCATATCCGCGGTCCACGGCGCGGGGCTGGGCAGATGACGCAGGCAGGACGGGGCGGCGCGGACGGGCCGTCGCACGGCGGGCGCACCGGCCAGGGCCGGGCTGTGGTATCGCTCCAGAGCTTCGCAGGGATGGCCGGGCTGCTGGCCGTCGGCCTGGCGGGCGCGGGTACGACCGGCGCAACTGGCCGCGAGCGCGGACGAAGCGACCCGATCGACCAGCCCGAACGCCGCGCTGCGGGTGACCATGGCCGACAACCGGCGCTGGGCCCGCGGCACAGCCAGACATCCGCGGCAGTCACCGAAGTGGCGCCGGTTCCTGGCCGACCACCAGAACCCGTTCGCTACCTTGGTCTCCCGCATCGAGTTCGGGCCGCAATTCTTCGCGTCGGCAGGGCTCATGTTCGTGCTCGGCCACCAGAAATGCGACGCGGTAGAGAAGGCCATCGAGGTCATCAGGAGTGGCGGGCGCGCGCCGGGTACATCCACGCTCAGGCCCGCTTACTACGCGGCAAAGCCGCAGCCAGGTGACCTGGTCGACAACATGGTCCGGGCTCAGATCCGGCTGACCGTCCAGCTGCTGAAGGCAGACCCGTTGCTCGGCAACCAGCTAAGCGTCGCAGGACGCTGCGCGATGGCCAGCGGCGTGGTCGATATCATCGCCTGACCGAGGTCACCTCGCTAATCCCAGAACCGATGCGCTGCCATGTTTTTCGGGTACCGGTGGTGGTGCTCCTCGGCCGGTGTGGCTGGTTGAGGTTCACGGCTGAGCCGGTTCCCGGGCCTTAGCTGCAGGCCGTCTGGTCACCGTTGCGGTGGCCAGCGAGGTGCGGCGTGCTTTCGATGCCATTCAGGTGCTGCGCACCCAGGGGTTATCCTCATCCGGCGTCAGCTCCGGTCCGTGCGTTTCCAGCGTGTAGAGGCGCAGCCGGTGGCCGTCCGGATCCGGCACGACAATCAGCCATGCTTGGATGGCCGTGATGACCTCGGAGTGGACGATGCCCTGGCCGGTGAGGTACTCGTCCCAGGCATCTAGCGTGGCCCGGTCGCGGACAGCGATAGTGACCGGGTCGAACAGCCGGTGCCTTGCGGCCCGTTCCGGATCGAGCCGCAGCTCCAAGGCGGTGCCGAGTCCGGGGACCGCGAGGATGTAGGCGTACAGCGAGCCGTCGGATGCGCGGCGGTGATCAGCCTCGGGGATGCGCCGGGCCCCGAACGCGCGCTCATAGAAGGCCAAGGAGGCATTCAGGTCGCTGACCGGGAGCTTGAGGTGGTGTATCCCGTGCAGTGGCGGCGGCTGAGGTTCGTTGTCGGTCATGGGTGGCATCCTTCCGGGCCGTCCGCGGCTACCAGCCGCGGACCACCTGGTTGGTGAGACGGCCGACGTGTTCGACCTCGGCGACGATGGTGTCTCCGGGCTGCATGAACTCCGGCGGGTCCCGGAAGAACCCGACGCCACCCGGCGTGCCGGTGGTGACGATGTCGCCAGGATGAAGGGTGACCGTCCGGGTGATGGCGGCGAGCAGCGCGGGTATCCGCACGGTCATCAGGCCGGTGTTGGAGTGCTGCCGCAACTGGCCGTTCAGGTACGTGGCGATCTCAAGGTCGTACACGTCGGGGATCTCGTCCTTGGTGACGACATGCGGGCCGACCGGCAGGAAGGTGTCGACCGACTTGGACAGCATCACCTGCATTTTCTCCCGCGCCATCACCTCGCGGGCACTCACGTCATTCACGATGGTGAAGCCGAAGACCGCGTCCATCGCGGTCTCCTCGGTCAGCCCGCGGGCGGTCTGCCCGATCACTACCGACAGCTCGACTTCATAGTCGGTCTGTGTGTCTTCAGTTGGAATCACGATGTCGTCTTCCGGCCCGATCACCGCGCCCCACAAGTACGGCATGAACACCGGCTCCGCCACCACCAGTCCCCCGGTCCGTGCCTCGGCCGCGTGATCGGCGTAGTTCCCGCCGGTGCCAATGACCTGGGCCCGTTCAACGACCGGGGCGAGCAGCCGCGAAACGGCGACGGGTTCCTGGCGCGAAAGGTCAACGGCCTGCCCCGCCCGAAGTGGATCAGGCTCGGTGAAAAGCGCCCCGAAATCCGGCCACGGCGTGGTCACGACCGAACCGTCCGGCCGCACCGCGCCGATGCCGGTCCTCCCAGCCGCCTGATATCGGACAAGACGCATGGTGCCTCTCCTGTTGCAGACGCCCGAGACAGCGCAGGCCGGACCGCCGTTCTGATGTTGGCAGCAGTCTGGCAGAGCTCCACCACCTAGTCGGCGATCTGTTAGTGCCTAAGTTGGCTCGCTGTTCGCCTGGTCCCGGAACCGGAGGCCCTGGATAGCGTTCGAATCCGGCGGCCACTTACCGCCGGCCATCAGCAAGGACAGAGCCCACCCCGCGCGCAGGCGCCCGCCTACCGAACTCCCAGCCATGATCGGCTACGTCAACGGGAGCGCGGTCGCCGGGCTCCCCAAGACCCGCGGACCACCCGTCTTCCTCAACCCTGCCCAGGCCACCACCGTCGCTAGCACTTCGCCGCCGACCCGTCCCCACGAAGTCACTGACCCCTGGACCTGTTCCCTCCAGAGGAGACGCTCCAGATCGAAGAAATTCGCCGCCAGCGCCCGGCCGGATGTGCACACTTGCACCTTGGTTCAGCCTGGGGATCGGTGGGTGGACCTGTTCACCGCCTACGGGCAGAGGGGACTCGCACGCCCTTGATCTGCGCGGCGTCGATGCCGATCGCCCCCGCCCCACAGTCCATGCCGAGGAACTTCTCGGCGATCATCCCGCCAATGGAGTGCCCGATGATGCGGTGCCTGCGGTCACCACAGTCGCGGGACGTGCCACGGGCCTGCGCCGTTCGAGGAGCCATAGACCGTGAACAGGTGGCCGAACAGCAAGATGGCGACCAGCGCGATCAGTATGGCCGCGATGACTGCGGCGACAATGAGCCTGCGGCGGGCCGCGGGCGGGTGTGTCGGCCCGCTCGGCGCCAGCCCGGCGCCCG
>JASHOI010000656.1 GCA_030041195.1 Streptosporangiaceae bacterium | reverse complement strand
CCAACCGCCCCGCCGGGCACCACCGGAAGGCCGGCCGCGGTCGCGTGGCCGCGCGCGGCGAGCTTGTCGCCGACGGCCTCGAGCTGCTCGGCCGTCGGGCCGATGAAGACCAGGCCGGCGGCGTCGCAGGCGCGGGCGAGGCGCGGGCTCTCGGACAGGAACCCGTACCCGGGGTGGATCGCGTCCGCGCCGGCGGCCAGGGCGGCGTCGACGACGGCGGCGACGTCGAGGTAGCTGGCCGAGGCCGCGGCCGGGCCGATCCGGATGACGGAGTCGGCCAGCCGGGCGGGCAGCGCGTCGCGGTCGGCGTCGGAGACCGCGAGCACGGTCTCGATGCCCAGCGCCTCGCAGGTGCGCATGACGCGCACGGCGATCTCGCCGCGGTTGGCGACCAGGATCCGGCGCAGCACCGTGCCGGTCACGGTTCTTCCCGGATCCGCATCAGCACGGCGTCCCGCTCGGCGAACCCGGCGTTCGCCAGCACGATCTCCGCGACCGTGCCGGCGACGCCGGCCGGGACCGAGTTCATCAGCTTCATGGTCTCGACGATCCCGACCACCGTGTCCGGCTGCACCCGGGTGCCCACCTCGACAAACGGCGGCGCGCCGGGCGCCGGGGCGCGGTAGAACGTCCCGGGCAGCGGCGCGCGCACCGCCCGCAGCCCGTCCCGGTCCGCCGTACCCGCCGCGAGCCCCGCAGCACCGGCCGCCGCGTCCGCCGCCCGCCGCTCCCCCGCCATCCCCGGCGTGCCCGCTTCCCCCGCCCCAGCAACCCCGGCGTCCGCCGCCACCCCGGGCGCCCTCGCCTCCCCCGCCGCTGCGGCCCCAGCCGCCTCTGCTGACCGCGCCGCCCCTTTGGCGATCGCGGGCTCGGACAGGATCTGCAGTTCCTGCGTCCACTCCCCGTCGGCGGAGCGGCGCAGCCAGAGGCTGAACCGCGGGGTCTGCAGGTGCATCTCGCCGAACGGCAGGCCGTCGAGCAGCTGGAGGATCTCCTGCACGTCGTCGCTGGTCAGATCCACGTCAGCGCTCCGGAGTCGGCGGGCGGATGGTGTTGGAGCGGCCGAGCTGCGCGAAGACGTGGTCAACGGCTTTTGGCTTGGCCGTGGCCACGGGCCCGCTGCGGCGGCGCGCCCACACCGTCTCGGGCCGGCTCTGCAGCAGCACGGTCTGGCCCGCCTTGGTGATCGCCCACTCGATGTCCTGCGGCGCGCCGTAGTGTTCCTCGACCCGCCGCCCGAGCTCGGCCAGCGCGGCGACGTCGGCGTCGTCGAGGCAGGCGGCCTCCTGAAGCGGGCCCGGCACGTCGCCGGTCGTCAGCCCGGTGCCGTCCGGGCCTGCCTGGTGCATCCGGAGCTTGACCGCCACCGTGCGCCGCACGATCTCGCCGGTCACCTTGCTGACCACGAACGTGTCCGGCGTGACCTCGCCGCTGACCAGGGCGGAGCCGAGCCCCCAGCAGCCCTCGACCGCGATCACCGAGCGGTCGCCGGTGGTCGGGCTGCAGGTGAACATCACCCCGGCGCAGCTCGGGTCGACCATCTGCTGCACCACGACCGCCATTGCGCTGTCGGCTTCGGAGAGCTTGCTGCGCCGCCGGTAACCGACCGCCGCGGCGTTGTAGAGGCTGGCCCAGCAGTCGCGGACCCGGTCGAGCACCTCGTGCTCGCCGCGGACCCAGAGATACGTGTCCTGCAGGCCGGCGAAGCTGCTCTCGGCGCTGTCTTCGGCGGTCGCGCTCGATCGGACCGCGACCGGAACGCCCGCACCAGATTGGCCGCCGAGGCCACGGTAGGCGGCGACTACCCGTTCCTGCACCTCGTCGGGGACCGGTGTGGAAGCGATGCGAGCCCGGACCTCCGCGCTCAGCCGCGCTACCTGGTCAGGGTCCACAGCGGGCAGCCGCTCGATGTCCCGCCGCATCGCGCCATCCGGGTCGAGGACGCGCATCGCGGCGGAGAACGCGGAGACGGTCACCACAAACCCGGCCGGCACGGGGATCCCCGCCCGCATCAGCTCCCCCAGGCTCCCCCCCTTCCCCCCGACCGCCGCGCGGTCCGCAGCGCCAACCTCGCCGAGGCCGCAAACGTGCGCCTGCTCCTTGATCATTTACAACTCTTCACGGGATCCTGGAGTTATCACGGCCATTATGACCGGAATGTCCTCACCGAACGCGTGAAGAGTTGGGTTGATCATGCCCGGAGCGCGGGTGAGGGGGGCGGGGTTGTTCACGATGTTCACCCCACAATTGTGACCACGCCTGTGGTGCCGTCTACGCGGATGCGCTGGCCGGTCTGGATGCGTTTGGTGGCGTGGCCGGTGCCGACCACGGCGGGCATGCCGTACTCGCGGGCGACGATAGCGGCGTGTGACATCGTGCCGCCGATGTCGGACACGGCCGCCTTGATCTTGCCGAACACCGGTGCCCAGCTTGGCGCCGTGACCGGGCAGACCAGGATCTCGCCGTCCTTGATCTGGCCGATGTCGTTGACGCTGGTCAGCACCCGGGCCACGCCCTCGGTGACGCCCGGCGACGCCGCGTACCCCCGGATCTCGGCGCCGTCGCCTGCCGCCGTCGCCGCCCAGGTGGCCAGCGTTTCCGCGGTGACGCCCCAGAGCATGCGCACGGCCGGGTCGTTGAGCGCCTCGGGCACCGGGCCGATCGCGGGCGGCGGGGACCAGCCCTTGAGCACCTCCAGCATCCGCTTGCGCTCGGCAATGATCGGCCCGAAGTGCTGCTTGCCCAGCGGTGTGCCGCCGGCCGCCCAGGCCAGGCTCACGTCGGCCAGCGCCTGGTCGACCTCGGTGTGGTGCAGCTGGAACACGTCCTCGGCCTCGTCGAGCACGCCCCAGGAGGCCAGCAGCTCGCCGAACTCGCGGATCTTGCCGAAGAACCTGGTGGTGAACCAGTGCTCGCAGTAGAACTTGTGGTCCTCGACGTAGGGGAAGACCACCCGGGCCAGGCCGAGCATCTGGTCGAACGCGGCGCGCTCGTCGTCGGTCCCGAGCAGGCCACGGTACTCCGCCACGATGCGTTCCCGCTCCTCCCGCAGGGTCTCGGTGGGGCGGTCGATCACCTCGCCGCCGCGCACCATCCGGACGTAGCGCGGCAGCGCGGCAAAGGGCACCGTGAGGTTGTCGTTCCAGCTGCGGTGATGGTGGTAGAAGCCGTCGCCGGTTGACACGTGGAACCACGGGTCGCGCGACTTCTCGAACGCCGCCAGCCACCGCCTGCCCGGGTCGCCGCGCTCGGCCAGCGCGGCCAGCACCGCGTCCGGCGAGCAGCCCTCGGTGAACAGGTCGTCGACCCCGATGTCGACGGCGAGCCTGGCCAGCCGGCGCAGCTCGTCGTCGGGCCGGTACATGATCACGTCAATGCCCGCGACCATGCGCGCCACGGCCTGGTCGGAGATCTCCGGGAACGCCTGCTTGCAGAACTCGAAGAACACCACGTAGGCGCCGTAGCCGAGCATCAGGAACTCGGTGTGGTGGTTCCACATCTTCGAGAAGAGGTCCAGGCAGCGGTGGTAGTTCTCGCGCACGTAGTGGTTCTGCGCCACGCCGGTGGACTCCATGACCACGGCCGGGTCGTCGAACTCGGGCAGTTCCGGGACCTTGACCGTCTCGATCTCGCTGATCAGCCCGGCCATCCTGGTCTTCCAGCCCTCGTAGAGCTGGTCCCAGTTCCCGTAGTAGTAACCGGCGCGCTCCTGGAAGATGGCCAGCCGCCGCTCGATCTCGGCCGGGTCGGTGACCGGGATGGCCGTGATGTAGACCCGCCCGTTCACGATCCGGTGCTCGATGCCGAGCGTGGTCGGAAACACGAACAGCCGCGCGGTGTTGGCGCCGATCGCGGTGTACGGGATCTCCGCGGTGATCGTGTCGAAGGCCGGCATCGGCTCGGGGAAGTGCATCGCGTTGTAGAACCAGAACCGGTTGTCGTCCTCGGGCTGGAACCTGGTGAAGTACGGGTACATCGAGCGCCAGTTCTCGGCGCCCGGCACGTCCTCGATCTGCGAGGGCAGCGGGAAGCTGCCGCCGGTTCCCTCCATGGGGGATCCTCCTGCCGTTCAGCCGATCGGGTAGTCCTGCTGGTTCGCCGCGTAGTCGGCGAAGAAGTCGAGCGAGCTGGGGTTCGCCATCGCGTTGCGGTTGGCCGCCTCGTCGGCTGGAGCGCCGCGCAGGATGTTGCGCACCGGCACCTCCAGCTTCTTCCCGGTCAGCGTCAGCGGGATCTCTGGCACCTGCACGATCCGGTCGGGCACGTGCCGCGGGGTGTACTCGGTGCGGAGCCGGTCGCGGATCTTGCCCTCGATCCTGCCGTCCAGGCGCACCCCGTCGGCCAGCTTGACGAAAAGCGGCATGAAGAAGCCGCCCCCGGGCAGGTCGATGTTGACGATGAGCGCGTCGTCGACCTCGTCGATCGAGCCGAGCACCGCGTAGACCTCGGCCGTGCCGATGCGGACCCCGTGCCGGTTCAGGGTGGCGTCGGACCGGCCGAGCACGAAGCACCCGCCGCGGGCGTTGATCCGGAAGAAGTCGCCCTGCCGCCACACCCCGGGGAAGTCGGCGAAGTACGACTCCCGGTAGCGCACGTCCCCCGCGTCGCCCCAGAAGCTGACCGGCATCGACGGCATCGGCTCGGTGATCACGAGCTCGCCGACCTCGTCGACGACGCTCTGGCCGCGGCTGTTGAACGCCTTCGCTGACACGCCCAGGTGCGCCGCCTGGATCTCGCCCGCGTACACCGGCAGGGTCGGCACGCCGCCGACAAAGCCGGAGCAGACGTCGGTGCCGCCGCTGCCGGTGCAGACCCAGACGTCCTGCTTGACGTTCTCGTAAAACCACGCGGTGCACTCGGCCGAGACCGGCGAGCCGGCCGGCATGACTGCCCGTAGTTCCTCCAGGTCGAAGTGCTTGCGAGGCACGACCCCGGCCTTGGACATGAGGTCCACGTAGGCCGGGCTGGCGCCGAAGAAGCCCACCCGGGCCTCGTCCGCGATCCGCCACAGCACGTCCGGGCCCGGATGGCTGGGGCTGCCGTCGTAGAGCACCGGCCGCACACCGAGCAGCAGCGAGCTGACCAGGAAGTTCCACATCATCCAGCCGCTGGTGGTGAAGAAGAACATCCGGTCCCCGGCCCGCAGGTCCATGTGGAACTGCTGCAGCTTCAGCTGCTCGAGCAGGATCCCGCCGTGGCCGTGCACGATCGCCTTGGGCAGGCCGGTGGTGCCGGAGGAGAACAGGATCCACAGCGGGTGCCCGAACGGGACCTGCTCGAACGCGAACTCCGCGGCGGGCACCGGCGCGTGATCGAGCAGCGCGTCCCAGGTCAGGCCCCCGCCGGGCCCGCCGTCGCCGTCGCTCCCGCCGCGCGGCCCGGGTGCCCGCGGCACCCGGACCAGGTACTCGAGCCCGCGCAGGCCGGCGGCGATCTGCCGCACCTCGTCGCGGCGGTCGAAGTCACGGCCGCCGTAGCTGTAGCCGTCGACGCAGAACAGCACCTTGGGCTCGAGCTGCCGGAACCGGTCCAGCACGCCGCGCCAGCCGAAGTCGGGCGAGCACGCGGTCCAGATCGCGCCGACGCTGGTGGTGGCCAGCATCGCGATCACCGTCTGCGGGATGTTCGGCAGGTAGGAGGCGACCCGGTCTCCCGGGCGCACGCCCATCGCGCGCAGCTGCGTGCCCAGGATCCGGACCTGTCCCGCGAGCTCGGCCCAGTCGAGCGCGCGTACCATCGGCGCGTCCTCGCTGACGTAGTAGAGGGCGTCGGTGCCGGGCTGCTCGCACCGCAGCGCATGCTGCGCGTAGTTCAGCCGGGCGCCGGGAAACCACTCCGTTCCGGGCATGGAGCGCCGGCCGAGCACCCGCTCCGGTGGCGCCGAGGCCTCGACGCCGGAGTAGTCCCAGACGGCCCGCCAGAACCCGTCGAGGTCGTCGACCGACCACCGCCACAGCGCGTGGTAGCCATCGAAGCGCAGGCCGCGCTCGGCGGCCAGCCAGGCGGTGAACGCGGTGAGGTTGGCGCCGGCTATCCGCTGGGCGCCGGGCGCCCAGAGCAGGTCGCCTTCGCGAACCGGTGTGGCCATGCGCCGACCCTCCGCGTGCTGCTGTCGCCTCAGGCTGACAGCCGCTTCCGCGTTGAGGCAACAAGCAATCGCCAGGTTTTCACCTGACGAAAACCGGCGTATCCGGCCATACGCCGGTGATCATTTGGCCGGCGGCTCGTCCCGGTGATCAGGCATCGCTGTCAGGCTGGAGTTTCAGGTCCTGGACTGCGTTTGCCGCGAAGGCCTGGTGCAGGGCTTCGGCGAACGCGCGCGGCCGCTGGGCGTAACCGGAGTGGCCGCCGGGGAATTCGGTCAGTGGGCGGCCCAGGCGCCGGGCGAGCGCTTGCGCGCACTGGTAAGGGAGCGAGCCGCGGGACAGCTCGCCGGCGGCCGGGACGATGGACGCGGCGGCCGCGGTGAGCGCGGTGAGGTCGGGCTCGTAGCGGTGCGCCGCGGGTGCGTCGTTGGCGAGGAAGAACCGCATGTTCGCGGCGTGCTGGGCGGCGCGTTCGCCGGCGGGCATCACCCGGGGCACCTCGGGTTCGGGGTCGTCGCCGAACCCCCCGGCGGTGGCGAGCAGCTTGCGCATGGCGGGCAGCAGGCCCTCGCGGTGGAAGGTGTCATCGACGTCGTGGTTCAGCGCCCGCAGCTGGCTTCGCCCGGGCTCGTCGAGCAGCGAGGCCAGCGCGGCTTCGTGCGCGACCAGCAGGCGGACCTGATCCGGGTGCGCGGTTGCCAGGTCCAGGCCGATGAGCGCGCCGATGCTGGAACCGAAGACGAACGCCGGCCGGCCGGTGAGCGCGGACAGCAGCCGGCTGGCGTCGTCACTGTGGACCGCGATGCCCGGCGGCTGCGCCGGATCGCCGGCCGGGCTGCGCGATAGCCCGCGCCGGTCGTAGCCGACGACCGTGTACCGGTCGGCGAGGGCGTCGGCGAGGGCGTCGCTGCCGTCGGCGTCCCCTCCGCCGCCTTGGATGGTCAGCAGCAGCGGCCCGCTGCCGCGGATCCGGTAGAACAGCTTCGCCCCGGGCACGTCGATCAGGCCCTCGGTCGTGGCCGTGCTCATCTGGATGGTCCCTTGCCTCGGGGGGTCTGGTCCGCCTGGTCCGGCCGCAGGATCACCACGCCGCGCAGGACGGCCAGGCGGGCCAGGCGCTCGCGTCCATCCGCCGACAGCCACCGCCCGTCGCGGCGCTTTTCGAGCAGGCGGGCGGAGTAGTAGCCGGCCATGCCGCGCGGGTCCATGCCGGCCCGGCGGGCGATCACGCGCACCTCCTCGTCGCTGGCTCCCCGGTGCTGCTCGTCATTGATCCTGGCGATCGAGCCCAGCACCTCGAACATCACCGCCGCGCTGCCGGCCAGCACCCCGTCGGGCGTCTCATCCGGGCGCGGCGCGAGGCCCTGCTCGATCTCGTCGGCGAAGGCACGGGCCGCGGCCGCGAGCGCCTTCATGAAGAGTTCATCCATGATTAT
>JASHOI010000655.1 GCA_030041195.1 Streptosporangiaceae bacterium | reverse complement strand
CGGCCAAGGTCTCGTCAGGGCAAGCTGCCGGGGACCCGGGGCGACAGCCTCCGGTCCCCGGCAGCCGGCGGGCAAGCCCGCCGCCGGGGCGCGGCCTCAAAAAGATCTAGGAGGCCCGGGTGCAGCATGGGCTCGCAGATGATTAACTCGGCGGTTTGATCTTGGTGGCGGGCCTGTTCTCGGGCTCGAGCGGCGATGTGGTGACCGGCGTCGCATCAGGAGCGGTCAGGTGCGGGCCGGCGGCCGGTTTCCGGTCCGCGGCGGGGTTCGCCGAAGATCTAGGAGGCTCGCGTGCGGTATTTGCCGCGGATCCTCCTAGATCTTTTAGGTGGCGGGCTGGGGCGCGAAGGTGGCGGGCTGGGGCGCGAAGGTGGCGGGCTGGGGCGCGTAGGTGGCGGGCTGAGGCGCGGCGCGGCGCCGGGTTTGTCGCGGATGGGCGAATCGGCACCGGAGCCGGCCAGTCGCTGCGACGCCGCGCCGGCAAGCGTGATGACGCAAACCAACGGGTTATTGCGCTGCGAGCCCCATTTGCACGCGAGCCTCCTAGATTTTAAGGCGGCCGGGGGTCGCGGGCACGGGCGGGGGCGTCGGCGACACGCGGCGTGACGGGGGAGTGCTGGTGCCGGCGGCGGACGTGGGGCACAATGGAGGAGCCGCGGTAGTGGCCAGGGCACGCCCGCCTTGTCGGCGTGAGCGAGGTCGTTGGGGAAGACGAACCTCGTCCAGCTGGCAGGGAGGTCTGGTGTCCGTTCGAGGCGTGCTGCAAGTCCATTCCGCGCCCCCGGCGCTATGCCCGCACATCGAGTGGGCGGTAGCCGGGATTGTTGGCGTGCCCATCCGGCTGTCCTGGGTCGACCAGCCCGCCTCACCGGGAACGCTCCGGGCCGAGCTGGACTGGCATGGCAAGCCGGGCACGTCGGCGGCCATCACCTCGGCCCTCGCGGCCTGGAACCGGCTTCGGTTCGAGGTCACCGAGGAGGCGAGCCCGGGCTGCGACCCGGTCCGCTACAGCTACACGCCGTCGCTCGGCACGTTCTCCGCCGTCACCTCGGCGTGCGGCGACATCCTGGTGCCCGAGGCGCGGCTGCGCGCTGCGATGACGCTCGCCGCGGTCGGCAGGCCGGCCAGGGCCGACGGCAGCCTGCCGGTGGACAGCCTGGTGGAGGTGCACGGGCCGCGGCACCCGGCGCTGGGTGGCTCGCTGGAGGAAGAGCTCGCGCTGCTGCTCGGCCAGCCATGGGACAACGAGCTTGAGCCGTTCCGGCACGCGGCCGACGGCGCTCCGGTGCGCTGGCTGCACGCCACCGGCTGAGATTCTGCTCACGTCGCGCACTGCCCGCGTGCCTGCCAAGCGGTTTTAATTATGCCCTTTTGCGCCAGGATATTTTCGGCTATATCCCGCTGGGCGAATACGGATAAGTCCTCGATATGCCGCGAGCCGTGCGAACCAGGCTATCCCGGCGAACCCTGGCAAGTAGCCTTCTGACCTGCGGATATACTCAGCAAACGTTCGCAGGAACACCCCCGTTGTTCTTCGCGAACCGCTTGACACGCATATGAATGTCTTGTTTAACTCCTGGATTTATTACGACCTGTTAACCTCGGTCGAAATGCACTCCACACCCAGCTAGGGGGAAAAAATGAGAGTGTTAGCGTGCACCGATTTGGTGATCTTCGCTGGCTGACGTCTCAGCGTGGCTGCTCTGGCCATCTCCTCCCCCCAGCTAACCCCCCCGAGTTGGAACCCCCTGTTATCCAACAGCCGTGACTACCAGGTCACGTTGGTGGTGGAGGCCGCAATCGTAGAGCAGTGACGCGTCTGGCCGGCGCCTGGTCTGTCCACGTTGGGGGGCATACCACCAAGGAGGCCGAGCACGATGACGCTGGCCAGCAACATCACGGACGAGAAGCTCGACTTTGAGCAAGACGTCATTCCCTATATGCGCAAGCTGTACCCGGCAGCACTGCGGATGACCCGCAACCCGAGCGACGCGGAGGATTTGGTTCAGGAGACCTTTGCCCGCGCGTACGCCGCCTTCCACCAGTTCCGGCCGGGCACGAATCTGAGCGCCTGGCTGTACCGGATTCTGGCGAACACGTTCATCAACACCCGCAGGAAGGTGGGGCGCGAGCCGGCCCAGTCGCTGTTCAGCGAGCTCGGTGAGGTGCAGATGGCCGAGAGCCTGCTCAGCCAGTCGGCGGCACCGTCGGCCGAGGAGGAGGCGATGGGCCGGCTGGCCGACTCCGAGGTGCTCCGGGCCCTGCGCGAGCTGCCGGAAGGATTCAGCACCACGATCTACCTGGCCGATGTCGAGGGCTACCCGTACAAGGAGATCGCCGAGATCATGGGGACCCCGATCGGCACGGTCATGTCGCGCCTGCACCGCGGGCGCGAGCAGCTCAGGGAGCGGCTGCTCGCGCAGGCCCGCGGCCGGGACGGCGCCGAGATGCCACAGCGGACCCCGCGCCGGAGGCGTTCGCAGCGCTGGCGCGCCCCCCGTCCGCGCCACGCTCATCGCTCGCCCGCCCGCCCCGCGCTGTCGCTGGCCGGACGGCCGGCGTCCTGAACTGCCGCCCGGTCCCGGGGAGCGACCCCGGGGCCGGGCGGCGACCAACGCGGCACCGCACGCTAGCGTGACGGCAGGACGCAGACGGGAGTGCGGCGTGACGGTTCAGAAGATCATCATTGACTGCGATCCCGGTATCGACGACGCCCTGGCCCTGGTGTTCGCGGCCGGCCACCCCGGACTTGACCTGCGCGGGATCACGACCGTGGCCGGGAACGTCGGCCTCGACAAGACCACGGCGAACGCGCTGCGGGTCCGCGACTTCGTGGGCATGCCGGACGTGCCGGTGATCGCCGGCTGCCCGGTCCCGCTGCAGCGGCCGCCGCTGCACGCACACGCGGTGCACGGGGACTCGGGGCTCGGCGCGGCCGCCATCCCGGAGGCCTCGTCCGGCCCGGCGGACGGGCACGCGGTGGACTTCCTGGGCGGCGCGACGGGTGCCGAGCCGGGGCAGATCACGCTGATCGCGATCGGCCCGCTGACCAACGTCGCGCTCGCGCTGCGCCGGTACCCGCAGCTCGTCTCCCAGGTCAGGGAGTTCGTGATCATGGGCGGATCCGCCGGGCGCGGGAACGTGACGCCCGCCGCCGAATTCAACATGGCCGCTGATCCGGAGGCCGCTGCGATCGTGTTCGGCGCCGGCTGGACCGTGACCATGGTCGGCCTTGACGTGACCCTGCAGGCCCGGGCCACCCGCGCGGTCCGCGACCGGATGCGCGGCCTCGGCAGGCTGGCAGACGAACTGCTGCTGCCGAGCCTGTCCGGGTACCGCAACGTCGGCCGGGGACCGGGGCCCGAACCGGCCGACGGCCCGGCCGTGCACGACGTCTGCGCCGTGGCCGCGGTGGCCGCACCGGATCTGCTGACCTGCGTGCCCGCGCGGGTGGAGGTGGAGACCGCCGGGCGGTGGACGTCCGGCATGACCGTCACCGACTTCAGCGCCGCGGCCGGCGAGTGCAACGCCCGGGTGGCCGTGGGCATCGACGCCGGCGCGTTCTGGGACCTGGTCCTGGACGCCTACGGACGAGTCGCGGCCGGCCTCAGCGCGGCCGAGGTCACGCCGCGCTGACCGTCACGTCGATGTTGCCCCTGGTGGCGTTCGAGTACGGGCACACCTGGTGGGCGGCCTCGGCCAGCGCGCGGGTGGTCTCGGCGTCCGCGCCGGGAATGGAAACCCGCAGCGCGACCGCGAGCCCGTAGCCGCCGCCGGGAATCGTGCCGATCGTGACGTCGGCCTCCACGGTGGACTCACTGGTATCCACGCCCTGGCGGCGGCCCACCACGGCCAGCGCGCTCTGGAAACAGGCCGCGTACCCGGCGGCGAACAGCTGCTCGGGATTGGTTGCCCCGCCCGGCCCGCCCATCTCCTTCGGCGGCTTCAGGTCGAGGTCGAGGATGCCGTCATCGGAGACGGCGTGCCCGGCCCTGCCGCCGGTTGCGGTGGCCCGAGCGGTGTAGAGCGGCTTGGTCAGCGAGGTGGTCACGTCTGCTCCTGTCGGTCGTCAGCAATGCGTGCAACCGCACCGCCGCCTGCGCGCATTCCGGCGCCGCGACCGTAGTCTTGCGGCATGACCGGATACCTGCCCCTTTCGGCGACCGAGCGGACCCGGCACCGGAGGCTGCGCGAGCAGGGCAGGGCCGACCGGGCCGAGCTGTTCGCCGTGCTCGGCGCCGGCCTCGTCGCGCACCTTGGGGTGCTCGCCGACGGCGTCCCGATGGTGGTGCCGACCGGCTATGGCTTCGACGAGGACCAGCTCTACCTGCACGGATCCGTGGCCAGCCAGAGCCTGGCCGGCCACGCCGCGCCGGTCGCCTGCGTCACGGTGACGGTGGTCGACGGCCTGGTGCTGGCGCGCTCGGTGTTCGAGCACGCGATCAACTACCGCAGCGCGATGATCTACGCGGCGCCGCGCGCCGTCACCGACCCGGAGGAGAAGCTCCGCGGCCTGCGCTGCCTGTCCGAGCACCTGGCGCCCGGGCAGTGGGATTACGCGCGCCGGCCGAGCCGCAAGGAACTGGCCGCGACCCGGCTGCTCGCGCTGTCGCTCGACGAGGCATCTGTCAAGATCCGCACCGGCCCGCCCGACGACGGTGAGAGCCCGGACGCCGGGCTCGGCCTGTGGGCGGGCGAGCTGCCGATCACGGCCGTGTGGGCCGAGCCCGTGGCCGATCCCGCGCTGCCGGGCGACACCGCCGTGCCCGCGCACATCGGCGGGCGCACCGGCCGCCCGGTCTACCCGCCGGCGAGCTGACCCGATCCAGCGGCACGACGGGCTAGCTGACCCGATCCAGCAGCACGACCGGGATCTGCCTGGTGGTCTTCGACTCGTAGTCCGCAAAGCCCGGCCAGGCCTTCTTCCACGCCTCCCAGATCGGCGCCCGGGTCCCGTCGTCGGGCACCCGCGCGATGAGCTCGATGGTCTCGGCGCCGATCTCGGCCTTCACGTGCGGGTTGGCGACCAGGTTGTGGTACCAGTCCGGGTTCGTCGGCGCGCCCCCCTTCGAGGCGAACACCGCAAAGCCGTCCCCGATCGCCTGGTACATCATCGGGTTCACCCGCTCCTGGCCGGTCTTGGCGCCGGTCGTGTGCAGCAGCAGCAGCGGAGCGCCCGCGAACTGGCCGCCGACCTGGCCGCCGTTCGCGCGGAACTCCTCAATGATCTTGGTATTCCAGTCATTCGGCATGCTCGCTGAACCTCGCCAGGCCGGCCCTGCATTCCCGGCGCCGAGCCGAACCGTCGGTGATCGTGACCGGAAATCGTATGGATGATGTGATGCCCAGTCACGCAGTCGAGAACGAGGTTGAGGGCGTGGACATCGCCGATAACGTCGGCCAAGCAAAGAGTCTGGAGGCTCTCATGATTCTTCACACCCTCGTTTTCTCCTTCGGAGACCGCCGGACCGCGGAGGAACGAGACGAGTTCCTGGCTCGGATGAAGGACATCTGTCTCGGGTCGGGACTAACCCAGCACGTTGCCACCGCAGTGCACAAACCGGCCGCCGAGGATCAGTACGCACCCGTGTTCGTCTCCTCGGCGATTGCGCAGCTGCTCTGCGAAGACATGGGAACTCTTGGCCAGCTCTCCGCCTACGAGCCGCTGGTGACCTTCGAGCAGGAGCAACAGAAGCTCAAGCCCTACGGCGTGGTGTGGGTCAACAGCGACCCGCTAGACCTGTCGGGAAGCTGACCGCCACGGCGTCGCAGGTGGGGCTGGGCTCGAGAGACGGGAACCCAGAAGCGCACCTCTTCCCGGTCCCCGTCTGCTCGCGGAATCCTCGCTCTACGCGTTTCCCCGCTATCTGACCGGGGCTCTTGCGCCGCGGTTGCCTCAAGCGAGAGCCGTGGTGCGGCTACGGGGTTGAGGGTGGCGACCGTCGCGAAGTTCATGCCGTCGAGCAGATTGCGCGCAGCGTCGTCGAAACCGGCAGCCATTGGCCGGCCCTCAGAGCGGGATGTTGCCGTGGGCGCCCCGCCGCTGCGGAGCCTCGGCGATCGCCCGGGCGATCGCCTGCCGGGTCTTGGCGGGCTCGATGATCTCGTCGACAACGCCGAGCGCGATCGCCCGCTGCAGCCCGCCGGCCTCGCGCTCGTGCTCGGCGGCCAGCCGGGCTTCGAGCTCGTGCCGCTGGTCGGCCGGCGCGGCGGCCAGCACGCGCCGTTGCAGGATCCGGACCGCTGCGACCGCGCCCATCACCGCCACCTCGGCGCTCGGCCAGGCGAACACGCGGGTGGCGCCGAGCGCCCGGGAGTTCATCGCGATGTAGGCGCCGCCGTAGGCCTTCCTGGTCATCAGCGTCACCCGGGGCACGGTGGCCTCGGCGAACGCGTGCAGCAGCTTGGCGCCGCGCCGGACCACCCCGTCCCATTCCTGGCCCACCCCGGGCAGGTACCCGGGCGTGTCCACGATGACCACGAGCGGCACCCCGAACGCGTCGCACATCCGGACGAACCTCGCCGCCTTCTCGGCCGAGAGCGTGTCCAGGCATCCGCCGAGCCGCAGCGGGTTGTTGGCGATCACGCCGACGGTCCGGCCCGCCAGCCTGCCGAGCGTGGTCACGATGTTCGGTGCCCACCGCGGGTGCAGCTCGACACCGGGGTCGTCCAGCAGCCCGGTGATCAGCGGGTGGACGTCGTAGGCGCGGCGCGCGGACTCGGGCAGCAGCGTCGCGAGGTCGGCCTCCGAGCTCACCAGCACCCCGGCGCCCTCGGGTTCCGGCCTGCCAAGCAGCAGCGCCAGCCGCCTGGCCTCGCCGATCGCCTCCATGTCGGTCTCGGTCACCAGGTGCACGACGCCGGAGCGGCGGCTGTGCGGCTCGGGGCCGCCGAGCCGTTCGAAGTCGACGTCTTCGCCGGTCACGCTGCGCACCACGTCCGGCCCGGTCACGAAGATGCGGCCCTGGCCGGAGAGGATCACCAGGTCGGTGAGGGCAGGCCCGTAGGCCGCGCCGCCGGCGGCGGGCCCGAGCACCACCGAGATTTGCGGGATCTTTCCCGAGGCCAGGGTCATCGCGGCGAAGACCGTGCCGACCGCGTGCAGGCTCTCCACGCCCTCGCGCAGCCGGGCGCCGCCGGAGTGCCAGAGGCCGATGATCGTGGCCCCGGCCTCGATCGCGTAGTCGTAGGCGGTGACGATCGCCGCGCAGCCCGCGCTGCCGGTCGCGCCGCCCTGCACCCGCGGATCGCTGGCGAACGCAACCGCCAGAACGCCGTCGATCGTGCCGGTGCCGGTGAGCACGCCACTGTCGTCAGCGGGGACCAGCAGCGACAGCGACCCGGGGTCGAACAGGGCCTCGAGGCGCTCGTGCGGATCCCTGCTGAGGCTGCCGGGCGTCCGCTCCGGCGCCCGGGCGGCCGGGTCGTCGGCCGGGACCGGGGGCGGCACGTCAAGCACTGTTGTCACGTTGCTCTCCTCGGGTCGGGCGGGTGCGTCCGGCTGACCGGGCATGGCGAACTCAGGCAGCGGTGAAGGCGAGGGCGACGTTGTGCCCGCCAAAGCCGAAGGAGTTGTTGAGCACGGCCATCGGGGCGTCGCTGCGCTGCTGCAGCTTTGTCGGCTCGGTCGCGATCTGGAGTCCCGCGTCGTCGTCGGGGTCATCCAGGTTGATGGTCGGCGGAGCCATCCGCTCGCGCAGCGCCAGGATCGCGGCCACCGACTCGACGGCACCGGCCCCGCCGAGCAGGTGACCGGTCATCGACTTGGTGGCCGAGACCACAACTCCGCTGGCCGTGGACCCCAGCGCCGCCGCGATCGCCTGGCACTCCACGACGTCGCCGGCTGGCGTCGAGGTGGCGTGCGCGTTCACGTGCGCCACCTGCTCGGCGGTCACGCGCGCGTCGTCGATCGCCCGCTGGATCGCGTGCACCACGCCGGTGGCATCCGGGTCCGGCTGCGCGATGTGGTGCGCATCGGCGGAGTAGCCGACGCCGGCCGCGACCGCGTGCACGGTCGCGCCGCGCCGCGCCGCGTGCTCGGCCGACTCGAGCACCACCATGCCCGCGCCCTCGCCGAGCACGAACCCGTCCCGGCCGCGGTCGAACGGCCTCGACGCCCGCTGCGGCTCATCGTTGCGCGTGGACAGCGCGCGCATGGCCGCGAACGCCGCGATGTTCAGCGGGATGATCGCGGCCTCGGTGCCGCCCGCGACCACCACGTCGGCCCGGCCCGACCTGATCATCTCCATTGCGTAGCCGATCGCCTCGGCGCCCGACGCGCACGCGCTCACCGTGGTGTGCACGCCGGCCCTGGCTCCGAGCTCGATGCTGAGCCAGCCGGCCGAGCCGTTCGGCATCAGCATCGGGACCGTGAACGGCGACAGCCGCGACCAGCCCTTCTCCTTGAGGGTGTCGTAGGCGGTCAAGGTGGAGGCGACGCCGCCGATGCCGCTCGACACGACCACGCCGAGCCGCTCCGGCGGCACCTCGGGCGAGCCGGCGTCCGCCCACGCCTCGCGGGCCGCGACCAGCGCGAACTGCTCGCATCGGTCCAAGCGGCGCGCCTTCACCCGGTCGATCAGCGTGGCCGGGTCGGCGGCGGCCCAGGCGGCGATCCTCGCGGGCAGCTCCTGGGCCCAGTCGTCGGTCAGTGCGGTCACGCCGCTGCGCCCGGCCAGCAGCGATTCCCAGGTTGACGGGACGTCGGCGCCCACCGGGGTGATCACGCCGAGTCCGGTGACGACGACCTTCGTCCGCTCAGTCACTGTGTTTCCTCCTCGCCGCCGGGACGCTATGCGAGTGCCCCTTTGGCTCGACTAGGCCGACACCGAGGTACGGCGGACGTAATCGACGACGTCCTGGACGGTCTTGAGGTCCTTCAGCTGGTCGTCGGGGATCTCGACGCCGAACTTGTCCTGGGCCGCCACCGCGATCTCGACCATCGACAGCGAGTCGATGTCCAGGTCATCGACGAACGTCTTCTCCGGGGTGACCTCTTCGGCTGGGACGCCTGCCACCTCGTCGACGATCTCGGCGAGTCCGGTCAGGATTTCCTGGTCGCTCATGGCCATGGGTCGCGCACTCTCCTTCGTGGTTGGGGGTTGAACCTTCTGGCCCCGGGTTACCGGGGCCTCGTCACGGTACCTTGATCACCTGGCCGGCGTAGCAAATGCCGGCACCGAACCCGAGCAGCAGCACCGGCGCGCCAGACCCGATCTCGCCGCGTTCCAGCATCCGGGACAGGGCCAGCGGGATCGAAGCCGACGAGGTGTTGCCAGCGGTCACGATGTCGTCGGCCACCAGCGCCTGCGGCGCGCCGATCTTGCGCGCGATCGCCTCGACGATCCGCAGGTTCGCCTGATGCGGCACGAACGCCGCGAGCTCGGTCGGGTCGACGCCAGCGCGCCGGCAGGCTTCCTTGGCCACGGGGTGCAAGGCGGTCGTGGCCCAGCGGAACACTGCCTGGCCCTCCTGGATGATGAACCCGTCGCGGTCCGGGATGTAGATCTTGTCGGCCATGTCGCCCGCGCTGCCCCACACCACCGGGCCGATCCCCGCCTCGTCGGGATCGGTCACCGGGCTGACCACCACGGCGCCCGCGCCGTCGGCGAAGATGATGCAGGTGGACCGGTCGGTCCAGTCGATCCACTGGGACAGCTTCTCGGCGCCGATCACCAGCACGTTCCCCGCGGTCCCGGTGCGCACCGCGTCGCTGGCGTTGGCCAGCGCGTAGCAGAACCCGGCGCACGCCGCGTTCATGTCGTATGCGCCGGGGGCGTTGATGCCGAGCCTGCGGGCCGCCGTCGCCGCCGTGTTGGGGATCTGCACCTCCGGCGTGCAGGTGGCGACGATCACCAGGTCGATGTCCTCGGCGGACAGGCCGCTGGCGGCCAGCGCCTTGCCGCCGGCCGCGACCGCCATGTCGGCCACGGTCTCGTCCGGGCCCGCGATCCGGCGGCTGGCGATGCCGACCCGGCTGCGGATCCACTCGTCGCTGGTATCCACGGTGGCGGCGATCTCATCGTTGGTCACGACCCGGGCCGGCTGGTAACCGCCGAACGCCAGGATCCGGGCGCCCGCTGTGCCTTCGGTCTGTCGCATCCCTTCTGCGCTCTCCTTCACTCGGTGCCTTCTGGCTGCAGCCGGACCAGGGGCTGGCCGGCGCTGACCGGGTCGCCGTCCTCGACCAGCCACTCAATGATCGTGGCCGGGAACGGCGGGGAGATCGTGTGGTTGCTGCCGCGGATCTCCACGCGGCCGAGGTCGTCACCGGAGCTGACCGTGGTTCCCGGCGTGGCGCGCCCGCCGTTGCTTGCCGCGACCCGGAACGTCCCGGCCAGCGGCGCGACGATCAGCCGCCATTCCGGCGCGTGGCTGCCGGTGTCGGCGTCGTGGCTGGCGGCCAGCATCGCGCGCGCCTGCTCCAGGTCGCCCGGGGTCTTCAGGGCCAGAGTCTGGACGCCGGGCAGCGCCCGCCGGGCCAGCCCGGTCAGGGTGCCGGCCGGGGGAAGTTCGATCAGCGCGGTCACGCCGAGGTCGGCCATGGTCTGCATGCACCTGTCCCACCGGACCGGCGCGCTCACCTGGGTGACGATCCGCTCCAGCCAGTCGCTGCCGCTGCGCACCACGCTGCCATCGCGGTTCGACAGCAGCGCGAGCGCCGGGTTGCGCACGGCCACGCCCTCCGCCGCGGCGCGCAGCGCGTCGACCGCCGGCGCCATGTGCCTGGTGTGAAACGCTCCGGCCACCGAGAGCGGGCGGAGCCTGGCACCGGGCGGCGGGTCCGCGGCGAACGCGGCCAGCTGCTCCAGCGTGCCGGCGGCCACGATCTGGCCGGCGCCGTTGACGTTCGCTGGGGTGAGCCCGTGCGCCTCGATCGAGGCCAGCACGGCCGGCTCGTCGCCGCCCAGCACCGCGGTCATCCCGGTCGGCTCGGCCGCTGACGCCTGCGCCATGGCCTGGCCGCGCACCCGCACCATGCGGATCGCGTCCTCGGCCGACAGCGTCCCCGCGATCGCGCCGGCGGCCAGCT
>JASHOI010000654.1 GCA_030041195.1 Streptosporangiaceae bacterium | reverse complement strand
GGCCCGCCGGCCGCGGAGCCGGTCAGCGGCGCTCCTCGCGCTGCTTGCAGGACACACACAGTACTGCGCGCGGAAATGCCTGCAGCCGCGCCTTGCCGATCGGCTCACCGCACGATTCGCAGGTGCCGTAGGTACCTGCGTCGATCCTGGCGATGGCCTGCTCGGTCTGGACCAGGAGCTCGCGCGCGTTGTGGGTGAGCGCCAGATCATGCTCGCGCTCGAACGTCTTGGCGCCCACGTCAGCTTGATCATCCCCGGCGTCACCGACCGCATCACCAAGCCGGGAGGCGATGTCCGACTCGGATCGCTCGATGTCGGCGCGCAATTCATCGGCCTCAGCGGCCAGCGTGTCACGCACCTTGGTTAGCTCGGCCTCGGTCCAGCGCCGCTCCCCCGGCCGCACCGGAAGCGCGGCAGCGCTCGAACGCGCGGCTGCGGTCATTTTCCGGCCTCCCTCGGTGCAACTAGGTGATGATCTTCGTAGCGAGCAGTCACGAGAGAATAAGTGCTTACCGGGGGCAATCGCAAACAAGCCCGCCGGCGGCCCGGCGGGACACCGGCTCGCCCCAAGCGGGGCGGCCGGCAGGCCGATGAATGCGGTGCCGGGGCGGGCATCGGCTATCCTGGCATCCTGCACGGCGCTGATGGGGACAGCTGCCGCTGCGGCGGCCAGGAGCGACCGGGGATGGTGCGAGCCCGGGGATACGCGCAGCGGACCAGATCACCCCGGAGCCGCCGGAAGAACGGCGCCTCGTTCCGTCCTGAGCTGGGCCGGCGAGACGGTACCGGCAGCGGCATCCGCCGCTCGGCCGACCGAGGCTTAGTAGAACCGGCAGCAGAATCAACCGAGAGGGTCGCGCAACGGGCCGGCAGGCACCGAGCGTGGCCAAGGAGGGTGGTACCGCGGGGCAGCCGCCGGCGAGCCTCGTCCCTCCGGTGAAGCCGTACCGGCAGGCCCCGTGGCAGGGGACCTGGCGGACGCGACAACCCGGGAGAGGCCGCCCACCATGCCGCGCCCAGACGAGAACCAGGCAGGCGCCAGCCAGCCTGCCGCGGTTCCCTCAGCTTCCAGCACCGAACCGGAGACCCCCGCGTCCGCGACGCTGCCGTTTCCGGAACTGCCAGCGGTCGTCGACCTGCCAGCGATCGAGCGCGAGATACTCGCCCGCTGGCGTGACAGCCACGCCTTCGAGCGGTCTCTGGACCAGACGTCGGCCGGGCAGCCATGGACGTTCTACGAGGGCCCGCCGACCGCGAACGGCATGCCCGGCGTGCACCACGTCGAGGCGCGGGTGTTCAAGGACCTGTTCCCGCGGTTCAAGACCATGCAGGGCTTCCACGTGCCACGGCAGGGTGGCTGGGACTGCCACGGCCTGCCGGTGGAGGTGGCCGTCGAGCAGGAACTCGGCGTGTCAGGAAAGAAGGAGATCGAGGCTTACGGCATCGCGGAGTTCAACGCGAGGTGCCGGGAGTCGGTGCTGCGGCACGTGGACGCGTTCGAGGCGCTTACCGAGCGGATGGGCTACTGGGTCGACCTGCAGCACGCCTACCGCACCATGGACCCGGACTACATCGAGTCGGTCTGGTGGTCTCTCAAGGTCATCTTCGATGCGGGCCTGCTGTTCCGGGACTACCGGATCACCCCGTACTGCCCCCGCTGCGAGACCCCGCTGTCCGACCACGAGATGGGCCAGCCGGATGTGTACCGGACCGTGTCCGACCCGTCGGTCACCGTCCGGTTCCCGCTGCTGACCCTTCCCGAGGGGGCGAATCCGCAGCTTAACGGCGCAGACCTGCTGGTCTGGACGACCACGCCGTGGACGCTGGTGTCCAACACGGCGGTCGCCGTTCACCCCGACGAGACCTATGCGATCGCGCGCAAGTCCGGCGACGGTGACCGGGTGGTCGTCGCCGATTCCCTGTTCGGCCGGGTGCTCGGCGAGGGCTGGCACGTCCTGGCCCGGATCCGCGGCGCCGAGCTCGCCGGCGCGACCTACCAGCCCCCGTTCGGCCTGGTGCGCGTGCCGAACGCGCACGTGGTCGTCACCGGCTCGTTCGTTACCACCGAGGACGGGACGGGGCTCGTGCACCTGGCCCCCGCGTTCGGCGCCGATGACATGGAGGCCGGGCGGGCCCACGGCCTGCCGGTGGTCAACCCGATCCGCGGCGACGGCCACTTCGAGGACACCGTGCCGCTGATCGGCGGGATGTTCTTCAAGGATGCCGACCCGACGCTGATCAGCGACCTCGACGACCGCGGCCTGCTGTTCCGGTCCGGGCTGTACGAGCACAGCTACCCGCACTGCTGGCGGTGCCACACGCCGCTGATGTACTACGCGCTGCCGTCCTGGTTCATCCGCACCACGGCGATCAAGGACAAGCTGCTGGCCGAGAACGAGCAGACCAACTGGCAGCCGCCGACGATCAAGCACGGCCGGTACGGCGAGTGGCTGCGCAACAACGTGGACTGGGCGCTGTCCCGGACCAGGTACTGGGGCACCCCGCTGCCGCTGTGGGTGTGCGGGCAAGACCACCTGACCTGCGTCGGCTCGCTCGCCGAGTTGTCCGAGCTGGCCGGCCGTGACCTCACCACGCTTGACCCGCACCGGCCGTACGTGGACGAGGTCGTGATCTCCTGCCGCGAGTGCGGCGGCGGCGCGCGCCGGGTGCCCGAGGTGATCGACGCCTGGTACGACTCGGGTTCGATGCCGTTCGCGCGGCACGGAGCGCCGCTGCGCAACGAGGACAAGTTCGAGCGCTCGTTCCCGGCGCAGTTCATCTGCGAGGCGATCGACCAGACCCGCGGCTGGTTCTACACGCTGATGGCGGTCAGCACGCTGGTGTTCGGCCGGAACTCGTACCAGAACGTCGTCTGCCTCGGCCTGGTGATCGACGAGCAGGGCCGCAAGATGAGCAAGCACCTGGGCAACGTCCTTGAGCCGATCCCGCTGATGAACGACCACGGTGCGGACGCGCTGCGCTGGTTCTTTGCGGCGTCCGGCTCGCCGTGGGCCACCCGCCGGGTCGGGCACGCCACGCTCGAGGAGATCGTGCGCAAGGTCCTGCTCACGTACTGGAACACTGTCTCTTTCCTGGTCCTGTACGCGAACGCCGCTGCGGGGCAGGCGGCGCGGGGCGAGGCGTGGAGCGCCGAGCGGATTGGCGAGGCGCCGCCGCCGGCCGCGCGCCCGGTCCTCGACCGCTGGCTGCTCAGCGAGCTGCATACGCTGGTGCGGGACGTCACGGCCGGTTTCGAGGGGTTCGATTCGGCCGCGGCGGGGCGCCGGATCGCCGGGTTCATCGACGACCTGTCGAACTGGTACGTCCGCAGGTCACGGCGCCGGTTCTGGGAGGGCCCCGGCACGCCCGATGGCGCGGCGGCCTTCGCCACGCTGCATGAATGCCTGGAGACGCTGACCAGGCTGATGGCACCGATCACCCCGTTCCTGACCGACTACGTCTGGGGCGTGCTGCGCGCCAAGGGCTCACCGGAGTCGGTGCACCTGGCGTCCTGGCCCGTGGCCGACACCAGCCTGATCGACGAGCGGCTGTCCGCACAGATGGCGCTCGCCAGGCGGCTGGTGGAACTGGGCCGCTCGGCGCGCGCCGCCGCGGTGGTTCGGGTCCGCCAGCCGCTGGCGCGGGCGCTGATCGGTGCGGCCGGCTTCGCCGACCTGCCCGCCGACCTGGCCGCCCAGGTCGCCGACGAGCTCAACGTCCACGAGCTGGACACGCTCGCGGCCGTGCCGGAGGGCCTGGTGGACTACACGGTGAAGCCGAACTACCGCGCGCTCGGCGGGCGCTTCGGCAAGGGCACCCCGGCCGTGGCCAGGGCGATCGAGGCCGCCGACGCGGCCATGCTGGCCGCCGATCTGCGTTCCGGGGGCAAGGCCGCGGTCGAGGTCGACGGGGCACGGGTGAGCCTGGGTCCCGATGACGTCATCGTGACCCAGGTCCCCCGGTCCGGCTGGGCGGTGGCGTCCGGTGCCGGCGAGACCGTCGCGCTCGAGATCGCCATCACGCCGGAACTGCGCCGGGAGGGCCTGGCCCGCGAGGTCGTCCGCCTGGTGCAGGACGCGCGCAAGAACGACGGCCTGGATGTCAGCGACCGGATCTCGCTGCGCTGGGGCGCCGCCGACCCCGAACTTGCCGCCGCCCTGACCGAGTACGGGACGATGATCAGCACCGAGGTGCTCGCCGTCGACTACGGCCCCAGGCCGGACGGTGGCGCGGACCCGGATGCGCGCGAGCACGTCGAGGCCGACCTTGGCCTGGTCTTCTGGCTCCGCCGCATCGATGTACGTTAGGGCCGGTTCTAGCCGGCCTATCGGTACATCGACGACCGCTGTGAGGACCGGCGGCGCGGTCAGGCGTCGGCGAGTTCCTGCTCCGGGCGGCACGCCTTGCAGGGCACGCAGCCAGCGTCCTCGGCCGCCTGCATGGTCATGGTCTCCAGGTCCTCGGGCCCGAGGAACCGGATCAGGATGCACTCGGTTCGGTGATACCTGGCGATTCCGGGCACGATCGTGACCTGGGTACCCGGGCCCGGCGCCTCCTTGCCGTCAGCGGCCTCGGCTTCGGCGTCGGGGGCGGGCTCGGCGTCAGCTGCCGGCTGAGGTTCGCCCGTGGGCTGAGCTTCCGCCACAGGCTCAGCTCTGGCCACAGGCTCAGCTCTGGCCACAGGCTCAGGCTTGGCCGCAGGACCAGCCGCGGTTACAGCGGCGTCTCGGGCCGACGCCGGCTCAGCCGCCGCGGCCGGCTCTGCCGCGGGCTTTTCGGCCACGGCGGCGGATTCCGCTGCCGGAAGCTTGGCCGCTGCCGCGGGGGCCGGTTCCGCTGGCTTCTCGGCCAACGGCGGCGGTTCAGCCGCGGGCTTCTCGGCCAAGGGCGGCGGTTCAGCGGCAGGCCTCTCGGCGCGGTGTGCGGGCCGATCCGGCCGGTCCGGCCGCTGCCGCCGCTGCCGGCGTTCCTGGCGCAGATCCTCCGGCCCGGGCAGGCTCTCCAGCCGCCACGGAGTGGCGGGAAGCGGCGCGGCGGGAAGCGGCGGAGCGCCGGGAGGCGGAGCGGCGGGAGGCGGCGGAGCGGCGGGAGGC
>JASHOI010000653.1 GCA_030041195.1 Streptosporangiaceae bacterium | reverse complement strand
CGGCCGCCGGGCTCGGCGTGGCCGTGGCCGCCGGCGTGGCCGCCGCGCTCGGCGAGGAGGCCGGGGCCGCGGCGCTGCTGCAGGTGGTGCCGTTCACCGTGAACGCGGTCGGCACCTCGTTGGCGCCGCTGTAGCCGAAGTTCGCGCCGGCCGAGGCGGTCGCGCCGGTGCCGAGCGAGCCGTTCCACGACGCGTTCGTCACGGTGATGTGCGCACCGGACTGGGCCCACGTCCCGTCCCAGCCCTCGGTCACGTGCTGGTTGCCGGCGTAGGAGTAGGCCAGCGTCCAGCTTGTGATCGGGGAACCCTCGTTGGTGATCGCGACCGCGAGCGAGAACCCGTTGGCCCACTCGCTCTGCACCGTGTAGCCCACCCGGCACGCCGCGGCCGCGGTCGACGCGCTCGATACGGCGGCCACCAAAAGCGCGCTGGCCGCGAGCCCGGCGGCCGCCGCCACGCAGGCCAGGACCTTACCCCGCCTCGTCCGGAATCTCATGAAGTGGACCTTCCATGCGGTATTCCGCGCAGCCATTTAAGTATGGCGGCGCGGTGACCGGCCGAATGGCAACTTGAAATAATGCGAGCCGCAAATATACCCCTAGGGGAAAACAGACCCCCTAGGGGAAATTCGCTTAATGCCCATTGTGAATTCCGGCGTTTACCGGAAGCCGAGGTCGGCGGAGCGGTCGGCGACCAGGCCCGCCACGTGCGAGATCAGCCGGTCGGCGCCGACGCCGTCCAGACGGCGGCCGTCCCGCAGCCGCAGCGCGACGGTGTCATCGCTGGCCTCGCGGTCGCCGATCACCGCGATGTACGGGATCCGGCGGTCATGGGCCCGGCGGATCCTGGCTCCCAGAGTGGCATCTGCCGGATCCCAGTTGGCCCGCAGCCCGGCGTCCGCCGCCCGGTCGGCGACCCGCCGGGCCCGCTCGGCGTTCGGCTCGGCGACGGGAAGCAGCACCAGCTGAACCGGCGCGAGCCACGGCGGGAACGCGCCGTGGTATTGCTCGATGAGGTGCGCGACCAGCCGTTCCATCGCGGACAGCACCCCGCGGTGGATCATCACCGGCCGCTGCCTCGCGCCATCGGAGCCGGTAAAGCGGAGATCGAAACGTTCCGGCCCGTTGAAATCGAGTTGCACTGTCGAAAGAGTCTCCTCCCGCCCCGCGGGGTCGGTGACCTGCACATCGATCTTCGGCCCGTAGAACGCTGCCTCGCCGGGAGCGTCCTCGAAGTCGAGCCCGAGGTCGTCGAGCACGGCGGCGAGCTCGCGTTCGGCGTCGGCCCACAGCCGAGCGTCGCCCAGGTAACCGTCGCCGCTGCCGCGCCGGGACAGCCGGTAGCGTGCGACGTCGATGCCGAGCAGCCGGTAGCAGCGCAGCACCGCCGCCATGCCGCGCATGATCTCGTCGCGCACCTGCCACGGGGCGCAGAACACGTGGGTGTCGTCGAGGTTGATCTGCCGGACCCGGGACAGCCCGCCGAGCACGCCGGACAGCTCGCTGCGGAACATGCTGCCGAGCTCGGACAGGCGAACCGGCAGGTCACGGACGCTGCGCTGCTGCGAGGCGTAGACCAGGGCATGGTGCGGGCAGTTCGCCGGCCGCAGTACCAGTTCCTCGCCCGCGCCTCCCTCCCCGTCGCCCACCCGCATCGGCGGGAACATGTCGTCGGCGAACTTGGCCCAGTGCCCGGACCGCTCGAACAGGGCCCGCCTGGCCAGCACCGGGGTATAGACCCGCTGGCAGCCGCCGCGTATCGCTTCCTCGGCGGCCAGCCGCTCCAGCTCGGCCCTGATCACGGCGCCGTCGGGCAGCCACAGCGGCAGCCCGGCGCCGGCCAGCGGATCGGTGGCGAACAGCCGCAGCTCGCGGCCCAGCCGCCGGTGGTCGGCGGGTCCTTGCGGCGCTGCGGGCGCTCGTGGCGCTGCGGGCGCTCGTGGCGCTGCGGGCGCCGGCTGTCCGGCGGGTGGCTGGTTGGTGTGCATCGGTGCCTCCGTTACCCGGTTCTCGTCCGTAGTCCGAGGCCCGCTTGGAGGCACCCTCCCGTGGCTGGCGCGCGAAAAGCCCCGGGATGCTGCTCCCGGGGCCTAGTGGTCGTGGTCAGGTCACGCCGCGGCGCGCCGGGGTTCACCCGGCGTCGTCGTGCTGGCGTTTCGGTAAGCCACGAAATCTAGTCTACCTTCGGCGCGCTTCTGGGTGGCCGGCGATAGTGGTTCGGTTTTGTCCGGCCGGAACCGGACTTTTCCGAACCGCTGTGCGGGTATGGCGCGAAACGCGCCGGCCCGAAGGCCCGGGACGGCGCCGGGAACGGCCGGGCATAGCCTGGCTGCATGCGCGCGTGGGTGGTGCACAAGCCCGGGCCGGTCGAGACCGGCCCGCTGCGGCTGATCGATCGGCCGGTCCCCGAGCCGGGGCCGGGCCAGCTGCTGATCAAGGTGATCCGGTGCGGGGTCTGCCGGACCGACCTGCACCTGACCGAGGGCGACCTGCCGCCGAAGGCGCCGGATGTCACGCCGGGCCACGAGGTCGTCGGGGAGGTGGTCGCCACCGGCCCCGGCGTGTCCAGGTTCGCCACCGGGGACCGGGTCGGGGCCGCCTGGCTGGGCGGCACGGACGGGTCCTGCCGGTACTGCCGCCAGGGCCGGGAGAACCTGTGCCCGAACTCGATCTACACCGGCTGGGACTTTCACGGCGGGTACGCGGATTACCTGGTCGCGGCCGACGCGTACGTATACGAGCTGCCGAAGGGCTTCACCGACGCCGAGCTGGCGCCGCTGCTGTGCGCCGGCATCATCGGCTACCGGGCGCTGAAGCTCGCCGACCTGCCGCCCGGCGGCAGGCTCGGGATCTGGGGATTCGGCGGGTCGGCGCACCTGGTCGCGCAAGTCGCGATCGCGCAGGGGGCCGCCGTGCACGTGTTCACCCGCGGCGAGAAGGCGCGCGAGCTGGCCCGCGAGCTCGGCGTCGCTTCCACCCAGGACTCCTTCGACCCAACGCCCGAGCCGCTCGACTCGGCGATCCTGTTCGCGCCGGTCGGCACGCTGGTCCCGCCGGCGCTGGCGGCGCTGGACCGCGGCGGCACGCTCGCCGTCGCCGGGATCTACCTGACCGACATTCCCTCGCTGAACTACGACGAACACCTGTTCCAGGAGCGGGTGCTGCGCAGCGTCACCTCGAACACCCGGGGCGACGGCGAGGAGTTCCTCCGGCTGGCCGAGCGGCTCCGGCTGCAGGTCACGGTCAACCCGTACCCGTTCGACAAGGCGGACCAGGCGGTGGCCGATCTCGCTGCCGAGCGGTTCACCGGCGCCGCTGTGATCTCGATGTAACCTGGCGCGCCGCTCAGGGCCCTACCCCGGATGCCGGCGTCCTTGCCGCGGGAGTAACAATTTAGCCGGGGTCATGGGGGACAGGTATGCGGAGGAGAGAGCGGTGCGGATCGGGCGGCTCGTGAAGACGGGCCGGCTTACCCGGCTCGGCCGGCGGCTCTGGATGGGCAGGAGCCCGCTGCGGCGCCGCACAGACCGGATCGAGGCATGGATCACGGCCCTGCTGCTGGCCGTGTTCCTGGTCGGCGCGCCAGTGTCCTGGATCGTGGCTGGCCAGTGGGTGCAGCACGGGGGCTCGCTCGAGCAGCGTGCCCAGCAGTCATGGCACCAGGTGCCAGCGGTGCTGCTCAAAACGGCGCCCGCGCTGCCCACCTTTGACCTGCGGACGTCCTGGAACTTCGACGTCATGACGCTGGCGCGCTGGTCCGGGCCGGGCGGGCGGCAGCTGGCCGGGCAGGTTCCGGCCGTGCCGGGCACCTCGGCCGGCACGACCGTGCCGGTCTGGGTCAACGGTTCCGGCCGGCCAACCGGGATGCCGCTGATGCGCTCCGAGTTGATGAAGCGCGAGCTCGGGGCCGAGGTGCTTGCCCCGCTCATTCTGGCGACCCTGCTGCTGTTCGTGGGGGTCGTGGTCCGGTGGCTGATGGACCGCCGGCGGCTGGCGGGCTGGGAGACCGGCTGGGCGTTCATCGGGCCCAGGTGGAGCCGGCACCGCCGCTAGCCCACCGGCTTCCGGCGCTGGATTGGTGCGCCGCGGCTTCCGGCGCTGGATTGGTGCGCCGCGGCTCTGGGCGCGGTCAGTGCACCGCGGCTCTGGGCGCGGCGTCGGCCGCGGCGGTTCCGGCGGCCCGCCGGGCCAGCCGGCTCGGCCACCACATCCAGCGGCCGAAATCCAGGGTCAGCGCGGTCACCAGAACCGACCGGACGATGATCGTGTCCAGCAGCACGCCGAGCGCGACGGCGAAGCCGATCTCGGTGAAGATCACCAGCGGCAGCGTGCCGAGCATGGCGAACGTGCCGGCCAGCACGGCGCCCGCCGACGTGATCACGCCGCCGGTCGCGGCAAGCCCGGTGATGGCCCCCTGCCT
>JASHOI010000652.1 GCA_030041195.1 Streptosporangiaceae bacterium | reverse complement strand
CGCCGCGGGGGCTGACCATGCCTGAGCTCCCCGACGTGGACGGATTCCGGGCCGTGCCCGCCGGCCACGCCGCGGGTTCCGTGATCGCGCCACAAGCCGCTCTCGTGCCCGCCGCCCCGGTTCGCCGAAGATCTAGGAGGATTCGGGGCATATGCCGCCGCCCAGGCTCCTAGATCTTTAGCGATCCCAGCCGAACGGGCAGCGGGGCCGCAACGCCGGCACACGCGTGCTCGGACGATGCCCCAGCCGAAATCCCCGGCTGATCAGCCGTGCGGGCCGACCTGGGGCTAGCAGCTGCCGGTTGTTCCCGATCCTGGCTGCACGGTGACGGTCACCGTGGTCGCGGCCGGGCAGCTTGCGATGTCGAGGATGCCGCCCTCGGAGACCACCGTCCCGCCGCTGACGTCGACCTGGTAGCCGTCCGGGTACTGGATGGCGGGGACGGCGATGCTGGTCTGCGAGCCGCTGGCGAAGACGCCGGTCCCGTCGGCGCGCTCGGTGCTGTAGGTCAGGCTGAACACGCTCGTCGACGGGTCGTACCCGTAGGAGTCCGGCGTCCCGGCGACCAGCTCGGGATGCGGAACGGCCAGCGCATCCAGCATCGCGGTGTTGACGTTGCTCCCGGTCGGAGCGTCCGCCGGGTCGTTCACCAGGCCCTCCGAGGTCGACGAGGTGGTCGGGTCATCGCAGTCGCAGAACGACCACATCAGCCAGCCCACCTGGTACTGCTCGGCGTCGGCGACCACCTCGCTCAGGATGCTGGTGTCGTCGGTGGCGCCGAACTCGGTCAGCAGCAGCGCGTCGCCGGTTCTCGCGCTGACCGCGTCGGCGTTCTCGAACGCATCGGCGTTGAACGACGGGCACGCGAAATCCAGCTCGGTCGAGACGCTGTCGAACGGGCAGTAGTCATGGAACGAGAAGCCCTGCTCCGCGTCGCCGGTCGAGCCGAGCGACGAGGGAACTCCCGTGTCAAAGGACAGCCACGGCTCGCCGAACAGCAGCGCGCTGGTGTTCACCTGCCGCACCGCCTCGTCCACCGTGGTGTAGAACGAGGTCAGCTCGGCGTCCAGGGACGGGCACCCAACGTCGGGGGTGAAGCAGGTCAGGATGTCCGAGCCCGGGGACGGCTCGTTGAACAGGTCGTAGCCGAGGACGTAGGGGTTGCCGTTGAAGTACGCGGCGACGTGCTGCACCGCTCCCGCGTACCAGTCCTGCAGGCCCTCGCCGTCGACGGTCGCGTTGTCCCAGAAATTGTCGTAGGCGGCCTGCAGCGCGGGCATCAGGAAGTAGTTGCCGGGGAATCCGAGCTCGGGGAAGATGGGCAGCCCGTCGTCGTCGATCGCCCAGGCCGGCTCCCCCTCCCCCTGGAACTCCTCGTTGTACATGTCCTGGTGGAAGTCCAGCAGCGACACGATCCCGTACGAGCCGAGCGTGTCCACCGTGGACGCGATGCTGGCCAGGTAGCTGTCGTTGAACACGCCGGGCTCCGGTTCGAGGGCCTCCCACAGCACCCCGACGCGCACCGCGTCGAGCCCGTTGTCCGCCAGGAACGCCGCGTCGGCGCCGCCGAAGCCGTCCGCCGCCGGCGTGTACGGCGTGATCTTGTTGACCATGTTCACGCCCGAGACCAGCAGCACCTTGCCGGTCGCGTCGGTGATCCACCGGCCAGCGTGGCCTATCGGCGCGGCCGGCAGAACGGCCGACGACGCCGTCTGGCTGGGCTGGCTCGCCACCGCCGGGCCGGTCCTGGCCTGGCCAGACGCTGCTAACGAAACCGCGGCCCCGGCACCGGGCGCTGCGATGCAGGCAACGACGGCCAGCGCGGCAGTCAGCCCGGCCACGCGACGCCAGTTACTGGCAAGTAGCTTCATGCTCAGATCGTCTCAGCTTTTCCCTGGCCTTGCATAGGGAATAGGGGCTCGCCGATCGCATTTGTCATTTGTCGCAGATGGCCCGGCTAGCTTTCGACAATTGCCCGTTCTCCTGCACCGGGCCGCCGCAGTAAATTCCGGATCTAGAAGCTCGGCAAACCGGTCTTTGCTGCGATAACGACGCACTAGCCAGCCGGTAAGCGCAAATCGGCGCGATGCCGACAACCTCGCAACCGCGATGTTGAGAGGGGAGCACCGAGATGAAGCTAGGTCAGGCGCCGAGCGGGCGCTGGGCACCGGTGAGCAGGACCAGACGCGGCCTGCTCGGGCTCGTGGCGGCCGGAGCCGCGGCCGCGCTGGCGCTCAGCGCGTGCGCCTCGTCGAGTGCCCCACCCAGTTCGTCGGGTGCGCCGGTCAAGGGCGGCGTTGCCACGTACGGGTGGGTCAGCGGGCAGAGCCCGACCTGGATCTGGCCATTCGTCCCCATCGCCGACGAGAGCGTTCCCAACGGGCAGAACTTCGAGTACATGCTGTACCGGCCGCTGTACATGTTCGGCAACAACGGCACCTCGGTCCAGGTCAATTACGCGCTGTCGCCCGCCGACCCGCCCGTCTACAGCGACGGCGGAAAGACGGTCACGGTCCAGCTCAAGGGCTGGAAGTGGGCGGACGGGGAAACCGTCGACGCGCAGGACGTGGCGTTCTGGCTGAACATGATGAAGGCGGAGAAGGCCCAGTACGGCGGCTACACGCCCGGGACCCTGCCGGACAATCTCGCGTCGTTCTCGGTCACCGGCCCGGACACGATCGTGCTCCACCTGACCAAGACGTACGCGTCGACGTGGTTCACCTACAACCAGCTCGCCGAGATCACGCCGATGCCGCTGGCCTGGGACGTGACCAGCATGGGCGCCAAGCCCGGAAGCGGCGGGTGCCACACGACCGCCTCCGACTGCGCGGCGGTGTGGAGCTTCCTCACCGCCCAGGCCAAGGACACGGCCACGTACGCGACGAGCCCGATCTGGGCCGTTGTCGATGGCCCGTGGAAGCTGACCGCGTTCAACGTCAGCGGCCCGGATGTCTTCGTGCCCAACAAGGCCTACTCGGGTTCACCGAAGCCGGCCCTCTCCGAGCTCAAGTACGTCGACTACACCAGCGACGTCGCCATGTACACGGCGCTGAAGACCGGCTCGCTGGACGTGGGCGAGGTACCGCCGGCCGACCTCCCGGAGAAGCCGCTGGACCAGTCGCTGCCGTCGTCCAACCCGCTCGGGTCCGGGTACGCGCTGCAGCCGTTCTACACCTACGCGATCGCCTACACGCAGATCAACTTCAACAACCCCGCCGCCGGGCCGGTGTTCAAGCAGCTGTACTTCCGCCAGGCGCTGATGTACGTCAACGACCAGACCGGCATCTCGAAGGCCATCTACCGCGGCTACGCGTACCCAACGACCGGGCCGGTTCCTCCCGAGCCCGCCAACGCGTTCGAGCCCGCGGTTGAGAAGGCCAACGGCGGGGCGGGCGCCTACCCGTTCAGCATCGCCAAGGCGAAGAGCGTGCTGGAAAGCCACGGCTGGAAGATGGTGGGCGGCATCATGACCTGCGAGACTCCGGCAAAGTGCGGCGCCGGGATCAAGGCAGGCACCCAGGCCAAGTTCACCCTGGACTACACGTCGGGCAGCACCGCGCTGGCGGGGCAGGTGGACACGTACAAGTCAGACGCGGCGCAGGCGGGCATCTCGCTGTCGATCAACGCTGAGTCGTTCAGCACGCTGCTCGGGGTGGGCGTCTCGACGAACCCGACCTGGCAGATGATCGATCTGTCCGGCTGGGCATACGACGGCCCCGGCTACCTGCCGACCGGCGAGCCGCTGTTCCTGACCAACGCGCCGTCGAACTCGGGCGGTTACTCCAACTCGACGATGAACAGCCTGATCGACTCGATCCAGGACAACAGCAGCATGACGCTGTTCCACCAGTACGCCACGTTCACCGCCGAGCAGTTGCCGTTCATCTGGGTGCCGCAGATCTACTTCATCCAGGCGGTCAAGAGCAACCTGAAGGGCGTCACGTTCGACCCGCTGTACACGTTCCTGCCCGAGTACTGGTACTTCACGAAATAGGCTCCGGACGGCTGGGCCCGGCGGGCGGGTAACTTCCGTTCAGCCGGGCCAGCTTGAAGCCGAGATGCAGGGCAAGGCGGTCGTTGCCGTCGTGCAGATCCGCGCCGGTGAGCCGGACCGCCTTCGCCAGCCGGTAGTACAGCGTGGCCCGGTGCAGCCGAAGCTGCTCGGCGGTCCGCTTGGCGTCACAGCCGAGATCGAGGTAGGTCTCGACGGTCCCGGCCAGGTCGTCGTCGAGACCGATCAGCCGCAGCAGCCGGGGGTCGACGCACGACGTGCGGACGTCGTCGCCCAGCGGCACCTGCACAAGTACCCGGAACGCGCCGAGGTCCCGCCAGTGGGCCACGTCACCCACCGTGGGTACCGCGGTAGCCACCTTCGCGGCCAGCAGGGCCTCGCGGTAGGAGTGGTGAGCGTCGGCAAGCTGCGGCTGCGGGTCGCCGATCCCGGTGATCACGCGCACGTCGCCGCCATTCGGCTTGCTGCGCATCCCGCGGGCCAGCGCGGCCGCGGCCTCACGAGCGGTGACGAGCACCTGACGGTCGTCGTCGGCCGAGGTGACCGGGACCAGCAGCACGCCGTGATCCGGGCGGGCCATCTGCAGCAGGCCCGGCTGGACCCGCCTGCGCAGCAGCTCGAGCATTGCCTCGCCGATGACCTCCTCGGCACCGGGCGCCGGAGTGCTCGCCGGCCGGACCACCACGACCGCGTGCGGCGCGCCCGCCGCCGCCAGGCCCTGCTCGACCAGCTGCGAGGCCGCGACCTGGCGCATCTCCAGATCAGGGGCCAGCAGATGAGAGAGCACGCTCGACCACAGCCGGCGGTCAAGCTCGTCTTCGTACAGCAGCAGCCCGGCGTGGTGGCTGACGCGCTCGAGCAGCTCGATGTCGGGGCCGTCCAGCCGCCGCACGTCGTCGATGAGGAACAGGAAACCGAGCAGCCGGCCCCGAAAGCGCACCGGGACGCACAGCCGGCCGAGGATTCCCAGCTCCGGATGGCTGGGTATGCGCAGCGGCGAGCTGGCATGCACGATGCCGAACTGGCGGAACCAGTGCTTGACCTCCGGGCGGGTCTCGCGCATCAGGATCGAATGCCGGCGGACCTCGTCGATCGGCCCGTCCTGCGCCGAGTACACGACCATGCGCTGCTCGTGGTCTTCAAGCACCGCCGGAGCCCCGAGACGCCGGGATAGGTCCTCGACGAGAGCCTGCAGTTCGTTCAGTGCCACGACCGATCCGCGATCTGCGCGCAGGGATAATGCCCCAGTTTTGGCTAGTTCACAGACCCGGTCAAGCACGAGGATTTAACAATCGTCGCAGCGGGAAACCCCGGGCGTCCGACACTTGCGCATTGGCAGCGCCGCCGCGGCGCCGTGAAACTGCAAGGGTGATGACGTACCGGAGGACCTCATTCCGCGAGCCGCCGTCGGCCCGGCTGTCCGAGTACATGCGGCAGGGATGGTCCCGGGATGCCGGGCCGGCTGGCCTGCCCCCGGGCCCGCCCGCCAGGCTGACCGCGAAGCGCCGCGCGGCCCTCTCGGCACGGTGGCCCGGCACCCGGCTGATCATTCCGGCAGGCCAGCCGCGGCTGCGGGCCGGTGACTCGCACTACCCGTTCCGCCCGGACAGCAATTACGTCTGGCTCACCGGCGATCAGACGCCCGGCGGAGTGCTGGTCCTCGATCCGGCCGGCGGGGACCATGAAGCGACGCTCTATGTGCGGCCGCCGTCGGGCCGTGACGATGACAGCTTCTGGCTGGACGGGGCGAACGGCGAGCTGTGGGTGGGGCCGCGCCCGGAACTGGCCGATCTCGCCGAGCGGCTGGGCGTCGCCTGCGTCCCGCGGGCCGGCCTCGACGCGGTCCTGGACGGACTGCGCCCGGACGACGGGTACCTCGTGGTGCGGGGCACCGATCCGCAGGTCGACGCCGTCCCGGTGGCAGACGCCGGGGACGAGCAGTGGCTTCGCGCCAGCCTGGCCGAGCTCCGGCTGGTCAAGGATGACTGGGAGATCGGCCAGCTTCGAGCCGCCGTGGACCTCAGCGCCGCCGGGTTCGCCGACGCGGCGGCGGTGCTGCGCCGGGCCGCGGCGGGGGC
>JASHOI010000651.1 GCA_030041195.1 Streptosporangiaceae bacterium | reverse complement strand
AGCTCGCCGATCGACAGCAGCCGCGCGAAGTCCTTGGGCTTGAGCCTGGCCAGGAACGGGTAGCTGCCGACGGCCATGCCGTGCAGCCTGGCGGCTGTCTCCTCGTCGGCCGACCACTTGCCCAGGCCCGCGTTCAGGATGAACGCGCCGGCCGTAACCCGCCCGGGCAGCCGCCTCGCCTTCGCTGCGAATCCCATCAGCACCGCCTCTCCTATAGCTGGTGTCGCCATTCTCGTTGGTTCATTGTCCCGCGGCGCGCTCGGCCGCCAGCACCGCCGCGTGGCGTCCGGCGGCGGCGGCGGCCAGGAAGTAGGCGAGGTCCTCGTCCAGCCCGCGGCCCATGGTGGACAGCGGCACCGGGCAGGCCCGCAGCGCGGGCTCCAGGCCGGCGACGCTCACCACCACCAGGTTGTGCCTGGCTGCCAGCGGCGCGGCGGCGGCGGTGATCCGTTCGCCAAACTCGCCGGGCAGGCCCGGCAGCACGACGTCGGCCCGGGCCAGGGCCACCCGCCCGTAGCTGGTCAGGCTGTGGTGCGAGATGCCGCGATGCCGCTCACGCGGGTCGGCGTCGCTGATCCGCAGCGACGCCACCGGCCTGCCGCCGAGCACGGCCGCCGCGTTGACCGCCTCGCCGGCGGCGACCCCGGAGAACCCCCACCTGGTGCCGGTGCCCAGGTTGCCGGGCCCCTGGGACACCACGACCAGGCCGGCGCCCAGCACGTGCCGCGCGGCCAGCAGCCCGCTGTGCAGCGTCACCGCCTCCAGGTCACCGCCGAACGCCTGGCCCACGGTCACCGTCGCCGCCAGCCAGCCGGCATCGCGCAGCGCCGCGATCGTGCGGGAGAACCACGCGGGCAGCGCGGCTCCGTCCAGCATGACGTAGACGGCCCGCGACAAGGCGCCACCAGCGGACCCGAGCTCGTGCCGGTACCCGGCGAGAACGGCGGGCAGGGCCGAGTGCAGATCGGCGACCACGACCGGAATGCCGTCCAGATCGTCCGCGTCAAGCAGCAGCCCATGGTACGGGGAGCCTTGCTCGTCGGCGCCGAGAACGGTCGCCTGCAGCGGCGTGTACCGTGCCTTGATCAGGTGGCCGGGGCCGTCGCGATCCGGCGGCAGCCGGTCTGGCAGCGCGACCACCAGCGCGTACCCGCCGGTGCCGAGGCCCAGGTCGAGCGCGCCGGTATTGAGCAGCACCCGGTCGCCTGGCTGCGGGCGGCCGGTGAGCTCCGGGTAGGCGAGCGCCCTGACCGCTGCGCCGTCGACGGCCACCTCGACCTCGACCGCGCCGGCCCATTCCCGCCGCAGGACGGACACCACCCCGCTGCGCCACCTGATCACGAAGGCAGGGTAGTGGACGCGGGCGTCACCCGGCGGCCAGGAAACCCGCGCCAGTGCCCCTGTTGAGCGCCGCGGCAAGGTACGGTCGGTGCTTGGAGGCGGGGGAGAGAAAAGGAACGTGCCAGGAATGTCACGGCGCAAGACGGAACGGCTGCTGAGCCTGGTCGTCTGCCTGCTCTCGGCCAGCAAGTACCTCACCGCATCCCAGATCAGGGACGCGGTCCCCGGCTACCCGGAGTCGTTCGACGCCTTCAAGCGCATGTTCGAGCGCGACAAGGACGAACTGCGCGAGCTGGGGATCCCGCTGGAGACCGGGGTCAGCGCGACCCCGGACGAGGAACCGGGATACCGGATACCACGCCAGGTGTACGGGCTGCCCGAGATCAGGCTGGAACCCGACGAGGCCGCGGTCCTGGGCCTCGCCGCCCGGGTCTGGCGGCGCGCCGAGCTTGCCGGGGCCGCGGCCGGGGCCCTGCTCAAGCTGCGGGCCGCCGGGATCGACGCGGAGGAGACCACGCAGCCGGGCATCGAGCCACGGCTGCAGACCGGAGAGGCGGCGTTCGGCCCGCTCTGGGAGGCGGTGCGGGACCGGCGGCCGGTCTCGTTCGGCTACCTCACACCCGGCCGCAGCGCGTCCCAGCAGCGCCGGCTCGAGCCGTGGGGCGTGGTGAACCGGCACGGCCGCTGGTACGTGGCCGGCCTGGACACCGACCGGGGCGAGACGCGGGTGTTCCGGCTGAGCCGCATCGACGGCCCGGTGACGTTCAGCGGGCCGCCGGGCACCGTCACGGTGCCGCCCGGCACCGACGTGCGCGAGCTGGTGCGGGAGTGGGATCACACGCCGCAGCGCACGGCGGTGCTGCAGGTCCGCCGCGGTGCCGGGTACGGGCTCCGGCGTGGCGCCAGCGCGGTGCGGCCGGACCCGGAGCGGCCGGGATGGGATCTGGTCGAGGTGACGTTTACGGACGTGGGCTGGCATAGCGAGCATCTCGCCTCATTTGGTGCCGACGCGGTGGTGATCGAGCCAGCCGATCTGCGCGAGGCCGTGATCGGCCGGCTGAAGGGAGCCCTGGCATGACAGCCACCGCAGGGTCCCGCCCGCGGCCGGGAGCGCCGCCGCGGGTGATGCCGGCCACCGGCCGGCTGCAGCGGCTGCTCGCCCTGGTTCCTTACGTGGTCAGCAGGAAGGTCGTGGGGCTGGCCGAGACCGCGGCGGCGTTCGGCATCAGCGAGCGCGAGCTCGTCGACGACCTCAACATGCTGTGGTGCGTCGAGCTGCGCTCGCCCGATCCTTACTGCCCGATCGACCTTTCCTACGAGGGCGGCGAGATCGTGATCAGCGAGGCCGAGTCGTTCGACCGCCCGCTGCGCCTGGGCGTGGACGAGGCAAGCGCGCTGCTGGTCGCGCTGCGGATGATCGCCGAGCTGCCGAGCCTGGAGGAGCGCTCGGCGCTCAGCCGGACGATCGCCAAGCTGGAGGCCGCGGCCGGCGCCGCGGGCGCGGTGAGCGCCCAGGTGGCGGTGCAGCTCGACGACCGCGGCACCAGAAACGCGGCGGCTCAGATCCGGGACGCGATCGACCGGGGCAGGCGGCTGCACCTGTCGTATTACGTCCCCGGCCGCGACGAGGCCACCGAGCGGGACGTCGACCCGATGCGGCTGCTGGTCGTTGAGGGCAGAACGTACCTGGAGGGCTGGTGCCTGCGCGCCGAGGCGGTGCGGCTGTTCCGGCTGGACCGGGTGCTGGACCTGGCCGTGCTCGACGAGCCCGCGTCGGTGCCGGCCCGGGCCGAGCCCAGGGACGTCGACCAGGGGCTGTTCCGGCCGTCGGCCGATGACGTCGAGGTGGAGCTGGAGCTGTCGGCCGCGGGCCGCTGGGTGGCCGATTACTACCCGTGTGAGCGGATCACCGAGCTCGGTGACGGCCGGCTCCGGGTCTGGCTGCGCACCCCGGATACCCGGATGGTCCGGCGGCTGGCGCTGCGGCTCGGCGAGGACGGCCGGGTGATCTCCCCGGAGGACCTGGCCGCGGGGATCCGTGAGGACGCCGCCGACGCGCTGGCCCAGTACGCCTGAGCAGTGCCCTTGGAGGCGGTCTTGTGTAGACTTTCGGTGCAAGCGACCCAAGGCGCGGGAACGCGCTTCCCGCTGAATGGGGACTGACATGATTGGCGACTTGTTTGACAGCCCGTGGAAAGTACTAATCGTCGCGGTTGTCCTGATTGTATTGTTCGGGTCGAAGAAGATGCCCGACGCCGCCCGCTCGCTGGGCCGGTCCATGCGTATCCTCAAGGCCGAGGTCACGAACCTGCACCCCGATGAGGAAGAGCAGGCCAAGCAGCCCCAGCAGCAGCCCTCGGTCCAGGCGCTGCCCGCAATGACGCAGCAGGCGCAGATCGACGCGCTGCAGCAGCAGATCCGCGACCTGCAGCAGCGGCCACAGCCGGTGGCCGACGCGGTTGCCAATGGCACCCCGGCAGAGGTCCCGCAGACGCAGCAGCCCGGCTGAGCCCGCCTCCTTCCCCCGGTAGCTGACCATGCCGAAGCTGGGTGACACCATCACGGGTGCGCGCCTGCTGGGCAACAAGATCGCGCAGTCGCAGCGACGGGCGAACCCCGATGGCCGGATGCCGCTCATGGATCACCTCCGTGAGCTGCGCAACCGGCTGATGAAGGCCGTGGCCGTGATACTCGTCGGCCTCGCCGTCGGGCTGATCCCGCCGGTACACGACCGGCTCTGGAATTTCGTGTACCACCCGTTCAAGGCCGCCGCGCACGCCGACCACACCAAGCTGATCGTCATCGGGGTGCTCGACCCGTTCACGATCTGGCTGCAGCTCGCGTTCTGGTTCGCGCTGATCGTCACGTCCCCGTACTGGCTCTACCAGCTCTGGGCGTTCATCGCGCCCGGGCTCTACCAGCGCGAGAAGCGGTGGACCTACGTGTTCGTGTTCACCGCCGCGCCGCTGTTCCTCGGCGGCGCCACCCTCGCCTACTTCGTGATGAGCCGGGGGCTGAGGTACCTGATCGCGCTGGCCCCGAGCGGGATCCAGGTCTACCCGACGGTCTCCAACTACCTCGGCTACTTCCAGGCCATGATCCTCGGTTTCGGGCTGGCGTTCGAGCTGCCGCTGCTCCTGGTGATGCTGAACCTGGTCGGCGTCATCAACCACGACCGGATGCGGAAGTGGCGCCGCATCATGATCTTCCTGGTGTTCGTGTTCGCGGGCATCGCCTCGCCGAGCCCGGACCCGGTCACGATGCTGTTGCTGGCCGTGCCCTGCGTGCTGCTGATCGAGGTGGCCGAGGTGCTGATCTGGATGAACGACCGGCGGCGCGCGAGGATCCCGTCCCCGTACGCGGGCCTGTCCGACGACGAGGCGTCCCCGATCGACCTTGACGCGCCGTCCCGCGACGGCGTCGATATCGGGCGGCCTCCTGGACCAGCCGATTGACCGAAGACGGGCCGGAACTCGCCGCGTTCCAGGCACTGTATGACTTCAGCTTCGATCCCTTCCAGCTGGACGCGTGCAGGGCCCTGAACGAGGGGCACGGGGTTCTTTTGGCCGCGCCGACCGGCTCGGGCAAGACGGTGGTCGGCGAGTTTGCCGTGCACCTGGCGCTGGCCGAGGGGCGCAAGTGCTTCTACACCACGCCGATCAAGGCGCTGTCCAACCAGAAGTACGCCGACCTGGTCCGCAGGTACTCGGCCGCCACGGTGGGCCTGCTGACCGGGGACAACAGCATCAACGGCGAGGCTCCGGTGGTGGTGATGACCACCGAGGTGCTGCGGAACATGCTGTACGCGGGCTCGCCGACGCTGGGCGGCCTCGGCTACGTCGTGCTCGACGAGGTGCACTACCTGGCGAACGAGTTCCGGGGCGCGGTGTGGGAAGAGGTGATCATCCACCTCCCCGAGTCGGTGCGGCTCGTCGCGCTGTCGGCGACCGTGAGCAACGCCGAGGAGTTCGGCGACTGGCTGTCCGACGTCCGCGGCGGCACCACGGTCATCGTGGACGAGGTGCGCCCGGTCCCGCTGTGGCAGCACATGCTCGTGGGCTCGCGGCTGTACGACCTGTTCTCCGGGCCCGAGCCCGCGGGCGGGACCGGGCCGGTGAAGGGGGAAGGTGAAGGGGGAAAGGGGAGGTGGGTGGGGGGCGGGGCAAGCCCGAAGGTCAACCCGGAGCTGCGGCGGCTCGCGCAGCGCGGTGCAGAGGGGTGGGGCGGCGGGAGGAGTGAAGGGGGACGGGGAGGCGGGCGGGGCAGCGCTCCCGGACGGCCGGCTCGCGGCGGGCGGCGCCCGGCCAGGTACCGGGTGCCGAGCCGCCCCGATGTGATCGACCGGCTGGACGCGGCCGGCCTGCTCCCGGCGATCACGTTCATCTTCAGCCGGGCCGGCTGCGACGCCGCCGTGCTGCAGTGCCTGGACGCCGGCCTGCGGCTGACCACGCCGGACGAGGCCGCCGAGATCACCGCGCTGGTCGAGCGGCGGACCGCGGACATCCCCGAGGAGGATCTGCCGGTCCTCGGCTACGGGGACTGGCTGGCCGGGCTGCGGCGCGGGATCGCGGCGCATCACGCCGGGATGCTGCCGACGTTCAAGGAGGTCGTTGAGGAGCTGTTCGCCTTGGGACTGATCCGGGCCGTGTTCGCGACCGAGACCCTCGCCCTGGGCATCAACATGCCGGCCAGGACGGTGGTCATCGAGCGCCTGGACAAGTGGAACGGGGAGAACCACGCGGACCTGACCCCGGGGGAGTACACCCAGCTCACCGGCCGGGCCGGCCGGCGCGGCATCGACGTCGAGGGGCACGCGGTCGTGCTCTGGCAGCCGGGGGTGGACCCGCTCGCGGTGGCCGGCCTGGCCGGCACCCGGACCTACCCGCTCAGCTCCAGCTTCCGGCCGTCCTACAACATGGCGGTCAACCTGGTCGGCCGGGTCGGCAGGCGGCGGGCGGCCGCGCTGCTGGAGTCGTCGTTCGCGCAGTTCCAGGCGGACCGGGGCGTGGTCGGGCTGGCCCGCCAGGCACGCCGGATCCGGCAGTCCATGGCCGAACTCGATGTTTCCTGCGACCGCGGCGACTTCGCGGGCTACGTGGCGATCAGGCGGGAGCTGTCCCAGCGCGAGGGGGACCAGGCGCGGGCGCGCTCCGCGGCCCGGCAGGCCGAGGCGGTGGCGTCGCTCGGGCAGCTGCGCCGCGGCGACATCATCCAGGTGCCCAGCGGGCGGCGGGCCGGGATCGCGCTGGTGCTCGAGTCGCCCGGTGCCGACCCGCCGGCGCCGCTCGTGCTGACCGCGAACCGCCAGGTCAAGCGGCTGTCGCTGGCGGACTTCCCGGTGCCGGTCACGCCCATCGACCGGGTGCGGATACCGAACTGGTTCAGCCCGCGGTCGGCGAACCACCGCAGGGACCTGGCGTCGACCATGCGCAACAAGCTTGCCTCCCGCGACCTGGGCAAGCCGCCGCGGGCCGGCCGGGCCACCGCAGGAAGCGGGAATGACCCGGCGATCGAGAGCCTGCGCCGGCAGCTCCGCGAGCACCCGTGCCACGGCTGTCCGGACCGCGAGGAGCATGCCAGGCAGGCCGAGCGTTATCTGCGCCTGGAGCGCGAGGCCGAGGCCCTGGAGCGCAGGGTGGCCGGCCGGACGCACGTGATCGCCCGGACGTTCGACCGCGTCTGCGCGGTTCTCGACCAGCTCGGCTACACCAAGGGCGACACGGTGACCGAGGAGGGCAGGCGCCTGGCCCGCCTGTACACCGAGCTCGATCTGCTGGTCGCCGAGTGCCTGCGCCGGGGGCTGTGGGACGACCTGGCACCCGCCGAGCTGGCGGCCTGCGTTTCCGCCCTGACCTTCGAATCGCGCCGGCCCGACGACGCGAGCCCGCCGCGGCTGCCGCACGGCCGGTCACGCGAGGTGCTCGCGGAGATGATCAGGGTCTGGGGCGAGCTCGACGGCGTGGAAAAGGAGCACCAGCTGTCGTTCCTGCGCGAGCCGGACCTCGGGTTCGCCTGGACCGCGCACGTCTGGGCCAGGGGCCGGCCGCTGGAGCAGGTGCTGTCGGCCGACCTGACGCCCGGCGACTTCGTCCGCGCGGTCAAGCAGCTCATCGACCTGCTGGACCAGGTCGCCGCCGCGGCCCGGTCGGCGCCGGTCGCCGACACCGCCCGGCGCGCGATCGCCGCGCTGCGCCGCGGCGTCGTCGCGTACTCGTCGGTCGGCTAGCGCTCCCACGCCCCCCCAGCGTTCAAGATCCAAAGATCTAGGAGGATCTGGGGCAAATACCGCACGCGAGCCTCCTAGATCTTCAGGAATCCCGGCCCAACGGGCGGCCGAGCCGCGACGCCGGCACACGCGTACTGCCGTGACGCGAAAACGGCGATCGCGGCGGCCGCGGTGCGGACACGGGGGACGGCACGGCGCGGCATTCTGGGTGTCGCTGCGGCGCTGGACCCGGTGGGCCTGGCCGGCCCAAGGCCGCGTCGCTTTGGCTGGCGGAGGGATTCTTGCACTGACCTGATCGCGGCGTCGGTGTGCTCACCGCTCGTCATGAGAGGTACAGGGCAGCGGCCGACTCCCCAACGAGAACCGCGTCAGGCACCATCTGCTGCAACCGCGACGCGGACTCCAGCACGGCCAGCAGTTCCTGGCTGCTTCACGGCGGCGGGGGTGCAGGCCGGAGGTTCGTGGGGTCGTGGCCGGAGATAAGGGACGGGCCTGGGGTGTCAGCGGACGGCCACCGGGAGGTCGTAGGTGCGGCGCACGCTGGTGCCGAGGCGATCGATGTCGGCCCCGTAGACGTGGACCGAGATCGCCACCTCGGTGCCGTGATTGCGGACCCGGTGAATGTCACCCGGCGGCGCGAAGCCGCTGACATCCCCGGTCTGGCTGACGTTCCTGCCGACCTCCGCCAGCGCGGTCCCGCCGTCGCGCAACGCGAACAGCTCCTCGTACTCGGCACCCTGCACCACGCCGACCACGCACCACGCGACATGGTCATGGATCGGCGTCTGCTGCCCGGGCCGCCATACCAGCGCGCAGACCGAGAACGACCCGTCCGGCTCGGTGTGCAGGGTGTGGCAGACGTACCCGTCGGCGCTGCCCTGGCGCTCGGTGGCGGTGAGGATGTCCGGGCCGGGCAGGTGCAGCCGGAGCTGGTCGGCGACCAGCGCCGCCGTCTGCTGCCAGTCGGCGTGCTGCGCGGTGGCATCGCGCACCGCGGTCAGCAGATCGGCGGGACATTGGGTCCGGACTGCGCTTGCCTGAGTCAACCGTGCCTCCCCGGAACCAGAAGGGAACTAAACCGATGGGTTAAAGGGTAGAGATCCGGCCGCCGTCAGCTCCAATGCCAATGCCCTGGGATACCCATAGAGGAACCGCATGGATGCGGCCCACGCCGCGGCGCCGGCCCCGGGCGGGGGAGACCGGGGCAGATGCTGCATTCCGGGTATATGCTGATCAATGTTCGGCCCGGTGATGCGCTTACGCGGAGACGATGCGCTCGTCACAAGTACCGCTTGCCCTGGGCCGGATGAATGCTCACCGGCTCGTGCTCGCTGCCGTCCTGCTGATCGCCCTCACCGGCTCCGCGCTGGCGGCGGCGCTCGCCGTCTTCGCCGGGCAGACGGTGCCGCAGGCCGCGCAGCGCAAGCTGGTCACCGCGCCCGGCACATCGGTGCTCGTGAACGGGCCGCTGACGGCGGGCCAGGCCGCGGCCGTGACCACCGCGCTGCACGCCGCCATGCGGTCCGCGTTCGGAGCGGTCCCATTCGCCTTCCACACGGCGCTGTGGTCGGCTCCGCTGGCCCTGCCCCCGGCGGCTGGCGCAACGCGGCAGCCGCTGATGCAAGCCGCAGCTGCCGGAGCCATTCAGGCCAACGCGGTCCTCACGGCCGGACACTGGCCCACGGCGCCCCAGCCTGGCCAGCCGATCCCGGCCGCGCTCCCCGCGGCCACCGCCAGCCTGCTGCACCTGTCAGCGGGCGACGTGCTCACGCTGCACGGCCGCGGCGCGGCCCGGCCGGTCCTGGTCCGGCTGACCGGCATCTTCCGGCCACGCGCCCCGGCGTCGGCATACTGGCGGCTCGATCTCATCGGCACCGCCGGCTTCCACTCGAGCGGCCGGCACACCACCTATGGGCCGCTCGTGGTCAGCCAGGCCGCCTTCGGCCGGACGCTGACCGTCAGCTCCGGCTCCTGGGTCATCGAGCCTGACCTGTCGGGCATCAGGGACAGCCAGCTCGGTCCGCTGGCCGCGCAGATCACCGCGGAACAGCAGCTCATGCCGGAAACCGTCACGCTCGGCTACCTGAGCCTGAGCACGAACCTGCCTGCGCTGCTCGGCGACATGGCGAGCAACCTGGTGCTGGCCCACTCGCTGCTGGCGATCGGCGGGCTGCAGCTGCTGCTGCTCGTGGCGGTGGCCGTGGGGCTGGCGACGGGACTGCTGGCGGGCCAGCGCCAGGCCGAGGCCGCGCTGCTGGCGGCGCGCGGCGGCACCCGCTGGCAGCTGGCCAGGCTGAACCTCGCCGAGGCTGCGCTGC
>JASHOI010000650.1 GCA_030041195.1 Streptosporangiaceae bacterium | reverse complement strand
GCCCGGCGGCGGGGGACCCAGCATGACCGCCCGCAACGTGGCCGTGATCGGAGGCGGCCTGGCGGGCATCACCGCCGCCATCGAGCTTCGCGAGGCCGGCATCGGGGTCACCCTGCTAGAGGCCAGGCCGCGGCTTGGCGGAGCGACCGCCTCGTTCTCCCGCGGCGACCTGACGGTCGACACCGGCCAGCACGTGTTCCTGCGCTGCTGCACCAGCTACGCCGAGCTCCTGGCCCAGCTCGGCATGAGCGGCTCGGTCACGATGCAGGACCGCTTCGACGTCACCGTGCTGTCGCCCGGCGGCCGTGCCAGGCTGCGCCGCTCCGGGCTGCCAGCCCCGCTGCACCTGGGCGCGTCGCTCGCTGGATACCGTTTCCTGTCGCTGCCGGAACGGCTCCGGGTGGCCCGTGCCGCCCTCGCCCTGCGCTCGCTCGACCTGGCGGAACCCGGTCTTGACGCGCACCGGCTCGGCGACTGGCTCGGCGCCAGGGGCCAGGACCAGCGCGCCCGCCGCAAGCTGTGGGACCTGTTCATCGTCTCCTCGCTGAACATCGACGGCGACGAGGCCAGCGTGCCGCTCGCGGCGACGGTGCTGAAGACAGCGCTGCTGTCCGGCAACAGCGCCGCGGACATCGGCGTGCCGGCGGTGCCGCTCGGCGACCTGCACGGGCGTGCCGCGGCCGGCCTGCTGGGCCGCCTCGGCGCGCAGGTCCGGCTCGGCGCGAAGGCAACCTCGGTCGAGCCCGGCCCGGCCGGCGGGTTCAGCCTGCAGGTCACAGACAACGGCGCGGACGGCGCGGCCCCCGGGCAGGACGAGACGATCAGCGCGGACGGTGTGATCCTGGCGGTCCCCGCGGGCCCGGCGGCTCGGCTGGCCGCCGCGGCCGGCGTCCAGGGCGCCGCACGCTGGGACGACCTTGGCACCTCGCCGATCGTCAACGTGCACGTGATCTACGACCGCCGGGTCACCGAACTGCCGTTCGCCGCCGCCGTGGACTCCCCGGTGCAGTGGGTGTTCGACAAGACCGCCGTGTCGGGCCTGCGCTCCGGGCAGTACCTGGCGGTCTCGCTCTCCGCCGCCGACGACCATGTCGACGTGCCGGTTGCCACACTGCGTGACCGGTTCTTGCCCGCGCTGCGGGCGCTGTTCCCGGCGGCCGCCGACGCGAGCGTCACCGACTTCTTCGTCACCAGGGAGCGCCGGGCGACGTTCCGCCAGGCGCCGGGTTGCGGCGCGCTGCGCCCCGGGGCCGCAACCTCGCTCCCGGGGCTGGTACTGGCGGGTGCATGGACCGATACCGGATGGCCGGACACGATGGAGGGTGCCGTGCGGAGTGGACGCACCGCTGCACAGGAACTGATCCGCGCGCTGGCAGCGCCGCCCGCGGACGACGTCACGGCGGCCGTCTCGGCTGAGGCCGACGCCCAGGCCGGGGCCGCGGCAGGATCCCGGGGGCAGTCATGACCGCCACGATCCCGGCGGGCGTGGAGACCGCCCGCGACCTCGTCGGGCCGGCGATCGCCACCGCGGTGGACCGGCTGAGCCCCGAGGTGCGCATGGTCGCCGCCTACCACCTGGGCCTGACCGACGCGGATGGGAGGCCAGAGGCGCGTACGTCCGGCAAGTCGCTGCGCCCCGCCCTTGCCGTGCTGTCGGCCCGGGCGGCGGGCGCGGCGCCGGAGCGAGGCGTGCCAGCGGCCGCCGCGGTCGAGTTCGTGCACAACTTCTCGCTGCTGCACGACGACATCATGGACGGCGACACCGAGCGCAGGCACCGGCCGACGGCCTGGACCGTATACGGGATCGGGGCGGCGATCCTGGCCGGCGACGCGCTGCTGATGCTGGCCCAGGACCTGCTGCTGGAGGGCCCGGCGCCGCAGGGCCTGTGGGCGTCCCGCTGCCTGGCCGCCGCGGTGCAGCGGCTGATCGCCGGGCAGGGCTCCGACCTGGCCTTCGAGCGCCGCGAGGACGTGACGCTCGACGAGTGCAAGCAGATGGCCGGGGACAAGACCGCGGCGCTGATGGCGTGCGCCTGCAGCATCGGCGCGATCTACGTCGGGGCGCCGGCGGTGCTGGCGATGGGCCTGGCCGGGTTCGGGGCGCACGTGGGCCTCGCCTTCCAGCTCACCGACGACCTGCTCGGCATCTGGGGCGCACCGGAGGTGACCGGCAAACCGGTCATGTCCGACCTGCGGACCAGGAAGAAGTCGCTGCCGGTGGTGGCGGCGCTGACCAGCGGCACCGAGCCGGGGCGGGAACTCGCCGAGTTGCTCGCCAGGCCGGACTCGCTCAGCGAGAACGAGCTCATCCACGCCGCCGGGCTGGTCGAGGCCGCGGGCGGCAGGGACTGGGCCGAGGCCGAGGCCGACACCGCGCTCGCGTCCGCGGGCAAGTGCCTGGACGAAACCGAGATGCCCGAGGACGTACGGGCGGAATTCGCCGGTATCGCGGAGTTCATCACGGCACGCCAGTGGTGAGGGCCGAGGGAGCGGAGAGCCGACGGTGAGGGCGCGATGACGGTGACACAGGCCCGGCAAGGGACGTCAGCGACCACCGCGGGGGTGGCCCGGGCGGCGCTCGACCGTGCCGTCGGTCACCTGCTCGGCCTGCAGCACGAGCAAGGCTGGTGGCAGGGCGAGCTGGAGACCAACGTCACCATGGACGCCGAGGACCTGCTGCTCCGCGAGTTCCTCGGGGTGCGGACGGCCGAGCAGACGGCCGCGGCCGCCCGGTGGATCCGCTGCTGCCAGCGCGCGGACGGGACCTGGGCCAACTTCCGCGGCGGCGACGCCGACCTGTCCACGACCGTCGAGGCGTACGTCGCGCTCCGGCTGGCCGGCGACGCGCCCGGCGCCGGCCACATGGCCCGCGCCGCGGCCTGGATCACGGCTCACGGCGGCATCCCCGCCACGCGCGTGTTCACCCGCATCTGGCTGGCCATGTTCGGCCAGTGGTCCTGGGACGATCTGCCGGTCATCCCGCCGGAGATGATCTACCTGCCGGCCTGGTTCCCGCTGAATGTGTATGACTGGGCGTGCTGGGCACGCCAGACCATCGTGCCGCTGACGATCGTTGGCTCACTGCGACCGGTCAGAACTCTTCCGTTTGGCCTTAACGAGTTGTATCCGTCCCGGTCTGGCCATGCTTCGGCTAAGCCGGTGCAGTTTGACCCCTGGTCGGCGGTGTTCAACGGGCTCGACCGGGTGCTGCACCGGTACCACAACCGGCTGCCCAGGCTGGCGCCGGCCCGTGCCGTCCGGGCGGCGGCGATGCGCCGCTGCGCGGAGTGGATCATCGCCCGGCAGGAGAAGGACGGCTGCTGGGGCGGCATCCAGCCGCCGTGGGTGTACTCGCTGATCGCGCTGCACCTGCTCGGCTACGGCCTGGACCACCCGGTGATCAGCCGCGGCCTGGCCGGCCTGGACAGGTTCACGATCTGGGAGGACTCGCCGGACGGCCCGGTGCGGCGGCTCGAGGCCTGCCAGTCACCGGTCTGGGACACGGTGCTGGCGATGGTCGGGCTCGAAGACGCCGGGCTGGCGCCCGACCACCCCGCGCTGGTGTCGGCGGCCGGGTGGGTACTGGACGAGGAGATCCGCGGGCCCGGCGACTGGCAGATCCGCCGGCCGGGCCTGGCCCCGGCCGGCTGGGCGTTCGAGTTCGACAACGACGGGTACCCGGACGTGGACGACACCGCCATCGTGGTGCTCGCGCTGCGCCGGGTGGGCTGGCCGGCCGCGGGGATCGCCCAGGCCACGGCGCGGGCCACGGAATGGCTGACCGGCATGCAGTCCAAGGACGGCGGCTGGGCCGCGTTCGACGCCGACAACACCTCCGGGCTCGTGAGCAAGATGCCGTTCTGCGACTTCGGCGAGGTCACCGACCCGCCGTCGGCCGACGTCACCGCGCACACGGTCGAGGCGCTGGCGGCCATGGGCTTCGGCGCAGCCAAGCCGGCCCGGCGGGGCGTGACCTGGCTGCTGCGGGCGCAGGAGGCCGACGGGTCCTGGTTCGGGCGCTGGGGCGCGAACTACGTGTACGGGACCGGCGCCGTGGTGCCCGCGCTGATCGCCGCCGGGGTCCGGCCGGGCAAGCCCGCGATCCGGCGGGCCGTGGCCTGGCTGGTCAGCCACCAGAACCCGGACGGCGGCTGGGGCGAGGACCTGCGCTCCTACGACGACCCGAGCTGGGCCGGCCGCGGCGAGTCCACCGCGTCGCAGACCGCGTGGGCGCTGATCGCCCTGCTCGCCGCCTGGGACCGGAGCCCGGACGCGCCGGAGGCGGCCAGCATCGACCGCGGCGTCGCCTGGCTGGCGCAGACCCAGCGTGAGGACGGCACCTGGGACGAGCCGCTGTACACCGGGACCGGCTTCCCCGGCGACTTCTACATCAACTACCACCTGTACCGGCTGGTGTTCCCGGTCAGCGCGCTCGGCCGCTACCTGACCGGCACCGGCCCCGCCGGCACACAAAGTAACCGCGGAGGCGCAGAGTGAGCGACAAGCTGATCGTCTGTTCTCCGCTGCGGCCCGAGGCGCGTGCCGCCCGCCGCGGGATCGGGGCGAACGGCGAGGTGCTGCGCACCGGGTACGGCGCGGCCAGGGCCGGCGCCGCGGCCGACCGGCTACGGGGCGTCACGTTCAAGGCCATGGCGATTGCGGGTACCGGCGGAGGAGTCACCGCCGATCAGCAGCCGGGTGACCTCGTGGTCGGAACGCAGGTCAGCCGGATCGGGTCGGCCACCTCGGTTGCCTGCCCGTCCGCGCCGCTGCTGGCCGGCGAGCTGCGCCGGGCCGGGCTGCGGGCCACCGCGGGCAAGATCGTCACCGTGGACCGGCTGTTCGCCAGCGGCCAGCGCGAGCGGCTGGCCGGCGACGGCGCGCTGGCGGCGGACATGGAGTCGGCGATGCTGCTGGACGCCGCGGCCGGGCGGCCGGCCGTGGTGATCAGGGCGATCTCCGACACCCCGAGGCGCCCGCTGCTCAGCCCGTGGGCGGTGCCGTCCGGGATCGCCGCGCTGCGGTCGCT
>JASHOI010000649.1 GCA_030041195.1 Streptosporangiaceae bacterium | reverse complement strand
GTGCTGGCCGCGGCCGGTGCGCTCGGCGGCCGCGGCGGCGGCAAGGACGACGTGGCCCAGGGCGGCGGGGCGCCGCTCGGGGACGGCGCGGCCCAGGCGATCGAGGCGTCATTCGGAGCAGTTCGCACGGCCATTGCCGACATAATGGGGTCGGGTAGCGTACGGTGAGACCGTGCTGCGGCCATATCGTTGCCTGGGCGAGACCTGGCGTTCGCGGAGCCTTCTGTTGAGGGTCGGCGTACGCCTTGCCGTCGACGTCGGCTCGGTTCGGATCGGAGTGGCGCGCTGTGACGGCGAGGGCCGGCTGGCCAGCCCGCTGACCGTGGTCTCCCGCGGGCGCGGGGACATCGACGCGATCGCGCGCCTGGCCGCCGCGGACAACGTCATCGAGGTCATCGTCGGCCTGCCCGTCGGCCTTTCCGGGCGTGAAGGGCAGGCCGCCGCTGGCGCCAGGACCTTCGCCGCCGCGCTGGCCCGCCGCGTCGCGCCGGTCCCGGTCCGCGTGGTCGACGAGCGGTTCACCACGGTCATCGCGCACGAAGCGCTGCGCCAGAGCGGCAGCGACGCCAGGGGCCGTCGCCCTAAAGTGGACAGCGCGGCTGCTGCGTTGCTGCTGCAGGGAGCGCTGGACACGGAGCGCTCCACCGGCCAGCCAGCGGGGGAGCTGGTCGGCGCGGCCACGGGAGGTGCTAGGTGACCGGCGACTGGCAGGAGGACTGGGAGGAGCCCAGCGAGCCTCCACCCGCGTCCCCTTCACGCGGCCGGCACAGCCGCCCGCCGCAGGACTACGGCGGCCAGGACTCCTACGCACCGGCGGACCCGTACTCGCAGCCGGATCCCTACGCTGCTCCGGATCCGTACGGCCAGCCAGATCCGTACCCCGGCCTGGATCGCCCGGCCCCGCCGGATCCCTATGCGATGCCGGACCGCTCTGCGCTGCCCGACCCGTATGCGATGCCGGACCGCTCGGCTCAGACCGATCCGCTGACCGCTCCGGGCCGGTTTGCCCCGCCGGATCCGCTGACCGCTCCGGGCCGCTTTGCCCCGCCGGATCCGCTCTCCGCTCCCGGCCGGCCTGCCCCCGACCGGTCCGCCCAGACGGATCCGTACGCCACCAGGCCGCACCGCGTTCCGGCACCCCCGCAGTCCGGCGGCCCGTACGCCGATCCCGGCTCCGGCACATACGACCGGCCCGGATATCCCGCCGACCAGCCGTACGGCCGCGACCAGGACGGGCAGGGTTCCGGCGCGGCTGCGCCCGGCCACGGCGACCAGAACGGCCACGGGCGCGGCGCGTCCTACGACCCGCTGACCGCGCCGCCGGGCCCAAACGGCTATGGGCAGACCGGCCCCTACGACGCGCCCGCCGGGGGCGGGAGCCAGAACGGTTACGGGACCGCGGCCTTCGCCCAGCCCGACGACGGCCCGTTCCGGTGGCGCCCGTCGCCGGAATCACCCGAGCCGGAAGGCCTGACCCCGCTTCCGGACTACGGCCGCGGGCAAGATCCCGGGCCGCAGCAGTCCCCTCGCGACTGGGACCCAGCCCCGGATCGTGACTGGGACCAGGGCCAGGATCGTGACTGGAACCCCCGCCAGGAGGACAGCGTCGTCGGGCTCGGCGAGCCGGTCTCCGGCCCGGTGGGCCCCGGAGCGTGGCAGCGCGAGCCGAACGAGCGGCCCGGCCGGGAGGACCGGGACGGCCGGAACGGGCGCGGCGAATGGGACGAAGCCCCGCAGGGCGGCGGGATCATTCCCGGGTTCGGGGACACCGGCTCCCGGCGGGGCAGGGGCGGGCGGTCCCGCCGCCGGATAAGCCGGGTGCTCGCCCCGCTGGTCGCGCTGGTGCTGCTGGTCGCGCTCGCCGCGGGCGGTTACAAGATCTACCGGCACTTCCAGTCCCCGGATTTCAGCGGCCCGGGGACCGGTGAGGTGACCGTTCAGGTGCTGCCCGGCGACACGGCCACGTCGCTGGCCCCGCGGCTGGTGAAGCTGGGCGTGGTGGCCAGCACCAGCTCGTTCATCAGCGCCGCGAAGGACAGCTCGAACCCGACGGGCCTGGAGCCGGGGTTCTTCCGGCTGCGCCATCACATGAACTCCGCCATGGCGTATGCGCTGCTGCTGAGCTCGTCGGCACGGATCCAGAGCGTGGTCACGATCCCGGAGGGCCTGCGGGAGACGCAGATCCTGACCACGCTCGAGCAGAAGACCCACACGCCGGCCAGCGCGTTCACCAAGGCCCTGAGTGACACGGCCGCGCTGGGCCTGCCGTCCTACGCCAACGGCAACCCGGAAGGCTACCTGTTCCCGGCGACGTACGACTTCAACCCGGGCACCAGCGCGACGACCATGCTCAAGACCATGGTCACGTCGTACAACCAGGAAGCGTCCAGCATCGACCTCACCGCGGCCGCCAAGACAGCGGAGCTCACGCCCGCCCAGGTCATCACCGTGGCCAGCATCCTGGAGGCCGAGGCAGGCAGCCCGAAGTACTACGCCGACGTCGCCGAGGTGATCTACAACCGGCTGAACCAGGGCATGTTCCTCGAGCTGGACAGCACGGTGAACTATGCGCTGCACCGGTTCGGGGTCAGCCTCACCAACGCGCAGCTGCACGTGAACTCGCCGTACAACACGTTCATCCACCTCGGCCTGCCGCCCGGCCCGATCGACAGCCCGGGCAACGCGGCGATCGAGGCGGCGCTGCATCCGGCGCACGGCGACTTCCTGTATTTCGTGACCGTGAACCTGAAGACCGGCCAGACCCTGTTCACCAACAGCGCAGCACAGTTCCAGCAGTTCGAGCAAGAGTGCGACCAGAACCACGCGTGCTGAGGCCGCCGCGGTGAAGGCGGCGGTGCTCGGTTCGCCAGTCAGCCATTCCCTCTCGCCGGTGCTGCACCGGGCCGCGTACCGGGCGCTTGGCCTGCTGGGCTGGACCTACGACGCGATCGAGTGCGACGAGGCGGGCCTGCCCGCGCTGCTGGACGGCTGCGGCCAGGACTGGGCGGGCCTGTCCCTGACCATGCCGCTGAAGCGGGCGGTGCTGCCGCTGCTGGACACGGCCGAGCCGCTGGTGAACGACGTGGGTGGCGCGAACACGGTCATCTTCGCGGCCGGGGCCAGGCACGGGCACAATACCGACGTTCCGGGCATGATCACCGCGCTGGCCGCGGCCGGCGTGTCCGGCTCGGGGCCGGTGCTGCTGCTCGGCGGCGGTGCCACCGCCT
>JASHOI010000648.1 GCA_030041195.1 Streptosporangiaceae bacterium | reverse complement strand
GCGACGATGCTGGAGCAGTCGATCCTGGCGACCCAGCAGCAGAAGTCGGCTGCCGACCAGGTGGGCACCGCGATCCAGCAGATCCGCGCGGCGGCCGATCAGCTCGCGGCCGAGCAGTCCCAGTGGGCCGCCACCGCCGGGCGGCTCGAAGCCCTGGTCGACGACCTCGACCACACCCTGCAAACCGGCAACGGAACCAGCCCATGGGCAGCTACGTCCGCATGAAGGTGGCCGCGGAGGCCTACGCGATACCCGTCGAGCACGTGCTCGAAGCCAGCGAGCTCGGCCAGGTGCGGGCCGTTCCCGGCGCCCGGCCTGAGCTGCTCGGCATCAGGAGCCTGCGCGGGCAGATCCTGCCGGTGGTCGACCTCGCCCGGCTGCTGGGGGTCCATCGGACGGTGCCGCCGAGCCGGCTGCTCGTGGCCGAGGCGAGCGGGTTCCGCGTCGGCTTCGCGATCGACGAGGTGACCGGCATCGGCGACCTCGAAGAGCTGGAAGAGCCGGCTGCCGGCGCCGAACCCCGGCTCCTGGCCGGCGCCACCCTGGCCGGCGGCGAGCTTGTCGGCGTCGTGGACGTGCCGCGGGTATTCGACTCGCTCGATGGGACGCGACGGTGAGCGGGGAGACACGGTGAGCGAGGCCGCAGCCGGGCTGACGGACCTGTTCCGCGACGAGACCATGCAGCGGCTCGACCAGATGGACACCGTGCTGCTCGCGATCGAGTCCGGAGACGCCGACGCCGAGGCTGTCGGCTCTCTGTTCCGCCATGCTCATACCATCAAGGGCGCGGCCGGCATGCTCGGCTTTGACGACATTCGCGCGCTCGCACATGCGGCCGAGGACATCCTGGAACTGGTGCGGGAGACCGGCGACTTCCCTGCGGCCCTGGCCGCGCCGCTGCTGCGCGCGACCGAGGCGCTGCGCGCGATGGTCTCCGGCTCGGCGGAGCCGATCGGCGACATCCTTTCCGACCTCGCCGCCTGCCGGGCGGCACTGGCCGACGACCTGGCCGACGAAGCGGCCGGTACCGGGAACGATGCGCCCGAGAACGATGCGCCCGAGGAGGATGCGCCCGAGGAGAGCGGTCCGGAGCAGAGCGGTCCTGAGCAGAGCGGTCTCAAGCAGGACGCTCCCGCCACGGACGCGCCGGCCGGAGGCCAGCACACGCTGCGGGTTCCGGCCGCCAAGCTCGACCGCCTGCTCGACGTCACCGCCGAGATCCTGGAATACCGGAGCCGTCTGACGCACACGCTCGGCCAGGAACAGCTGATGACCCAGGACGTCTCCGACACGCTCGGACTCGGCGGCCGGTTGCTGGGTGAACTCAGGGACACGGCGTTCGCGATGCGGACGCTCCCGATATCGGCGATCACCGGCCCGCTGCCGCGCGCCATTCGCGATCTTGCGCGTGCCGCGGGCAAGGAGGTCGAGTTCGTGGTCACGGGGGCCGACACCGAACTCGACCGGGTCATCCTGGAGAGCCTCTCGGAGCCGCTCACGCACCTGCTGCGGAACGCGATCGTGCACGGAATCGAGACCCCGGCCGAGCGCGAGCGCGCCGCAAAGCGCGCGCGCGGACGGGTTGAGCTGCGCGCGGTGCCGCGCGGCAGCATGGTGGAGATCGTGGTCGCCGACGACGGCCGGGGCGTTTCGCGCGAGGCGATCGAGGCGGCGGACCGAGAGGAGTCGCTGGCGAGCCTGCTCGCCAGGCCGGGGTACTCGACCGCGAGAGAGGTGACCGACCTCGCCGGGCGCGGCGTTGGCCTCGACGCGGTCAAGGCGTACGTGAACGCGCTCGGCGGGAATCTCAGCATCAGGAGCGAGCCCGGCCAGGGAACGGACGTCGTCCTGCTGCTCCCGCTTGGGCTGGCCCTCACTCAGGTGCTGCTGTTCGAACGCGGCGGCGAGGTGTACGGCATGCCGCTGACGGCGGTCGAGGAGGTGGTGACGGTGACGAAGACGTTCACGCTGCAGGGCCAGCCTGCCCTGGAGGTACGCGGGAGGTCGCTGCCGGTCACCGACGTCGCCGCGATCCTCGGGATGGCGGCACCGCCGCTGGCCGGCAAGCCGCCCGCGATCGTGGTGTCCACCGGCGGCCGCCGGGCGATCGTGACCTGCGACTCCCTCCTCGGCGCGGGGGAGGTCGTGGTCAAGCCGCTTGGTCCGGTGCTGGCAGACCTGGCCGACTACATCGGCGCCGCGGTCCTCGGCGACGGCCGGATCGCGCTGCTCCTGGCGGCGGCGACGCTGAGCAGAGAGGCTCCGCTCGCCGCCGGGGCACAGGACCCCGAGACGGCCGCCGACCCGGCCGCGGCGCCCAAGATCCTCGTGGTCGAGGATTCGTTCAGCGTCCGCGAGCTGCAGCGCAGCATCCTGGAGACGGCCGGCTATCCGGTCGTGACCGCGCGCCACGGACGTGACGCGCTGGCCGCTCTCGATCGGGACAGCCAGATCGCGCTGGTGGTCACCGACATCGAGATGCCCGAGCTCGACGGCATCGAGCTCACCCGGGCGATTCGCGGCAACGCCGCGCGCTCGTCGCTGCCGGTGGTGATCGTCACCTCGCGCGGGTCCGACAACGACCGGCGCCGTGGGATCGAGGCGGGTGCCGACGCGTACATGGCCAAGAGCGGCTTCGATCAGCAGACACTGCTGACGATCGTCGAGCGGCTCGTGGGCCGGTAACGATGGCGGCGCTGCGGGTGCTGGTGTGCGAGGACTCCCGCGCCTATGCCGCGGCGCTGCGACGGACGCTCGAGTACGACGGCGAGATCGAGGTCGTGGCGGTCTGCGGCACCGCGGAGGAGGCGATCGCCGCGCTGCCCCGCGTCGAGCCGGACCTGGTGACCATGGACGTCGAGCTGCCCGGCATGAACGGGCTCGACGCAGTCGGTGAGATCATGAGCTCCCGGCCGGTGCCGATTCTGGTGCTGTCCGCCTACGTGGGGCACTCCAGCGACATGACGGCGGCCGCGCTCGCGGCCGGGGCACTCGACGCCCTCGCCAAGGACGATCTCGACCTGTGCGAACCGGCGGAGACCGTGGCTGCCGCGTTCCGGCACCGCGTGATGGTGCTCGGCCGGGCGCGGGTGATCCGGCATCCGCTGGCCAGGCTTACGGCCAGGCCCGGCGCCGAGGCCCAGGCGCGCCGCGCGTCCGTGATCGGCGTGTGCGCCTCGCTCGGCGGCCCTCAGCTGCTGATGTTCCTGCTCAAGTCGCTGCCTGCCGATTACCCGATTCCGATCCTCATCGTGCAGCACATTGCTGCCGGGTTCACCGAGGGGCTCGCCCGGTGGCTGGACAGGTCGGCGGCCATACCCGTGGCTCTCGCGGAACCCGGCATGGAGGCGGCCGGCCCCGGTGCCTGGCTGGCACCGGACGGGGCGCATCTCTTGCTCACCGGCACCGGGCAACTGGCCCTCGACCGGCACAGCGTTGCCGGGCACCACCGGCCGTCGGGCGACGTCCTGCTGGGCAGCATCGCCACGGCCGCCGGGCGGACGGGCGTCGCGGTCGTGCTCAGCGGGATCGGCAGCGACGGCGCCGCGGGTGCGGCGGCGGTGCGCGGCGGCGGCGGTCTCGCGATCGCGCAGGACGAGGAGTCCTCGGCGGTCTTTGGGATGCCGAAGGCAGCCGTCGACCTGGGCGTCGACGTCGTGCTCTCGCCCAGCCAGATCGCGGCCTGCCTGCTGGAGCTGCAGCCCACGCGGCTGCACGGGGGCCGGTTACCGTGCACGCCAGGATTGCCGACCTCATCCGCCGGGAGACCGGCATCGTGCTGCCGGCCACGCGGGAAGCGGCGATCGTCGCGGCCGTGGCCAAGGTCGCGCCGGGACTCGATCTGACCGAGTTCCTGAACGCGGCGTCGGGCGATCCGGACCTGGTGCGCCGGCTGATCGACGAGCTGACGGTGCAGGAGACCGCGTTCGTCAGGGACCGGGTGCAGTTCGACGAGATCGGCTGGCACGAGCTGCGGCGGGCCGCCCTGGCCGCGGGATCGCACACCATCCGGGTGTGGAGCGCCGGATGTGCGAGCGGGGAAGAGGCATACACGCTGGCGATGCTCGCCACCGAGGCGTTCGCCCCCGAGCCGCCGGCGGTCGATGTACTGGGAACGGACGTCTCGGGCGCGGCGTTGGCGGCCGCCACGGCCGGCCGGTACCGGGAGCGGGCGGTGCGGGGCCTCGAGCCCTGGCTGCGCCAGTGCTACCTCGACCGGCAGGCCGACGGCAGCTACCTGGTGGGCCACCGCCTGCGCGAGCTGGTGCGGTTCCGCCGCCACAACCTCGTCAGGGATCCGTTCCCGCCGTACGGCGAATCCCACTTCGACCTGGTCGTCTGCAGGAACGTGCTGATCTACTTCGACCCGCCGACCGTCGCCCGGGTGATCGAGTCGCTGGAGCGGTCGCTGCGCAGCGGCGGCACGCTGCTGCTCGGCGCCGCCGACGCGCTGCACCGGACGGACCCGCCGGCACCCGAACGCCAGCCGCGGC
>JASHOI010000647.1 GCA_030041195.1 Streptosporangiaceae bacterium | reverse complement strand
TCGGCATCGCCGGCGGGCTGCTGGCCGGCGCGCTCGCCAGCTGGCGCGCGGCCCGGCTCCGCCCGACCGTCGCCCTCGCCCACGCCGGGTAAGCCCGGACACCCCAGGACCACGAAAGCAAAGGACCATCCATGTACACGCTCACCGGCGTCACCAGGATCTACCACAAGGGCCGGGAGACGGTCGCCGCGCTGGACGGCGTCGACGCCGTGATCGCCGACCGGGAATGGCTGGCGATCCAGGGCCCCACCGGGCACGGCAAGACCACGCTGCTGCAGCTCCTCGGCGGCCTGGACCGGCCCACCTCCGGCACCGTCCTGCTCGACGGGAAAGACCTGGGCACGCTGAACGAGGCCGAGCTGGCCCGGGTGCGGGCCGCCTCGATCGGGTTCATCTTCCAGACCTTCAACCTCATCCCCACCCTGCCCGCCGCCGTGAACGTCGAGCTCGCGCTGGCCCCGCTCGGGTACGGCGCGGCCGAGCGGCACACCCGCGTTGCCCGGGCGCTGGACGCGGTCGGGCTGACCAACCGGGCCAGGCATCTGCCCGCGGAGCTGTCCGGCGGCCAGCAGCAGCGGGTAGGGATCGCCCGGGCCCTGGTCAAGGAGCCGGCGGTGCTGCTCGCCGACGAGCCGACCGGCAACCTCGACGAGACCACCCGCGACGACATCATCGGACTGCTGGAAGACCTCTGGCGTGACCGCGGCCTCACCCTGGTGATCGTCACCCACGACAGCACCGTCGCCGCGCGCGCCCAGCGCATCGGCCAGATGCGCGACGGCCGGCTGCTGTTCAACGGCGCCGCGGCCGCCGCCGGCGGTGACGGGCAGCCGTGAGCCGGGCGCTTCGCCTCACCTACCTCCGTTACGAACTGCGCCACCGGTGCTGGCAGGCTCTCGCCACCGCCGCGGGCCTGGCGGTCGGCGTGGCCCTGGTGATCATCGTCAGCGCCGCCGCATCCGGTACCAAGGCCGCCCAGGCGCAGGCTCTCGCCAGCCTGGACCAGGCGGCGTCCTCGAGCGCCGCGGCCTCCCAGATCGGCGGCGCGGTGGCGACCGCCTCCGGCCTCGCCGCTGACCTGGGCACGTGGGTGGCGGTCGCCGCGCTGACCGCATCCTTCGCGGTCGCCGCCCTGCTCACCCTGGCGTCGGTGACCCGGCGGGTCCGGGAGTTCGGCACCCTCAAGGCGCTCGGCTGGCCGGCGCGCTTGATCACCGTCCAGGTCCTCACCGAGACCGCCACGGTCGGCATCGCCGGAACGCTGGCGGGCACCGCGCTCGGCTGCGCCGGCGCGGCCCTGGTCTCCGCGCTGGGGCCCACGCTCTCGGTCAGCGTCACGGCACTTCCCGGCATCGCCGCATCATCGAAAGCCACGCCTGGAACCCCCGACGGCCCCATCCCCGTCCACTTCAGCGCGCCGGTCTCGCTCGGCATCGTCGCGCTCGCCGTCGCCCTGGGCATCCTCGGCACCGTCCTGGCCGGCGCCCTGGGTGCGTGGCGCGCCGCCCGCCTCGGCCCCGCTACTGCCCTCTCCAGAGTTGGCTGATCGTCCGTCTGCGCCGAGTTCCGCGGCACGATGGGCGTGCTTCCGGCCGCTGCCTGGGTCCCCCACCCGTTCCATCGATGTACCAATGAGCATGTTCTATTAGGCCTATCGGTACATCGACGGCGCCGCGCACCGGCGGCACCGCCCAAGCCATCTCACAGCTCCCCCGTCAGTCCCACCGGTCACAGCCCCGAGGATCGCTTTGGTCACGCGTTACGGGCTGGTTCGGGCCCGGTCGTTCTCTCAGGCAGTAAGTGGATGATCACGATCGCGGCGGCGGCCATCGACAGCACCACGAGAGCGAAGAAGAGCCGCAGCAGGGCCGCCGAGCGGGCGGGCACCCGCTCCCACTTCTCTCTTTTCTTGTGCCTTCCGCGCTGCGGCGCGCTGTGCGGGCGGCTGCGGGTCCCGGGGCGTCCCGGACCGTGACCTGGCATGGCGTCAGTCCTTGCCGCGGGGTGCGTTGCAGGCGTGACTATTTGATACACGCGCGACGGCGCTAACCGGTTGACAGGGGTTGATTTCTCTCGCGCGGTCCGCGCCGGCTGCCACGCGCGGCGTGCCGGACGACGATGATTACCGCCACCAGGAGCAGCGCGATTGCCGCCGGGGTTATCGTGCCGGCCCAGTCGAAGCCCGGCGCCGGGGGGACCGGGGGAAGCGTTACCTTCAGGCCCATCCGCGCCAGGATTTCCCGGGCGAGCTCGCGGTTGTAGTGGTTGGGGGCGGCGTGGCTGAGGGCGTTGGTGACGGCGAGCGCGGCGAGGGAAGTGGCGGCGGCCGCGGACGCGCCGATGACGATCCGGGCGGCGAGCTCGGGGCGGGCTGGCCAGGGCGAGGCGGTGTCAGCGCGGGCGCGATCGCGCGGCAGGTCGGCGAGCAGTGCCGCCAGTTCTTTCCCGGTACGGGCGCCCAGGGCCTGCTCGGATCGCTGGTCGAACTCGTCGGCTGTGATCCGGCCGACCTGGAAGGCTTCGCTCAGCTCGCGGAGAGCCCGGTCGCGGTCAGCGTCGCAGACCCGAAGGTCGCCTGCCGGGTAGTCCCTGGTTGCCATGTTCATGACACGAGCGTGCCGCCCCGGGCCCGCGCGGAGTAGTACCACGGGTCACCGGCTCACGATGACAAATGTCAGCAGCGCGCTCGCGCTCAGGCCAGGGTCGCCGGGTCGGTGTTGGCCCCGCACAGGACCACGGCGACGCGTTCCCCGTCGCTGGGCCGGTAGGCACCGGCGGCCAGCGCGGCGTACGCGGTGGCGCCGCCGTGCTCGACGGCCAGGCGGTACCGGTCCCACAGCAGCTTGCGGGCCGCGACGATGCCGGCGTCGTCGACCAGCACCGACCGGACGCCGGTGCGCACCGCCACCGCGTAAGCGATGTCGCCGATGCGGCTGGCGCCCAGCGAATCGGCGGCCACGCCGGAGACGTCGACCTGGACCGGGCCGCCCGCGGCAAGCGCGGAGTGCAGGGTGGGGATCGTGACCGGCTCGACCGCCACGACCCTGGCCGTGCCCTCGGTCGCGGCGGCGATCCCGGCCATCAGCCCGCCGCCGCCGACCGCGACCACGACCGTGTCGACCTGGCCGCCGGTCTGCTCCAGCAGTTCCAGGCCCAGCGTTCCCTGGCCCGCGCAGACCTCGGGCTGGTCGTACGGATGGCAGAACAGCGCGCCCACGTCGGCGGCGTGCTTGACGGCCTCCTCGTAGGACTCGGCGTAGCGGCTGCCCGACCGCACGACCTCGGCGCCGTACTCCCGCAGCAGGGCGGCCTTCATCTCCGGGACGGCCTGGGGCACGTACACCCGCGCCGGCACGTTCTGGCGGGCCGCCGCGTACGCCACGGCGATCCCGGCGTTGCCGCCCGAGGCCGCCACCACGCCGGCGGCGGGGATCATGCCCTGCTCGGCGGCGGACAGGATGCGGTTGAACGCGCCGCGGGCCTTGAACGTGCCGGTGTGCTGGAACTGCTCCAGCTTCAGCCACACCCGGCCAGCGGGCGGGAACGTTCCCGGGTCGGCCTCGGCCACCGGGGTGACCCGGATGTGCCCGGCGATGCGGGCGGCGGCGGCGTGCACGTCGGCGCTGGTCGTCATCATCCCATCCTGGCGGGCCGCCAGCCATTAGCAAAAGCGAAGACTCCTACACTGGCATTAGCAATCCTTACGTCAGCGGGGTGCGGACGTGCTCGACGCGCAGCGGCTGCGGGTGCTGGCCGAGGTGGCCCGCGCCGGTTCCATCGCGTCGGCCGCGCAGCGCCTGGCGTTCACACCCTCGGCCGTGTCCCAGCAGATCGGCAAGCTGGAACGCGACCTCGGCTGCCAGCTGCTGCACCGCCATCCGCGCGGGGTGACGCTCACCCCGGTCGGCCGGGCGCTGGTGTCGCACGCCGAGGCGGTGACCGGTGAGCTGCGCGCCGCCGAGCAGACCGTGCGGGCGATGCTGGGCACCCAGCCGCGGCGGCTCGCTGTCGGCACGTTCGCCAGCGCCGGCCAGACGCTCGTGCCCGGTGCGCTGGCCCGGTTCCGGCGGCATCACCCGGACGTCGCCCTCTCCCTGATGGACCTCGAGCCGCCGGACGGGTACGGGCTGGTCATCTCCGGCGACCTCGACCTGCTGATCACCCATCGCTACCCGGGCATGCCGCTGCCCGACCCCCGCGGGCTGCACCGGCAACTGCTGCTGCACGACCCGCTCCGCATCGTTCTGCCCGCCGGCCATCCCAAGGCGCGCAGCGACCGGCTCACGATCGCCGATCTGGCCGAGGAGGAGTGGATCTCCGGCGACGTCGGCGAGCCCAACCGGGTCAGCCTGGACCTGGCAGCGCGCGGAGCGGGCAGCCGGCCGCACATCGCCTACGAAACCCGCGACTACCAGGTCACGCTGGCGCTCATCGAGGCCGGGCTCGGCATCGCGCTCGTCCCGGCCAGCGTGCTCGGCCACGCCAGCCGGGCTGGCATCTCGTTCCGGCCCGTCGAAGGGATGAGCCTGGCCCGCGCGGTCTACCTGGTGCACCGCAGGCGTCCGGCGGCGCTGGTCACCGACATAAAGATGATGATCACCGACGGGTAAGCCAGCCTCTCGGACGCCTCACCCGAGGAAGTCGAGGATCGCGGCTCGGAACTCTTCGGAGGTCAAAGCGGTGAAGTGGTTGCCCGGCACCCGGGTGAACCGGGCGTTGGGCATTGCCGCGGCGAGCCTGTCGGCGGAGGCGTGCCTTTCGTCCTGGTCGCCGACCACTATGAGGGTGGGGGTCGTGATCTGGCGCAGCGTGCTTTCCGGCGTCGGGACGAGCGAGTCCAGGACGTGGAGGAGTGCCTGCGGGTCGGCGCCGCCAAGGATGATCCAGTGCGCCTGTTCCGCGTCCGGTGACCCGGGCTCGATGACGTCGCCGCGGGCGAGGGCGGTCAGGACGCTGCGGTACTGGCCGCCGCGGCTGGTCGTGCCGGTGATCACGCCGAGTCCCTGGCCCGCCGCGATCGCGCGGCCCGGCCGGGCGCCTCGGGCCAGCGCCCGCAGCACGATCGTGCCGCCCAGCGAGTAGCCGCCGAGGTCGTAGTCATCGAGGCCCAGCCGGTCGATCAGCGCCAGCGCGTCATCGGCGAGAACGTCGGGCGGGTAGGCAGCCTGGTCACGCGGCCGGGCGCTGTCACCGTGGCCGCGCAGGTCAGGGAGGATGACGCGGTAGCCGCGGCTGGCGATGGCCGCGGCGTGACCGTGCTTGAGCCACTGCAGCCCGGAGGCCGTGAAACCATGGAGCAGGACGAGTGGGCGGCCTTCTCCGATGACACGGTAGGCGAGTTCCGAGCCGTCGCGACCATGGAACCGGTGCGTGGGCGGGTCAATCATCTCGCTCTTTCTCTTTGTTACTCCTGCTCATGGCCTCTAGTTGATTTGCTGTTTGTTCCTCTAGCCGATTAGAATTATGCTTCATGGTGAACCGGCGGATGAGGCCAGCGCAGGTGCTGAGCCTGGTGCGCAAGCTTGCCCGCGAGCGAAAACTCACTCTCAGGGAGCTCCCGGGCCGGGGCAAGGGCTCGCACCGCATCTTCGCGCTCGATGATTCTGACGGGAAGGAGGTCGCCAGGTTCGGCCTGACAGGCCACGGATCGAAGGACTTGTCATGGACGGTGCTGACGGCACTTGAGGATGGCATGAAAGATGTGTTCGGTGAGAACTGGACGGAGAGAAGATGACCACTTACGGGGTGACCGTTACCCGTGACAGCGGTATGTGGGCTGCGGTCGTCGATGGCCTGCCGCCCCATGTGATCGGCGCTATCGATGTCGAGCATTTCGCCGACCTGCGTTCCGAAGTCCAGGATCTTGTAGCCGCGCTCACCGAGACGGGCCCTGACAGCTTCGGCCTTACCTGGCGCGTCATCATTGAGGGCCAAGACGTGACCACCGAGGTCCTGGCTCTGGGCGCCGCGGAGGCGGTGCTGGACCAGGCCCTCACCGCCCGGGAGGGCGCACGACAGGACGCGCTCAAGGCGCTGGCAGGCGCTGGGCTGTCCCAAGCTGCGATCGGGGATGTGCTGGGGCTTTCCCATCAGCGCGTGCACCAGCTGCTCAAAGCTTCCTGAGGAGCCTCGCTATCCACGGCTCCCTCGCGGCGAACGTGCCGGTAAGTCTCGGCGGCGGATTGTGAAGTACAGGTGAGTCGCGAAGGGCGACTCGATGACCCTGGTCCGTTCCATTTCGATCGTCTTGTCGCCCAGGTTCTCAAAGAGCCGCCTGCCCGCGCCGAGCAGCACCGGGGCTAGGTGCAGCCGCAGCTCGTCGACAAGCCCGGCGGCCAGGTACTGCTGGATGATGTTGGCGCCGCCGCCGATCCCGACATTCTTGTCCCCGGCCGCCGCCCGGGCCTGGGCGAGGGCGTCGTCGATGCCGCTGGTGACGAACGTGAATGGCGAGCCCGGGCCGGTCCACTGCTGCGGAACCGAGTGGGTGAGCACGAAGTACTGGGCGTCTTTGCCGCCTGGCGGGTTCCCGCCCCAGCCGCCGGTGACGTCGAACATCCGCCTGCCGATGATCCCCGCGCCGATCGAGCCCATCGCCTCCTGCAGCACCGTGCGGTCGGTGTCGAGC
>JASHOI010000646.1 GCA_030041195.1 Streptosporangiaceae bacterium | reverse complement strand
TTGCCGTGCGGCCCGCGCCGTGGTGGGCGCTGCGGCTGCGCGGCCGCGGCCTCCGCGGCTGGCGGCCCAGGCTGGCCATCGTGCTAGCCGGCGCCGCCGCCTGCGTGCTGGCCGTTCTCGCCATCACCGCCGGGATCTCCGCGTATGGCATGCACAGCCGGCTTGATCAGGTCCAGGGGCACGATCACGCGGTCGCGCTGGTGCTCACCGCGCCGGACGCCAAGATGATGAGCGCCCCGGTGGCCACCGGGGGCATCGCGACCGTGGTGATGTCCCACCGCGAGCACGCGCTCGTCTTCACAGCCGCCGACCTGCGGATACTGCCGTCGTCTGAGGGCTACGAGCTGTGGCTGATGGGACCGGCGGGGAACCGGCCGGCCGGAATGATCAGCATGTCCGGGAGCGGGAAGATGGCCGGCCCCATGGTGGTGTCCGGGCTCTCGGCCGGGGAGAGCGTGGGGCTGACGGTCGAGCCGGCCGGCGGGTCACCGCAGCCGACGTCGCCCCCGGTTGTGATCATCGCGCTGGCCGGCGCGTGACGGCCGTGCCCGGAACGCGCCCGCTGCGTGCGACAGCGGTGAAAGCACCAGCTAACGTGGGGACCCGTGAAAGCATCTCCCGAGGCGCAGCTGCGGCTGCTTGAGCTTGCCGACCTGGACGCCGAGCTGACGAGGCTCGAGAACCGCCGCCGGGGGCTCCCCGAGCACGCGGAGCTCGAGCAGCTCGAGCAGCGTGACGCGCGGCTGCGCGACACCATCGCCTCTCTCGAGGCCGAGCAGGGCGACCTCAAGCGCGCGCTGGCCAAGGCGGAGGCAGATGTCGACCAGGTGCGCACCCGCATCGACCGGGACCGCCAGCGGCTGGATGCCGGGCAGGTCGCGTCCCCCCGCGAGCTGGAGAACCTGCAGTCTGAGATCGTCTCGCTCACCCGCAGACAGTCCGACCTCGAGGAGATCGTGCTCGACGTCATGGAGCGCCAGGAGGCCTCGCAGGGCAGCCGCGAGGCGGCCGCTGCCGAGCGGGTGGAGATCGCGGCCGCCCGCGACGTGATCACGGCCCGGCGGGACGCCGCCGTGGCCGAGATAGCCGAGCAGGCGGGCAAGGCGGCCGATCGCCGGGCGGCCGTGGCCAGCGAGGAGCCGCAGGACCTGCTGGACCTGTACGAGCGGATGCGGCAGCAGCACGGCGGCGTCGGCGCCGCGGCGCTGCGCGCCGGCCGGTGCGAGGGCTGTCACCTGTCGCTGAACACCGTGGACCTGAACAACATCAGGAACGCCGACCCCGACGAGGTGGTCCGCTGCGAGGAGTGCCGCAGGATCCTGGTCCGGACGCCCGAGTCGGGGCTGTGACCGAGGGGGTTCGGGGAGGTCGTCCCCCCGGGCCAGCATCGGCCCGGAAGCTCGTCGTCGAGGCCGACGGCGGCTCGCGCGGCAACCCGGGCCCGGCGGGTTACGGCGCACTGGTGCGCGACCAGGCGACCGGCGAGGTCCTCGCCGAGATGCATGACAGCCTGGGCACTACGACCAACAACGTGGCCGAGTACTCCGGCCTGGTGGCCGGGCTGCGGGCCGCCGCAGACCTCACCCCCGGCGCCGACGTCGAGGTGCGGATGGACTCCAGGCTGGTCGTCGAGCAGATGTCGGGGCACTGGCAGATCAAGGACCCGAACCTCGCCTCCCTTGCCCGGTCGGCGCAGGACCAGGCCCAGCGGCTCGGCCAGGTTTCCTACGTGTGGGTCCCGCGGGCCCGCAACACCCGCGCCGACGCGCTGGCCAACCAGGCGATGGACGCGGCAGCCGGGACCGGCGGGACGGCGGCGGAATCCGCCAAGCCCCGGCCGGCAACGGGATGGCGGCCCGTGCAGGGGCAGGCGACCACCACGCTGCTGCTGCGGCACGGCGAGACCGCGCTGTCCGCCGAGCGGCGGTTCGCTGGGCGCGGTGACATCCCGCTGACCGAGGAGGGTCTGCGGCAGGCGGCCGCGGCGGCGGAGCGGCTGGCCGCCCGGGGCGGCATCGACGTGATCGTGACCTCGCCGCTGCAGCGGGCGCGGCAGACCGCGGAGGCGGTGGCCCGGGCCACCGGCACGCCGCTGCAGGCCGACGACGGCCTGGCCGAGGTCGATTTCGGCAAGTGGGAGGGGCTGACCTTCGCCGAGGCGGCGGAGCGGTGGCCGGACGAGCTGTCGGCATGGAGGGGCAACGTCGACGCGGCGCCGCCCGGCGGGGAGAGCTTCGCCGCCGCCATCCTCCGCGTCAACGCCGCGCTGGACCGGCTGCTCGCCGAGCACCCGTTCCGCACGCTGCTGCTGGTCAGCCACGTCTCGCCGATCAAGATCGCGGCCTGCCGCGCGATGCTTGCCCCGCCGGTGACGATGTTCCGGATCCACCTCGACGTCGCGTCGCTGTGCGAGATCGCCTGGTTCGCCGACGGCCCGGCCGTGGTCCGGTCGCTCAACGACACCGCGCACCTCAGCCAGATCGCGCGGTAGCGCCGATCCTTGCGGGCCGGGCGGTAGCGCCTATCCTTGACGGAGCAGCGGGCGAGCTGGCCGGGCGGCCGCGGCGCCCGCCTGGTCTCCAGGCGGCGTCGAGGAAGGTCCGGGCTCCGCAGGGCAGGGTGGTCGGTAACGCCGACCCGGGGTGACCCGCGGGAAAGTGCCACAGAAAACAGACCGCCCCCGGACTCGTCCGGGGGTAAGGGTGAAACGGCGGTGTAAGAGACCACCAGCGCCCGGAGTGATCCGGGCGGCTCGGTAAACCCCACCCGGAGCAAGGTCAAGAGGGAGACGCGGAAGCGTCTCCTGCGCGAGCGGTTGAGGGCGGCCCGCCCGATGCTCGCGGGTAGACCGCACGAGGCTGCCGGCAACGGCAGTCCTAGATGGATGGCCGCCGGCCCGCGTAACGCGGGTGCACAGAACCCGGCCTACAGGTCAGCTCGCCCGCTGCCCAAGTCATTGACCTGGCCGGTGTCGTGGCGCTGGCAGTTGGCGCAGCGGCCGACGACGGAGAAGTTGTGCGGGTTGACGGCGAATTCGTATCTGGCGGCCAGTGTTCTGGTGATGTCGCGGAACAATTCGCTGGGCACCTCGGTGATGGCACCGCATTGCTCACAGAACAGGTGGGCGTGTGTGGCCGAGGCCAGGTGGTAGGCGGCGGTGCTGCCGCCGAGGTAGGACCGGTCAACGACGCCCAGGCGGACGAGCTCGTCGAGGTTGCGGTAGATGGTGGTGATGTTCACATCCGGTGCCTGGGCCTGGACTTGCCCTGTGAGTTCCCCCACGCTGCGGTGCGTGCGGTCCCTGAACAGCGCGCCCAGCAGCAGCCTGCGGGCGGGCGTGGCCCGGACGCCACGCTCGCGCAGCCTGGCGAGCACCTCCTCGATTGTCCCGAACTCACCCAGCGGTGCGACGCCAGACTGGCCATGCTTGACCACGAGCTGAGGGTATCCGGCTGAAAGGGCGGTCAGTCGGAGGCTTCGGTCTCCGCCCAGTCCCCTCCCCACTTGTCCGGAGCCGGGGCGTTCAGGCGGGCGGTCCATCTTTCCTCGATGTGCCCCCACCGCCAGATGGCAATGGCCACAGCCCAGGTGACGATGAACATGCCGACGATCACAAACCCGGCCTTGTTAATGTCGAAGTTGAACATGAATCCCCAGAAGCCACTGTTCTGGCTGAAGCTGCGGGGGAAGTCCTGCGGGATGAGGCTGAGGGTCTCGATGCCGCCGATGAAAAAACAGATCGCCACGGACAGGCCGGTGATCGCCAGGTTGTAGAAGACCTTGCGGACCGGGTTGAAGAACGCCCAGCCGTAGGCCAGGTTCATGAACATGCCGTCGGTGGTGTCCATCAGGCTCATTCCGGCGGTGAACAAGATCGGCAGGCAGATGATCGCCTGCCACGGGATGTGCTCGGAGGCCGCCAGCGCGGTGGCCGTCAGCAGGGCCACCTCGGTCGCGGTGTCGAAGCCCATGCCGAACACCACCCCGACCGGGTACATCTGCCATTCCTTGTTGATGGTATTCATCCACCGGCCGAAGAACCGGTAGAAGAACCCGCGGTTCTCCAGCTGCCGCTCCAGTTCGGCCTCGTTGTAGTCCCCGCGGTGCATCGACCGGAACACCTTGACGATGCCGCCCAGGATGACCAGGTTGAGCACGCCGATCAGGAACAAGAACGCGGCGGACACGATGGTCCCGAAGGTGCCGCCGAACGACTCCAGCGAGGAGTTGGAGTGCGTGACCGCCGGCAGCACGGTCTTGACGGCGATGATGAGCCCGACCCCGATCGCGATCACGATGGTGGAGTGGCCCATGGAGAAGAAGTAGCCGTAGGCGAATGGGCGCGGCTCTTCCTCCTTACGCTGGTTCATCGACTTGCGGGTGGTGTTGTCGATCGCCGAGATGTGGTCGGCGTCGAACGCGTGCCGCAGTCCCAGGGTGTAGGCGGTGACGCACAGCCCGACACCGAAGAACTTGTAGTGCGCGGGCAGCACGTAGGCGATGAACACCGCGAACCCCACCGCGTGCAGCAGCAGGATCGTGCCGTACATGCCGAGCACCCGCCGCCGTTCGGTGCCGTCCATGCTCCGGAACGACTCACGGAAAATCCTGTACAGGCTCATCTGGCCCTGCGGTGTCGCGCTCTGAGCGGTCATCGTCCCACCCCTCGGTAGCCCGCGCAGCAGCTCCTGCGCCTAGGCGCACGCTAACCCAGCTGCATATGAGTTGCAACTACTCATTCTGTGCAATCAAGGACCTCTTCTTTCGCGGACCGGTCGCAGGGCCAGCTCGCCCGCTGCCCGGCCCTTGAAGCCATCCGCGAGGCATAGCCTGATCTGCGTGAACCTGGAACCAGACGATGAGGGCACCGTGATCGCCTGGTACGACGTCGGCCGGCACCAGTGGCGCTGGCGCTGCAGCCTGTGCAATACCGAGCACGGCACGACCAGCAGCGAAAGATGGGCGGCCAGGCGCGGCGACCTCGGGTGGCCCCGCCGTTACGAGGGCCCAGTGCAGACCGCCATGCGCAACCACATCGATCACATCCACGCCGAGGACGACGTGACCATTGAAATCCGTGAACCAGGATGAGTCGTTCGCGTCGACCCGGCCGCGCCGCAGCCTGGGCCCCTGCTATCCCGGCAGGCCGCCGTCGTGGCGCGCAGCGCGGACCGGGCTTTTGATCAGGCTCACGGCGGCGAGGCTGGCCGCCGCGGTGACGGCAGCGATGATGATGAGCGCAGTGCGAAGACCAGCGGTCATCGCCTGCTGGCCGGCCATGACCGCCACACCGGCCTGATGGCCGGTCAGGCCGGGGGGCAGCGGGATCACTCCCTGGGCGATGGCCGCCCTGGCGGCGGTCAGCCTGGCCGCCAGCCCGGCGGGAACGTGCCGACGGGCCAGGAGGCCGGGCGGCACCGTGCCGGTGCGGCTGACCATGACCGATCCGAGAACCGCGGTGGCGAGGGCTCCGCCGATGTTCAGGCTGATCTGCTGGATGCCGGCGGCGATTCCGGCGTGGGTGGCCGGGGCGGAGCCGACCACGGCCTGGGATCCGCCAGTGAGGGAGAGGCCGACACCGACGCCGGCGAGCGCGCTGGTACCGATCACACGGCCCCGGCTTCACGTCCGGATCGTGCTGGCATCCAGCCAGACCACTCCCTCTCCCGCGGCGCAGGCGTTCCTGGGAATCGTCACATCCGCCGCAGACGCCGGGCGGCGCGCCGAGCCTAAGGGCTGACTCGGCCGTTGCGCTCGAACGCGGCGCAGGTCAGCGGCATGACCCGGGCCCACGCAGCTTCCATCTGGTCTGCGACCATCTCGATTTCGCGTTGCGGGAACGACGGGAACGCCGAGCTGGAACGGCTGGTCCGGAGCGCGAGGAAGTTCATGAGGGCCCGGGCGTTGCACGTGGCGTACATCGAGGAATACAGGCCGACCGGCAGGACCGTCCGCGCGACTTCCCGCGCGACTCCCGCCTCCAGCATCTTGAGGTACGCGGCGTACGCCTGGCGGCAGGACTCCTTGACCGTGACGTCCACCAGGGCATGCTGATCGGCACTGCCGCTGGCGTACTCGTATGCTCCGGGCTTGCCGATCTGAACCAGATCCCGCTCGGGGCCGGGCACGTAGAAGACCGGGTCGAGCTGGCGGTACCGGCCGCTTTCCTCGTTGTAGCTGAAGGTCCGGTGCCGCATGAACTCACGGATTACAAAGATCGGTGCGTGCACGTAGAACGTCATGGAGGAGTGCTCGAACGGGGTGCCGTGCCTGTCACGCATCAGAAAGTTGATCAAACCCGCGGATCGCTCGGGATTGCTGCTGATCTCCTCCAGAGACTGCTCGCCGCTGGTCGACACGCGAGCGGCCCAGATGACGTCGGCATCACTGGCAGCATGTTTGACCAGTTCAGCGGTCACATCGCTGCGGAAGATCACGTCTTGCACCGCATCCTCCTCTCGTCAGCCGCGGGGTCAGATCAGGTGACCAGGGGTTTCTCCATGTAGATGCGCCGGTAGCCATCCTCCGCCCGGCGCTCGACCTCGGCGTAGCCAAGCCGGGCGTAGATGGCCTGGTTCTCCGTCATGACCTCGTGGGTGACCAGCGCCATCCGGGTGAGCCCGCGGCGGGCGGCCTCCTGCTCGGCGAAGCTCATCAGCGCGCGGCCGAGCCCGCGGCCCTGCGCGCTGGGATGTATGGCGATGTTCTCGACGAGCAGGTAACCGTCGCGGGGATACAGGGTGAGCACAGCCGTCACGGGCGAGCCTGCGACCCAGGTCGTGCCGTCCTCGACCGAGGGCCCGTAGTCGCGCAGCATCGGGCCGGGCGGCTTGTCCATCAGCGGCAGGTACCTGGCGTAAGCGGCGTCGATGACCGCCTTGATCGAGGGCAGGTCGGCGGCGGTCGCGCGACGGATGCCGGGCTGTCCGGGCACGCTGTCAGGCGGAATTGGCACGAGCCGATATTACGTAGCCGGGCGGAAGCCGGACGGGCTGAACCCCGGGCAGCGTTTCTCGCGTGGACCGGTTAAGTGGTTGCTGCGGGCAGCGGGCAAGGGGCGCGGTGGCGATGAGGGCAGTTGTCTGCGACAGGTACGGGCCGCCCGACGTGCTGCGGGTCGAAGACGTCGACCGGCCGGTGCCGAAGGACGACGAGGTCCTGGTGCGCGTCAAGGCCACGACGGTCAACCGCACCGACTGCCATCTCCGCGCCGCCAGCCCGTTCATCTGGCGGCTGCTGGCCGGCGTCCGCCGGCCAAGGCGGCGGATACTCGGCAGCGAGCTGGCCGGAGAGGTGGCTGCGGTCGGGCCGAAGGTCTCCGAGTTCGGCGTCGGCGACCAGGTCTTCGGCCTGAACCCGTGGCTGTTCGGCGCGCACGCGGAATTCGTCTGCGTGCCGGGCGGCGGCCTGATCGCGCACAAGCCTCCCGGAATGAGCTTCGAAGAGGCCGCGGCGGTGTGCGACGGCGGGCTCAACGCGCTGGCCGCGCTGCGGCGGGCGGGCCTGCGCAAGGGGCAGCGGATCCTCGTCTATGGCGCGTCGGGTTCGATCGGCACCGCGGCCGTTCAGCTGGCCAGGCACTTCGATGCCGACGTCACCGCGGTGTGCAACACCAAGAACGTGGAGATCGTCAGCTTGCTCGGGCCCAACCAGGTCCTGGACTACACGCAGGAAGACTTCACAGCGAACGGGCAGAGATACCACGTCATTTACGACGCCGTCGGCAAGCACTCGTTCCGGCGGTGCAAGGGGTCACTGGAGCCCGGCGGGATCTACGTCGCCACCGACCGGGTGCGGAACATTGTCCTGGCCGCGTGGACGCGGATCGGGGGCAAGAGAGTGATCTTGCCTCTGCCCAGGTTCTCCAAGCGCGACGTCCGGTACCTGAAACAGCTCATCGAGGCGGGGGAGTACCGCGCGATCATCGACCGCTGCTATCCCCTCGACCAGGTCGTCGACGCCGCGAGGTACGTCGAGACGCAGCAGAAGACCGGCAACGTCGTGCTGACCGTGGACGGTGGCGGGGCCGACGGGCGGCGGCCCTAGACCTGGGGTCCGGTGACCGTGGCGACGTACCCGGCGAAGCGGTCCAGGCTGGTCTCGAATCCGGCGCGGCCCTCCGGGGTGGCGAACATCGCCGGCACGTTGGCCTGGTGCGTGACGACCTCCGTGGTGCCGTTGCCGAGATCGGTGAACGTGATCGTCGTCGTCATGCCCCCCTCGACGCCGGGCTCGTGCCACACGAGCCGCTCCGGCCGCCGCACCTCGACGTAGACAGCGCGCATCGCGTACCGGCTGCCGTCGCTGTCGTTGACCATGACGGTCTCGAACGCGCCGCCCGGCCGCAGGTCGACGGTGATGCCGCCGGTCGGGGTGGTGGTCCCGGCCGGGCCCCAGAAACGCGCGAGGTGCTCGGGCTGGGTCAGGCAGTCGAAGAGCAGATCCCTGGTCGCCCGGTGGACGCGCCGGTAGCTGAACTCACCGGGCTGAGCAGGCTGGGCGTGCTCGGTCAACTAGCTTCCTCCTTCCTGCCGCGCCTCCAGCTCGGACAGGTGCTGGTCGAGCCGGTCGTAGCGGTCCTGCCACATCTGCCGGTGACGGCTTATCCACTCGGCGGCCGGATCGAACCTGCCGGGCTCGAGCCGGCACGGCCGGGATTGGGCCGCGCGGGTCCGGGAGATGAGCCCGGCGCGCTCCAGCACCTTGAGGTGTTTGGAGATTGCCTGCTGGGTCAGCGCGAACGGCTCGGCGAGCTGCGTGACCGTCGCATCGCCGTCGGCCAGCCGGGTCAGGATCGCGCGCCGGGTCGGGTCGGCCAGGGCGGCGAACGTAAGGCTGAGGTCGTCCTCGGCCGTGGCCGTGGTCACCGGGCGGAGTCCCTGAGCCGCTGCGCGCCGGGCCCGGTGACCGCGTCGTGCGGGAGCGAGCGCCGGGCGAGCAGGAGCAGCAGATCGCGGCCCGGCCCGGCGGCCTGGGCGCCGCTGCCCCACGACCAGTCGACGTCGCTGGCCCGGAGCTCGATGCCGTCGAGGTCGACGCCGAAGGCGCTCGCGCCGTCCTGGCCCGTGATCAGGCCGAGCACGGTGGTCATGGCCCGGTCCGGGATCGGGTAGCTGATCGACAGCGGCCACGCGATGTCCAGGCCGTGGATGAGGTCGTGGCTCAGCGCGCCCTGCTGCCCGCCGCCCGGCGGCCCCCACGGGTTGTCGATGTTGTCCCGCAGCACACCGACCAGCTCGTCCTGCGGCAGCTGGCTGTCTCGTTCCGCCACGGCGTCGGAGAACTCGGCGAACTGGCCGTGCGCCGCGACCATGCCGCGTGCGAACTCTTCCTCGGTGATCCGGAACGGCATCGTCAGGTGCGCGACGACGTGTGCCATCGTCCACCCGGCGCACAGCGACGGCGACCGCCACTGCTCGGCGCTGAGGCTCCCGAGGACGTCGGCGAGTTCCCGGCGCTCGGCACAGATCAGCTCCATCATCGCGGCGCCTCCATTCCAACTAGATAGTTGTACAACTAGCTAGTTGTATACAGCGCTCACGGCCATGCTGTCAACCACGAGAGCGGCGCGGCTGTTACCCGCGGCCGCTTCGCCTCGTCATACGGGTCGAAGCGGTGAGCGCAACGCAGAGAAAGGAGGCAACCATGCCTTCGCCGCTGAACGCCGTCATCGCCGCCGCTGAACGCCGTCATCGCTGCCGCCCCCTAAAGATCTAGGAGGATCGCGGGCATATGCCGCCGGTGATCCTCCTAGATTTCTTATGAACCTGGCCGCGGTCCCGGCGCGATCACCAAGTCCGCTACCGAGGCTGAAAACGGGCCGTGCGGCAAGATCAAATCCGCCCCGTCGGTCATCGGCGCTCCCGCAGGGATTTGATCATGATCAGGCACGGGATCCCGGGCCACAGGCCGTGGATCTCCTCCAGCGGCTGGAAGCCGATGCTGGCGTAGAACTTCCTTGTCTTCTCGTAGCCGGCGTCGGGACGGCCCGGCCCCTGCGTCTTGACCTGGAGGAACTCGACGCCGTCGGCGACCAGGTCGGCCTCGAGCGCGGCCACGAGAGCGCGCCCGGCGCCGCGACGGTGCCACGCCGGATCCACGGCCATGAGGTAAATCTCGGCCGAGGCAGGAGAGTGCCGGGCGGCGAGCAGCACACCGCACGGCCGGGCAGCCGGAAGCACGCCGCCAGGCTGGGCGGCCTGCTGGACGTCCGGCCACGCCAGATAGGCCGGCCGGGTGCAGGCGACCGCCACGTACTCGACGACCGAGGACTCGATGCCGAACCAGCCGGGCAGCATCCGCAGCAGCCGCTCGACGGTGTCCGGCGCTGGCTCGCCGGAACTCACCCGCCACGCCGGGCGGTCCGCCTCGCTGCGGTCAAGCACCAACGCACGCTAGCCCGGGCGGGCACCAGGGCGCACCGGGTTTTCCGCCAGGGCCGCGGCGCTGCGGTCAGCCCTGGTCGGTGTGCTTGGGCTCGCCGCGAGTCGCGTTCATGATCCGCTCGGCCTGGCTGATCATCTGCTCGGCCCGTTCCCGCGCCAGGTCGAACCGCTGCCGGAACGCCTCGACCCGGTCCTGCAGCCGGTCGCCGAGGTACTCAAAGCGGTTCCAGTCCGGGCCCGGGCCGTGGCCGTGATGCTCGCCTGCGGCCCGCTGCCAGTTCCAGTTGTCGTGCCGCCAGTCCTCCGGGCCGTCGTCCCCGAAATCCTCGTCGTCGTCCCCGAAATCCTCGTCGTCGTCCCCGAAGTCCTCGTAGTCCTCCGCGTCCTCGTCATCGGAGTCCTCGTCATCGGAGTCCTCGGCCAGTTCCTCCGCCCGGGACTCCGCCTCGTCGGCCGCCTCTTCCGCCTGGCCGGCGAGTTCCTGCTCGCGCTCGGCCTGCTCTTGCGCCAGGCCAGCGGCTTCCTGGGCGCGGTCGCGGGCCAGTGCCGCCTCGTCGGCCCGTTGCTGCGCGCGCTGGAGCTCCTGCTCGTCGGCGCGGCTGCCGGTCAGCTCGGCTGCTTCGGCGGCCAGGTCGGCGGCCGCCTGGGCGAGTTCCGCCGCCTCCTCCGCCTGCTCGGCGCGCTCCTGGGCCAGGTCGGCCCGCTCCTGCGCCGCGTCGGCCCGCCGCTGTGCGTCCTCGGCCAGGTCGGCCAGCCGGGCGGCTTCCTCCTGGGCCCGGAACTCCGCGACGCTGATACCCGCTTCCTCGGCCATCCTGGCGTACCAATGGTCGTCACGGGGCGTCGCGTAACGGCCCGTCTTAGGGGGTTCCGGCACCTGCCCGGCCTCCACCATGTGCCGGGCGACGCTGTACGGCTCCCCGGTCTCGGCCATGCGCTGGCGGACGGCCGACTTCTGGGCCTTGTTCTGGGTCATGGCTCATCGCTTCCCGGCGGGTCTGCCCGCGACTGCCCGCCCAAGATGAATGGCATGACTGGGGGATGCACACGAGTCGTGGACCCTTGTCCTCGTTGCCACCCTCGGCGCGGGCCGGTCGCTGGCTCGGAAGCGGGCAGGCTGTGCGCTGCCACTGCAAGGCAGCGTATCCGGCGGCACCGGGCGCGGCAAGGAGGCCAGCACCCCACCCCAAAGGGTGCCTGCTCCCTCGGTTGCGCGCAGGGCCGGCCGCCCCGCGGGTGCCGGGCAGCCTGACCGGAAACCTGGCCAGTCGGCATCTAAGGGAGATAGCCTCCCCTAGCGGGAGGGGACTGGATTGCCGCAGCCTTCGCTGACCGAGCCGCTGCGCCGGTGGGACCCGGAGCAGATCGGTGGTTACACGCTGATCGGCCGGCTGGGCGCCGGCGCGATGGGGCAGGTCTATCTGGGCCGCTCGGCCGCTGGCCGGCTGGTCGCGGTCAAGACGATCAAGATCGAGCTCGCGGAGGAGCCGGATTTCCGCGCCCGTTTCGCCCACGAGGTGGCCGCGGCGCGGCGGGTCAGCGGCGCCTTCACCGCGGCGGTCGTCGCGGCCGACCCCGAGGCGGACGCGCCATGGCTGGCCACTGCGTACGTGCCAGCGCCCGCGCTGAGCGCGCTGGTGCGCGCCTGCGGCCCGCTGCCCGGGCCGGCGGTGCGATGGCTCGGGGCCGGCTGCGCGGAGGCTCTTGAATCGATCCACGGCGCCGGGTTAGTCCACCGCGACCTGAAGCCGTCCAACGTACTCGTCTCCCTGGACGGGCCGCGGGTCATCGACTTCGGCGTGGCCAGGGCCGCGGAGCGGATCCAGCTCACCGCGACCCAAGGCGCGGTGGGCACGCCCGCGTACATGGCGCCCGAACAGGCCAGGGACACCCGCCAGGCGACGATGGCCAGCGACGTGTTCTCGCTGGGCGCGACCATGCTGTTCGCCGCGACCGGTCATCCCCCGTACCAGGGCGAGACCGTCATGGACGTGCTGGTGCGGCTCGCGACCGAGCCGCCCGACCTGGCCGGCCTGCCGCCCGACCTGGCCGACGTCGTCCGGCCGTGCCTCGAGCGCGACCCGCGCAGGCGCCCGACCTCGGCGGCCGTCCTCGCCCACCTGGCCCCGGGCATCGACCTTGCGGACGGCG
>JASHOI010000645.1 GCA_030041195.1 Streptosporangiaceae bacterium | reverse complement strand
TCAACGACACCGACGGCGAGATCGCGGTCCCGCCGATGATCGCGCCAGTGGCGACGGCGACCGCGAAGTCGAACGCGCCGAGCTGGGCTAGCGTACGCCGCTCTTCCAGGCGCAGGCCGATGACGGCCACCGCGAATATCAAGACGGCTTTGGCCACCACCCAGCCGAGACCGCCTGCCCCGCCGACCAGTTCCGGCAACCGCATCATCCCCTCACCGTGAACTGGCCGGCGCTGAATGACAGGTGCTGTTGCTGTCCAAGCGCTGCTCCGGTCGAGAAAGATGTGGAACCGCTGCCACGGGCCCGCTCATGCGCTGAGCATCGGCCGGGCGTGGCCGTTGCACATCGTCAAGGCAGACAACGAAAGCGAGACCTGGGCCTTCCAGACGCGCGGAAAACCGGCCGGTCTTTGAGAGCGGATTACGAGCCGCCCGCCGCCTGCTCGATGACGATGCGGGTGAGCTCGACGCGGGAGGCGATGCTGAGCTTGCGGAAGGCCTGACGGAGATGATGCGCCACGGTGTGGGTGCTGATGTACATGCGCGCGGCGACCTGGTTGTTGTTCAGCCCCTCGGCGACGAGGCGGGCGACGGCCTGCTCGGTCTCGGTCAGGCTGTCCCATCCGGTGACGGGCCGGACCGGAGGGGTGACCCAGTGGCGGCGACGGATGCCGAGCTGGCGGAGCCGCCGTCGGATGCGAGCCTGGTCGCTCTCGGCACCGACCTGGCGGTATCCGTCGAGGGCGGTCTTGAGGTACCTGACGGCCTGGTCCTTGGCCGTCTTGGCCAGGAGGACGCCGAGGTCTTCGGCGGCGGAGGCCCGGCCCCACGGATCGGGGTGCTGCGCGACCGCCTGTGCCAGGCGGCGTGGGTCGCGGCGGGCCAGACCCGAGCTGTGCGCCGCCGCCACGGCCAGGGCCGGGATCTCCGGGTGGGCATCGGCCAGGGCCTGGGCGGCGCGGGCGGCCCGGGAGGCCAGTTCGCTGTCGCCAGCGGCCAGGGCAGTGCGGGCCAGCCAGGCCGCCAGGGCGGGGTCACCGGCCAGGAGCCCGCGTCGGGTCTGCAGGCCGGCGCACAGGCGGCGAACGTGGCCAAGGGCGGCCGCCGGGCCGTCGCGCGCCTCGGTGATCTGCGCCTCTGCCGTGCCGGCTTCGGGGCGAGCGTACAGGTCAGCGAACTGCGGGCTCGGACCAGGGCGGCGGGCTAGGTGCTGGCCCGCGGCCGCCATGTTGCCGCGGCGCAATTCGATCACGCTCAGCACGCTGTGCGCCGTGGCAGCGTACCCCTTGGCGCCGATGGCCTGGGCGATGGCCAGGGCTGCCTGGCCATCGGCGGCAGCGGCGGGCAGTCGGCCCAGGCGCAGCTGGATGCGGGCGCGCAGGATGGACAGTGCCGCCTGGGCGGGGATGCCCCGCAGCGCCGGCTGGTCGGCGGTGTGCAGGACACTGTCGGCTTCCTCCAGCTCGCGCACGTCGACCAGGGCCGTGGCGAGCGCGAGCAGTGGCTGGACATGGCGGGCGTCGGCGGAGATCCCGGTGGCGTGGCGCGCGGCCTCGCGCAGGAGACCGAGCGCATCGCCAATCTCGCCGCGATCCCAGCTGATGGCCGCGCGGGTGAGCTGGGCTGCGGCCGTGGCCTGGCTGTCGTGCTGGCAGGGGGTGGCCAGGACGGTGTCGGCGGCCGTTCCGGCCAGTTCGTCGTGCAGCCCGGCCAGTGCCTGCAGGTGCGCGGTGAGGGCCCGGTCCCGCAGGTCGCCGGGCAGCTGCGGCTGGGCCAGGACCAGCTGAGCCTGGTCGGCCGCCTCCCGGGCCTGGCCGTCGGCGCACAGGACCGCGGACAAGGCGCACCGCAGCCGGTCTTCGGCCGCCCGCGGCAGCGGCTTGGCCAGTGAGTCACGGGCAAGCCGGGCAGCCTGGTCCAGCCGGCCGGCCGCGGTCAGGGCCTCGGCCGCCGCCACCGCGCGGGCCACCGAGGCCGGATTGGCCCGGGAGGTCAGCTCGAGCGCGCGTACCGCGAGGTCGGCCGCGGTCTGAGGCGCCGACGGCAGCGTTCGCGCCACCGCCTGGTCCAGCCCGGCCAATGACGTAGGGTCTCCCGGAAGCGCGGCCTGCAGCAGGTGGCTCGCGGCCCGGGCTGGCGATTCGCCCCGGGACAGCAGGATCTCGCCAATCTGGCGGTGCAGCGCGTTGCGGGCCGGCGCCGGGATCATCTCGCTGACCGCACGACGCAGCAGTGGCTGGCGGAACGTGAACGCGTGTTCCGCGGTGGTCAGGATCGCTGCATCCATCGCCTCCTCGACCGCGGGCAGCAGCATGGCCGGGGTCTCCCCGAGCATCTCGGCCGTATCTTCCAGCCGGAACGCCGGGCCGAGCACCGCCGCCGTCATCAGCAGCTGCCGGGCCCGCTGGCTCAGGCCATCGAGCCGCCGCTGCACCAGCCGGTGAATCCGCTCCGGCAGCCGGCCCGACCGCAGCATCGCGCGGCCGCCGGTGACCTGCACAGCATGATCGTCGCGCAGGCCGCCGACCAGCTCGGCAACCAGCGAGGGGTTGCCGGCGGCGCCGCGAGCCAGCTCCGCCAGGGCCTGCTCCGGTGGTGCGCCGAAGGCATCGGTGACCATGGCCACCACCGCGTCGTGATCCAGCGGTGCCACGGTGATCCGGGTCGCACCGTCCTTCTCGAGCAGGCCGAACATGTAGTCCGCGGCTCGCTCGGGAACGCTGCAGCGGGCCAGCAGCCACGCGACCCGGTGCCGTTTCAGCTCCCATGGCAACGCCCGAAGCGCGGCCAGCGTGGCCGGGTCGGCCCAGTGCAAGTCGTCCAGGCAGACCAGGACCGGGGCTGCGGCGGCTCGTTGTTCGAGCCGGGCACGTACCTGGGCGATCCACCACGCCGTGTCATCCGGCGGGTCAGCGCCGGGACGATCGGCGGTGAGCCGGGCGAGCGGCTTTCCCACAGCCGCCCGGAGCGCGAAGAACGGGATTACCTGACCGAGCGGGTCCGCCGCCGCAGCGGCCAGCGAGAAGCCCTGTTCTGCGGCCTCGTCGGTGGCGTCGCGGAGCAGCATGGACTTGCCGATGCCCGGTTCGCCATCCACGAGCAGCACGCCGCCCGTCCCCCGCTGAGCGCCACGCAGCAGGTCGCGGATCAGCTTCTGTTCCGCCTCGCGCCCGCGCACCAGTTCTCGGCCAGCCGATCGCCCCGCGGGCGCCGTCCGCCCGCGCGGTACGGGGAAGCCCTTGGTCATCGTGGTCATGTCAGTACCTCACGGGCCGTCGCCCAGTGCTGGCCGACGTGGTCGCGCAGGTGGACGCGGTGGCGGTCAGCCAGCTGTTGGTCACGGGAGTCCTTCCTGGTAGCCCGGTCCGAATAATCGGGTCGACGACACCGTGACCACCAGCAGGTTTGTGATCACGAGGCGTTCGGCGATGGCACCGGCGATTCCGCCGCCCCCGCCGATGATCGGCATGGCTTTGTCATTCAGGGAAAGCATTTGCTTCTCTCCTTTGACGGAATCGATCGAATCTCATCAGCCCTAGCGCGATACCCAGAAGGCGAATTCATATTTGGGGCTGTACGGTCGCGGTGTTAGCAGTTAAGCTCGTCGAAGTCGAGGCGGTGTGGTCGACAGGGCGGGGAATCACAGATTCCGGCGGTTTATTTCTAATGGATAGGAACGAGCCTGACACATTACTAATGCCGGTGGCAAGAGGCCAAGGTTTCGAAGAATTCATGGCGCTCATCGAAATCCCTAATACCTATAGTTCCGCTGCGGTCGGCGATGGCGGGCGAGGGCGCTTCGCGCTGATCGGCGAGCCGATCGTCGCGGTGGATCTCATCAACACCGCAGCCGTGCCCGGATCGCCGGCCGAGGACGACCTGCTGTCAGCGGACCGCGGCGCGGAGGCCTGGTGGCGGCTCGCCAGCGCGCGCGTGCCGGCCGGAGACCCGCCGGACATCCGGGCCCTGCGCCGGCTGCGGCTGGCGCTGCGCGACATGATCGAGGCGCTGGTGGATGACCGTCCGGTCCCGAAGGCGTCGGTCTCCGACCTCAACTTCTTCATGCAGTCGGCCCCGGCGAGCACCCGATTGCAGCTGACCGGGGCTGGGCTTCACGTGCAGGTGCACTGGCACCGGGAGTTCGGCGGGAATCCGCAGCTGGCGTTCATCGCAGCGCAGGCGGCGGAGTTTCTGTCCAATCCGGAGCAGGCGGGCCGGCTGCGGCGGTGCGCGAACCCGATTTGTTCCATGATCTTCATAGCCGTCAACCCCCGGCGGTCATGGTGCGTGCCCGGCGTATGCGGCAACCGGGTCCGCGTGGCCCGCTATCACCGTCGTGCAGCCAGAGCCTGACGACCGTCCACTCTCGCTGAGGCGCGGCAGGCGCGAACCCGGAAGACCACGCCGCTTCAGGTCGCCGATGAACCGCCGCAGCAGGTCATCGTGCGGCGCGGCGACGACGACGATCACATCGCGCAGTTCGGCCGGGTCTACCGACCTGATCGTCGCGCCCGGCAGTGGGGTCAGCGCGGAGAACGGCACGATCGTCACGCCCATGCCGGCCGCGGCCAGCTGCGCGGCCGTGCGCGGGGAACCCGTGCGCAACGCCGGCCGCGGCAACACGACACCGCTTTTCGCCGCGAACTGGTCGACCCACACGCCGAACCCGTTGTCCGGGTGGTAGTGCACGAGCGGCTCGTCGGCCAACTCGGCCAGCGGCACCGCAGCCAAGCCGGAGAAGCGGTGCTGCGCCGAAGCGACGATCACGATCTCCTCGCGGCCGAGCACCTCGGTGTGCTCATCGGTCCGCGTCGGCCGCGGCCCGACGATGAGGTCCGTCCCGCCGGCCAGCAGGACCTCCAGCATCCGGTCCGCGCTGGTGTACTCCTTCAGATCCAGCTCCACGTCGGGGAACCGGCGCCGCCAGGCCCGCAGTACCGGAACCAGGACCCATGCCGTCATCGTCTCGGCGCAGGCGATCCGGATGCGCCCGCCGGTCCCGGCCGCCACGCGCCGGCCAGCGATCACGGCCCGGTCGGCCGCGGAAAGCGCGACCCGCGCCTCGGCCGCGGCCGCCAGCCCGGCCGCGGTCGGCCTGATGCCCCGCGGCAGCCGCTCGATGACCGGTGTGCCCAGCTCCCGCTCGATGGCGGCGATCTGATGCGACAAGGCCGGCTGCGACATGTGCAGGACCGCGGCCGCCTGCGTCAGCGAGTCCTGCTTCACGATCGTGACCAGGCACTCCAGCGCCCGCATGGACATCATCTCGCGATCCCCGTTCCATCCTCGTCTCTCACCGGCGTATCAAGCCTCCCGCCAGCCCGATGAAGCCGCCTCGTACGATCCGGACGATTTCGCGCCCGCTGACGGTAGCTCGTGCCTTCATGGAGTCAGGCTGCACCATCCGCACCGCGCAAAGCATCGCCCAAAGGAGTCATGTACCTGGGCTTCGAGGGGGCACGACTGCCGGTCGTGTTGACCGGAAAGGAGGGAGACCCAAGGTCGGCGTCCTAGCTCTGTACCTCCGGCGCCGCACCGGTCACGGTGACCAGGGATCCGTAAGTGAGGTAGGGGTACGCCTGCTGTGCCTCGCTGAGCGGCAGCTCGACGCAGCCCAGGCTCTGCGCGGAGCCGTACGAAGCCCGCTTCATGCTGTGCACCGCGTAGTTGCCGTGGAAGAACGAGACGTACTGGACGGGGTCGGCGTACGGCGTGCCGTTCGGCATGAGCCCGCGCATGACCTGGGCCGGACGGCGCAGGTACACCGGCCAGGTGCCGTCCGGCGTGGGCGTCGCCGGGGCGCCGGTGTTGGCCAGCCCGTGCAGCACGACCCGGCCGTTGTGCCAGATCGTGATCGTCTCCGGCTGGGCCTTGTTCACCAGGGCGAACGTGTAGCCGTTGGGGTTGTGCTGGCCCTGGGCCACCGCGCTGAGCAGGGCCTGCCACAGGCCGCCGGTGACGTCACCGGTCATCGGCATCCCGTGATCGGCCTCGAAGGCCACGAGCGCCCCGGTGAGGATGACACCGGGCTTTCCGGGCTGCCACTGGCTGGTGAGCGCGGCCGGATACCCGCTCTGCCAGGTCAGCACGCCGTCGGCCGGAGCGGCGGCAACGGCGTGCCCCGGCATGTAGCTCGCTGCCACGGTTCCGCCGGGCCCGGAACTCGCGCCCGGGGTCCACGTCAGCGGCAGGTAGCCGAGCTGCGCGAGAAGCTGTTCGAGCCGGAGCGTGGACCAGCCTCCCGCCTGGAACACCGCGGTGACCGGCGCGGTGAGCATGCCGCCGGTGACCGAGCGCACGCCCGCCGGGCCGCCCGGGATCTGCATCGTCACCTCGGTCGCCGGATCAACCGTGGCAGCGGGCGTGAACACGATCGTGTTGTCGCCCACGGCCTGCCAGCTGCCCGTGACCGCCGGGCTGAAGGTCGGCAGCGGGAACCTCGCCCTGAGCGGGGCGGAGAAGACGATCCGCACCGGGTTGGTGGCGGTCAGCGGGTCGGCGCTGTTGTCCGGGGAAACCGACAGCACCTGGAGCGTGGTCGCCGACCCGGCCGCGCGGCCGGCCGACCCGGCGGATCCGGCGGATCCCGCCGGCGAGGGCAGGTGGCCGACCGCCAGGCCGACGTGCACGGCGAACGTCGTGCCGGCCGCCATCAGCCCGCACGTCAGAGCCACCAGCACGGCAACCTTGACCCGGCCATGCTCCCGCCGGCGCCGGTGCCGCCCGTAGCCGGGCGCCGCGGTCACCTCGGGCGAAATTGTCGCCGCCGCGCCGGCCGGTGCGACGGGCGTGGTCTTAAGCATTTTCTCCCCGTTGCTGTCACGCCTGTGGCCGGCCCGAGAGCGCGCTGAGGCCTCGCCGGCCGACAATGATCATGGACAATCCTGAAATGGCTTATGGCAAATCTGTACTACTCGGCCAAACTGGGCTAAGCGGTTATGGCGCCGCCGCCTAAAAATCCGGCCGCTAAGTGTTTTCCAAGAATGGCTTCGAGCCAAACATCGGGCATTGCGAGCCAAAACGAGACTCTCTGTGGCCGGCCGTTTTGCGGCCACTGGAGGCCGTTGCGGGAAAGGCCGGCACCCGGGCCGCTGGCCCCTCGGAGCCGCTAACCTCCGGAGAAGGATCGCCGCAGATCGTCCAGGGCCTTGGCGGTGGGCAGGGAGGTGTCGATGGCGAGCATCCGCGGCACCTCCTCACCCCTGATCGCCGCGTTGATATGCCGGATGGCCGGGGTGAACGGCGGCTCGTCAGCTCCGGCGGACACCGTGCGCGGCTCCTCCCCGGCGGTGGCCACCTGGTAGGAATCCGCTGGCCGCGGGTGGAACGGGTTGGTTATCCGGATCTGGCCGTTGGTGCCCTCCAGGCTGGCCGCGGTGTCCACGCTGCGCCGCATACCGGCCGACAGCATCAGCCTGCGGCCGCGGGAATAGCCGAGAACTCCCCAGGTCTCCACGTCAACGCCGTCGCCGCCGATGATCGCGCGGGCCCGGGCACTTTCGTGATGGGGGCCGAACATCAGCTGGGCCAGCCGGACCGGATAGCAGCCGACATCGTTGAGCGCACCGCCCTCGAGCGCCATGGAAAGGCGGATGTTGGCTGGGTTGCTGACCATGAAGTGGAAATTGGACTTGATTTCCATCAGCTCGCCGATGGCGCCGTCGGCCACCAGCTCCTGAATGGCCCCCATTTGCGGCTGGAACACGAAGACGAACGCCTCCCAGAGCAGCGTCCCGGTCTGCCGGGCAACGGCCAGCACCCGCTCGGTGTCGGGCAGTGTGCCGCACAGCGGCTTCTCGCACAGCACCGGCTTGCCCGCCTCGAGGGCGCGGATCGTCCACTCGGCATGCAGCGCGTTCGGCAGCGGGATGTAGAGCGCGTCGACGTCGGGATCGTCGATCAGCGGCTGGTACCCGGTGATGGACCGCTCGACACCGTTCTCGCTCGCGAACTCCCCGGTCCTGCCGGCATCGCGCCCGGCGACGGCGGCCGCGACGCCGCCCGCGCTGCGCAGGCCGGGCAGGAAGGCCGCGCGCGCGATGTTGGCGGTGCCGATGATTCCCCATCGCACCTGCCCGGCAGCGTTCATCCTCGCCTCAGTGTCTCGCCGATGCCTTAGTTGCCGACGGTCACGAAGGTACTCTGCCCTGTAACGGCCGGCTGCGTCCGCCACGCGCTCCGGGCTGAGCTCCGCCCGGCCGCTGACGACCCGGGCTGGCCGCGACCATCTCGCGGTAGGACCAGCCGCAGAACGTGCAGTACAGGGCGGCCACCGCGAGCCACGGCAGGCCGGCCAGAACCGGGAGGGCCGGGTGCGCCAGCAGCCCGGCCCCGATCACCGCCGGGAACCAGGCCACCGCCACGGCCCAGCGGCCCCGGGCGCTGCGGCACCGGGCCAGCAACACCCCGCCGG
>JASHOI010000073.1 GCA_030041195.1 Streptosporangiaceae bacterium | reverse complement strand
ACCCGGCTGGGGTTCGGCCCGATGCAGACCGGGCCCGCGGCGGGCGTCGACGGGCAGGGAAACGTCTACGTGTACTGGGAGGGCACGGACGGCAACCTGTGGGAGTCGTACTGGAACGGCACCGCGTGGCAGGCGCAGGCCAACCGGGGCTTTGGCGAACTCGGTTCAGCGCCGGCGGTCGCGGTCAGCAGCGACGGTGCGGTGAACGTGTTCTGGCGGGCGCTCGGCGGTTACTTGTGGCAGGGCACCGGGTCGGGGAACGGCGACTTGAAGGGAACCCGGCTGGGGTTCGGCCCGATGGCGACGGCCCCCGCAGCCGGCGTCGACGGGCAAGGACACATCTACGTGTACTGGGTAGGCACGGACGGGAACCTGTGGGAGGCGTTCTGGGACGGCACGGCGTGGCAGGGGCAATTCAACCGGGGCTTCGGCCAGATCGGCTGACGCTAGTCGGCTCGGTGACGCTGCGGACCGCGGCCAGCAGCGCCGCACGATGTTCTCGCAGGCGCCGGGACGACATGGGGTCCGTCCCGGCCACCGCCCTGAGCGCCGCGGGCGCGCCGAGCCAGCTGTCTGTCATCCGAAGGACGATGGCGAACAGGTCTATGGCGGGGATGTCGGAGCGGATCCGGCCCGCCTTCTGAGCCGCGGCGACCGAAGCGACGCGTTCCTCGAACGTTTGCCGCTCGGCCGCTGTCGGTTCCGACCCCTCCAGGATGCGCCACGAGGCCAAACGGCTCACCTGCGGGTTGGCGAGCATGAAGTCGAAGCGGGTGGCCGCGAACGCGGTGAGGTCCCCGTCGTGCAGCGGCACGGACTCCATCAGCGCCTCGATGTGGCGGGCGAGAACGGTGCCGAAGAGCTGATCTTTGTCCCCGAAGTACATGTACAGCAGCCGCTTGTTAGCCCCGGCGCGCTCGGCGATCCGGTCGATGCGGGCCCCGGCGAGCCCGTATTCGGAGAACTCCTCGCTGGCCGCGGCGAGCAGCAGTTCCTTGGTCGCCTTGGAGTTCCGCGGCCGGGGCTTGGTGGAGCCGGGCATCGTGCTGGCCATGCCGGAAGCCTAACAGAAGTAACTAACTATTGACATACATCAGCGGGAAGTTCTACTATTTTCTCTAACCAGTTAGTGAGCTACGAGGAGGATTCTCATGGCGGTCATCCTGATCACCGGGGCCAACAAGGGCATCGGCTTCGAGACCGCCCGCCAGCTCGTGACCGCGGGCCATGCCGTCTACGCAGGCGCCCGGAACCCCGAGCTGGGCAGGACGGCCGCCGGGCAGATCGGCGCGCGCTTCGTCCAGCTGGACGTGACCGACGACGCCTCGGTCACAGCGGCGGCCAAGGTGATCGAGGCCGACGGCGGGCTCGACGTGCTGGTCAACAACGCCGGCATCGAGCCGCGTACCGAGGACGGCGGCTTCATCCCGGTCACCGAGGTGACCGGCGACTCGGTGCGCGCCGTGTTCGAGACGAACGTGTTCGGCCAGGTCCGGACGCTGCACGCGTTTCTGCCGCTGCTGCTGCGATCCGCCGCGCCGGTCGTGGTCAACGTCAGCAGCGGCCTGGCGCTGACGCGCGAGCTGGCGGACCCGGACTCGCTGACGCACTTCTACCCCGACGTTGCCTACCCGTCGTCCAAGGCCGCGGTCAACATGCTCACGGTCCAGTACGCCAAGGCCTATCCCGGCATGAGGATCAACGCCGTGGATCCCGGGTACACGGCCACCGGCCTGAACCACTTTGCCGGCATCCAGACCGTCGAGCAGGGCGCGGAGGCCATCGTCCGGATGGCGCAGATCGGTCCCGACGGTCCCACCTGCGGCTTCTTCGACGCCAACGGACCTGTCCCCTGGTAACACGGGCCGCCCTTGCCCGGCTGCATGCCCGCATGCTTACTGTAGGCGGTATGGGTCTGGAAGAGCATCTGCCGAGCGGCTTCCTGCTGACAACGGTCGAGCAGGTGATCGGGTACGCCCGCAAGAGCTCGGTCTGGCCGGCCACCTTCGGCCTGGCCTGCTGCGCCTTCGAGCTGTTCTCGGCCGGCGGCCCGCGGCACGACCTGGCCAGGTTCGGCATGGAACGGGCGTCTGCCACGCCGCGGCAGGCCGACCTGATGATCGTGGCCGGCCGGGTCAGCCAGAAGATGGCCCCGGTGCTGCGGCAGATCTACGACCAGATGTCCGAGCCCAAGTGGGTGATCTCGATGGGCGTGTGCGCCTCCAGCGGCGGCATGTTCAACAACTACGCGATCGTCCAGGGCGTGGACCACATCGTGCCGGTGGATGTCTATCTGCCGGGCTGCCCGCCGCGGCCGGAGATGCTGCTCGACTCGATCCTCAAGCTGCACGACAAGATCCAGAACATGAAGCTCGGCGTGGACCGGGACAAGGAGATCACCGAGCTGGAAGAGGCCCGGCTGCGGCGGCTGCCGCTGCTGCCCAGCCTGAGCGGCGCGGCGCCGGGAAGCACGGGCACGGGGGTATAACGCGGCGTCACCGGATACCGGGGACCGGTACGGCGGGAAAGTGCCGGGCCAGCTCGGCGCGGGCAACGTCGTCAAGCCGGACGCCGGCGGCGCCGAGGTTCTCGGCCAGGTGCGCGCGGGTGCGGGTGCCCGGGATCAGCAGGACGTTCGGTGCCAGGTCCAGCAGCCAGGCCAGCGCCACCTGGACCGGCGTCGCGCCCAGCCGCACGCCCTGCTCGGCCAGCACGGGGTCGGCCAGCAGCCGCTGCCGCTCCTCGCCGGGCAGGCCGAGCGGGCAGAACGGCACGAACGCGATGTTCCGCGCCTCGCACTCGGCGAGCACGTCCCTGGACCGCTGGTCGGCCACGTTGAAGAGGTTCTGCACGCAGACGATCTCCGTCTGGGCGACCGCACGCAGCAGGTGCTGCCGGGAGACGTTGCTGAGCCCGATGCCGCCGATCAGCCCTTCCTCACGGGCCGGGACCAGCGCGGCGAGCTGGGCGTCGAACCGCCGGCCCGGGATCTCGGACGAGTCCATCACGCGCAGGTTCACGGCCGCGAGCCGGTCGGCGCCGAGCGTGACCAGGTTGTCCTCGATGCCCTGGCGCAGCTCGTGCGGCTCATCGAACCGCAGCAGCGCGTCCCGGGCGCCGCGCCCGGCGGCCACCTTGCTGACGATCGCCAGGGCGTCCGGATAGGGGTACAGGGCCTCGCGGATGAGCCCGTTCACCGCGCCCGCACCGTAGTACTGCGCGGTGTCGATGTGGTCCACCCCGGCGGCGACGGCCGCGCGCAGCACCCGCAGCGCCTCGCCGCGGTCCCGCGGCGGCCCGAAGACCCCGTCACCGGCGAGCTGCATCGCGCCGTACCCGGCCCGGCGCACTCGCCACCCGCCGACCGGGAATGACCCGCCGAGTTCCCGTCCGTTTCCGCTCACGTCGACTCCTGGACGTACCGAGGCCTGACCGGCCACCACGGACCCGTTCCGGCTCTTATCGAGGGTGGATCGTTCAGGCGCCATAGGCGGGGACGACCGCACCGCTGACCGGCGCGGCGGCGTCGCTGACAAGGTAGACGATGATGCCGGCGACCGCCTCCGGCGCGACCGCGTGCGCCAGCAGCTCGGGCGGGAGGAACGGGCGGGTCTTGGCGGTGTCCAGCAGCTGCGGCGCGATCGCGTTCACCCGGATCCCGAGCGGGCGCAGCTCCAGGTCGAGCACCCGGGTGAGGTGGACCAGGGCCGCCTTGCTGACGGCATAGGTGGCCATCCCGGCGGCCGGCTCCAGACCCTGGCGGGCGGCCACGTGCACGATCGAACCGGAACCGCGTTCCCGCAGGTACGGGACCACGGCCTGGGTCAGCCACAGCGCCGTGCCCACGTTGACGTCGATCATCAGCCGCAGGTCCTCGGGCGTCGCCGCGAGCGCGTCGCCCAGGTGGTACGTGCCGATGGTGTTCACCAGCACCTCCGGCGGCCCGGCCTCGGCCGCGATCCGGTCCACGACGCTCCGGGCCGCTGCCGGGTCGGTGGGGTCGGCCGCCTCGCGGCGGATGCCGTCCGGCAGCTCTTTCAGCGCCTCTTCGCTCCGGTCCACCCCGGCCACGGTGAACCCCGCGGCCACCAGCTTCTCCGCGGTCGCGCGGCCGAGTTCACCGCCCGCACCGGCAACGATCGCCACACGCTCGCTCATGGCGTCTCCCCTCCGTGTCATGGATGTGTTCAGGTTCACCTGCGGGCTGGTGAGAAGTCGTCACCGGATTCCGGTGATCTCCAGGCGATCTTCCTGGGTTACGCTGACCGGGTGCAGGGGCTGATCGACCGTCATGACCTGCTCGCAACGCTGGACCGCGCGGTCGGGAAGCGGGTGACGATCATCTCCGCGCCCGCGGGCAGCGGGAAGACGTCGCTGCTGCGCGCGTGGGCCGGCCGGCCGGGCCGCCGCCGGATCGCCTTGATGTCGGTACGGCCGGGCCAGCACGACGCGCAGCTGTTCTGGCTCGCGCTGCTGGGCGCGGTCCGCACGGCGGCCGGCGGGCCCGGGGCCCCGGCCGCGGCGCCCGGGTTCAACGGCCCGGCCATGGTGGACAAGGTGCTGTCCGAGCTCGCGGCGGCCGGCCCGTTCGTCCTGATCATCGACGACCTGCACGAGCTGAGCTCCCCCGAGGCCGCCGAGCAGCTCACGGCGCTGCTGACGCGCCTCCCCCCGGACGTCCACGCGGTCCTGGCCACCCGCCGCGACCTGCCGCTGCGCCTGCACCAGCTCCGGCTGACCGGAGAGCTGGCCGAGATCCGCGCCGCGCAGCTGCGCTTCACCGAGGACGAGACCCGCGAGCTCCTGGCCGCCGCAGGGATCACGCTGCCCGACCGGGTGACGGCCATGCTGTACCAGCGGACCGAGGGCTGGGCCGCCGGACTGCGGCTGGCCGCCCTGTCGCTCGGCGGGCATCCGGAGCCGGAACGGTTCGTGGCCGAGTTCTCGGGCAGCGACCGGACGGTCGCCGAGTACCTGATGGCCGAGATGCTGGACCGGCAGCCGGCGGAGGTGCAGCGGATGCTGCTGCGCACCTCGGTGCTGGACCGGGTGAACGGCGAGCTGGCCGACCTGCTCACCGGCGGCACCGGATCGGAACGGATGCTGCTGGACCTGGAGGA
>JASHOI010000644.1 GCA_030041195.1 Streptosporangiaceae bacterium | reverse complement strand
ATTTTGTCTGTCCCAGTGCTTGTACAGGTGCTGCAGAGCCTTGTGGTCCTGTGCCTGGCGCCGCTGTACGCGGGCGTGCTCACCCGGGCCGAGGCGGTGCTCGCGTCCCGGAGGGGCCCGAGCGTGCTGCAGCCGTACCGGGACCTGGCCAAGCTGCTCCGCAAGGGCAGCGTGACCAGCGACCAGGCATCGTGGATCTTCCGTATCACCCCGTTCGTGACGTTTGCCTGCTACCTGACCGTGTCGGTGATCGTGCCGATCATCACGAACACCCCGCTGCCGCTCGCGTTCCTCGCCGACCTGATCGGCGGCGCGTTCGTGCTGACCCTGGCCAGCTTCATGACCTCGCTGGCCGGGCTGGACACGGCCAGCCCGCCCGGCGGCCTCGGCGCGAGCCGCGCGAGCTGGGTCGGCAGCATGGCCGAGCCAGCGCTGATCCTGGTCTTCTTCACCGTCGGTGCGGTCTCCGCGTCGGACAACCCGTACCTGATGAACCACGCGATCGCATCGTCGCCGTACGCGCTGGTCCTGCCCACGCACGTGCTCGGCCTGGTCGCGTTCTTCATGATCGTCCTGGTGGAGAACGGCCGGATCCCGATCGACACTCCCGGCGGGACGACCGAGATCTCGATGATCGAGGAAAACCGCGTGCTCGAGTACTCGGGCCGAGGCTACGCGCTGATGAAGTGGGGGGGCTGGATGAAGCTCTTCCTGATGTCCTCGATCTTCATGAACGTGTTCGTGATCCCCTGGGGCCTCGGCACCTCGGCGGACCTGCCGTCGGCTCTGCTCGCGATCCCGGTGCTGCTCGGCAAGCTCGCGCTGTGCGGCCTGGCGATCGTGGTGATCGATACGTCGTTCGCCAAACTGCGCTTCTTCCGCATCGCGGAGTTCCTCGGTGCCTCGTTCCTGCTGGCGCTGGTCGGCGTCGCCACGTCCTACGTGATCGGGGCGTGAGCCGATGCAGAGCCTGTCCGCGACCAGCGCCGCAGGTGTGCTGCTCGACCTGTCCGGTGTGCTGATTCTGCTGCTGTCGTTCGCCTGCCTGGGCTCCAAGCTGTTCAACAGGTACCTGGCCTACTACGGTGCCCAGTCGGTGGTGCTGTCGTTCGCCGCCGGTGTCGCCGCCTTCGCGTTCCACAGCATCGAGCTGTGGATCCTTGCCGTGGCCACCCTCGCGATCAAGGGCATCGGGATCCCGCTGTCCGCGCGCCGGCTGCTCATCCAGCGGCTGGAACTCAAGCGAGACGCGGCGCTGTCCACCGGCCTGTCGACCTCACTGATCGCCGGCGGGGCGCTGACCGCGTTCGCCTACCTGGTGACCCGCCCCCAGCTGCTGCCCCACGGCCTGGTGGCCGCCGCGGTGGTCCCGCTGTCCACCGCGGTGATCCTGCTCGGCGGGCTGTCCATGGTGGTCCGGCGGCACACCGTGGCCCAGCTGATCGGCTGGCTGATCGTGGAGAACGGGGTTTTCCTCGGTGCGATCACACTGGTCGCGACGTTCCCGTTCATCGTCGAGGCCGGAATCTTCCTCGACCTGGTCGCCGGGGTGCTGATCATGGTGGTCTTCGTGTCTGGCCTGACCCGCAGACTCGCAAGCGCCAGTGCTGTGGAACTACGGGAGCTGCAGGGATGAGCAGAAGCAGGAGACACGTCCCGTGATCGTCTTGATGATCGTGGCGGCGGCCGGCCCGCTGGCCGGGACCGTTGCCGCAGCGTGCGGCGCGAGAGGGCGTCTGGCCGGTTGGACGGCGTCAGCCGGCGCCCTGATCTCGTTCACTTGCGCGGTCTGGCTGCTGACCGCGGAACTGCACCGCGCCCCGCTGCGCGGCTGGGCTGGCTATCTCTATCTGGACTCGCTCAGCTGCTTCTTCCTGCTGACAGTCACCGGGGTGATCCTGCTCGCCAGTGTGGGTTCGGTCGCCTACCTGACGGCCGAGGCGGACGCCGGGCACCTGTCCACCTTCCAGGTCCGGCTGTACTACATCTTCTTCGGGCTCTTCGCCGCGCTGATGCTCGCGGCGCTGGAGACCGGGAACTTGGGCGCGCTGTTCGTGCTGATCGAAGCCAGCACGCTGGCCAGCGCGGCGCTGGTTGGCCTGGAGGCGCGAGCAGCCTCGCTCGAGGCCGCCTGGAAATACGTGATCATTAGCTCGTTCGGGGTCACGATCGCACTTGCGGGCACGCTGTTCCTGTATTACTCGGCCAGCGGCCTGCACTTGGCCGTCGAGTACCGGCTGGCCTGGCCGTACCTGTTCAGTCACGCGCACGCGCTGGCTGCAGGGAGTTTGCGACTGGCGTTCCTGCTCGCCGTGGTGGGCTACGGCACCAAGGTGGGCCTTGCTCCCATGCACACCTGGCTGCCGGACGCGCACGCCGAGGCTCCCAGCCCAGCGAGCGCGATGCTGTCAGCGGCGCTGCTCAACACCGGCATGTACGCGATCATCCGGTTCCTCGCGATCACCCACGCCCGGCTCGGCGAGACCTTCCCGCGCGCGGTGCTGCTCACGTTCGGCTTCCTTTCGATCGTGATCGGGGTGCTATTCATGATCAGGCGAGGGAACTTCAAGCGCCTGTTCGCCTACTCGTCAGTCGAGCACATGGGGATCATCGCGGTCGCGCTCGGGTTCGGCGGGTTGCTCGGGCTTTACGGTGCCCTGTTGCAGACGCTTAACCACGCGATCGCGAAGGCCGTGCTGTTCCTGACCAGTGGTGACGTCGCGCTGCGGTACAAGACCCGGGAGGCGGCCGGCGTGCGCGGGCTGCTGGCCGCGGTTCCGGTGACCGGCGCCGCGCTGCTACTCGGCTCGTTCGCGGTGCTCGGATCGCCGCCGTTCGGCGTGTTCCTGTCCGAGCTCACGATCGTCCGGGCGGGCTTCGCCACCTCCAGCCCGGTGTTCCCGCTGCTGCTGCTCGCGCTGCTCGCGATAGCGTTCGTCGCCTTCGCCAAGACCACGACCGGCATGGTGACCGGCCGTCCGCCGGATGATTTTGAATCTGAGCCGCATCTTTTGGCTGCATCAGATTCACAGTCATTGGCCGGCTCGGCCCACGGTGGCGGGCTGGGGGAGGTTCAAGTGGCGCTCGGGGGTGCTGGTGCGGCGCGTGTAGCAGTCAAGGATCCGCCCGCGGACCCGCTCGGGGATGCGCACGGGGATCCCCCCGGGGACCCGCCCCGGGAGCGCGTCCTCGCCGCGCCGTACCGGGGGCGCGCGGTGGCCTTCGCGGCCGTGGCTCCGCTGTTCGCCGGGCTCGTGGCCCTGCTGGTGCTTGGGCTGTGGATCCCCGCGGGCCTGGACACGGTCATCCGGCACTGCGTGGCGGTGATGTCGTGACCGACACGAAGCCCGGCCTGGCGGACGAGCCGGGCCTGCGAGAGCTCCTGACCGTCTTTGGCCAGGATGGCGCCGGTAACGAGCCGGTAATCACGGTCAGCGTGCCCGTTGCGGAGTTGTCTGCCGCGGTGCACCGGATCGCCGCACACCCGGGCGCCCGGCTGGCCGACATGTTCGCCTCCAGCGGCGGCCCGGCGGGCGGCGACGGTCCGGTGACGCTGCGGCTGGTCTGGGGGCTCGACGCCGACCGCAGATACCTGATCACTGAGTCGCTGGTCGAGGGCGAGAGTTATCCGTCCCTGTCAGATATCGTGCCGGGGGCGTTCACCGAGGAATGCGAGATCTACGAGCAGTTCGGTATCAGGCCGGCCAATGGCAGGCCGCTGAACCGGGTGGCCTTGCCACCGTGGGCTGGGCCGGACTGGCCCAGGCTCGGCAGGGCGCCTTCGGAGCCGCCGAAGGACGTGCACGCGCCGCATCACGTCGGCGGGCATGCGTTCGAGTTCCCGTTCGGCCCGGTCCGCCAGGTCGCGGTGGAGTCGCTGTACTACGGCCTGGTGACCAGCGGCGAGGAGCTCGTCGAGCTCTACCTGTTCACCTGGCACAAGCACCGTGGTTTGGAGTGGCGGCTGCGCGGCATGACCCCGGGCGAGGCGCTGTTTTACGTGGAGCGGACCGAGGGCCTCGGCGCGGTGGGGAACTCGTGGGCATTCGCAGCGGC
>JASHOI010000643.1 GCA_030041195.1 Streptosporangiaceae bacterium | reverse complement strand
CGGCGCGGCCGGCCCGCAGCACGCCGTCGGCCAGGCCGGTCGCGGCCTGGCCGAGGCACAGCTCCACATCGAGCGTGTGCATGTCGTCACGCAACGTGGTGTCGTCGAGCTCGCCGATCATCAGCCGCTTGGACAGCGGCGGCCGGTCATACGGCGGCCGCGGCTCGGCACCCACCAGCGTCACCGCGCCGGCATATCCCGTGGCCCTGAGCTCCTCGATGGTGCGCAGGCCGGCCAGCCCCCCGCCCGCCACCACGATTCGCCCGGGGCTGGCCGAGTTCGCCAGGCTCACCGGCCACTCCGTTTCCTCGCTCGCCTCCGGGTGCTTTGACACGCATCCTCGGGCCGTTGTCCGCCCAGGCAGGCTACTATGCCCACATTTTGCGACGGCGCCGTCACGAGCGGCTATCGACCCGCCGCTGAGCCGCTGTTAGCCGCGCACGGACGCGTAACGGCCTTTACACTGCTCCCGATGGACACCACGCTCTCCCGCCTCCACGCCGGGCAGTTGCTCGACGGCAGGTACCGGGTGGGCTCCTGGATCGCCCGCGGCGGCATGGCAACGGTCTACCTCGGCACCGACACGAAGCTGGACCGCACGGTCGCGCTGAAGGTTGCCCACGCCGAACTGGCCGGCGATCCCGACTTCGTCCGCCGGTTCACCGGCGAGGCGCGATCCGCGGCGCGGCTGTCCAGCCCGAACGTCGTGGCCGTCTACGACCAGGGCAGCCACGGATACCTGCCGTACCTGGTCATGGAGTACGTGCCCGGCCAGACGCTGCGCGAACTTTTGCGCTCCCGCGGCAGGCTCGAGCCGCGCGAGGCCCTCGACATCATCAGCGGGGTGCTGGCCGGCCTGTCCGCCGCGCACGAGGCCGGCATCGTGCACCGTGACGTCAAGCCGGAGAACGTCCTGCTCGGTGTCGGCAACGTCATCAAGGTCGCCGACTTCGGGCTGGCCAGGGCGGCGTCGCGGGCCAGCCACACCCGGACCGGGATGATCATCGGGACCGCCGCCTACCTGGCGCCCGAGCAGGTGGCGCGCAGCATCTCCGACGCCCGCAGCGATGTGTACGCGGCCGGCGTGATGTTGTTCGAGATGCTCACCGGCGTCCAGCCGCACACCGGCGAGACCCCGCTCGTCGTGGCCCACAAGCACGTCAGCGACGCGGTCCCGCCCCCGTCCAGCATGGTGCCCGGCCTGCCGCCGTCACTGGACGCGCTCGTGGCCCTGGCCACCAGCCGGGATCCCGACCTGCGGCCCGCCGACGCCGGGCAGTTCCTGCACGCGATCTCCGACGCCCGCAGCGGCCTGCCGGTCGCCGCGCCCGCCGGCCCGCCGCCCGGTCAGCTGCCGGACCAGCGGGCGCGGATCGGCGGCCCGGTGCCCGCCGTGGACCCGGCCGGGTTCCCGTGGTTCGACGACGACAGCGCCACCGCGGGCTATGGCCAGGCGCCGGGCAGCGGGTACAGCCCGATGCCAATGACGGGGCAAGGGGAGCTGGGCGGGGGGTACAGCCCCGTGCCCGGCGGCCCGGGGAGCGCCAACCACACACTGGTCGTCCCCGCCGAGGGCATCGGCTACGACGGAGTGCCCTACGGCGGCCTGCCCTACGCCGACGGCGACGGGCCCGCCTACCCGCGCCGGAGGGGCGGCGGGTTCCGCGGCGGCGAGCCGACGCTGCAGCGCTGGCTGTTCAGCCGCAGGTTCGTGTACCTGAGCCTGGGAGTCGCCGCCGCGGTGATCATCGGCTTGATCGCCTGGTGGGTCACTGACGGGCAGTACGTGACCGTCCCCCAGGTGACCGGGATGGCGGTCAGCACGGCAAGCTCCGAGCTGCAGAATCTCGGCTTCACCGTGAAGGTCGGCCAGGGTGAGCACAGCAACTCGGTGGCCAGCGGCGACGTCGCGGCGACCGAGCCCCGGATCGGAACCAGCGCCAGGCGGGGCACCACGGTGACGATCATCGAGTCCACCGGCCCGGTCATGATCGGCGTCCCGCAGGTGACCGGCCTGACCGAGGCCGCGGCCGAAGCCGAGCTGCGAAAGGCGGGCCTGACCCCGGGCCCGGTGACCACCGCCGCGTCGAACACCATCCCGGTCGGCGTGGTGATCAGCACCAACCCGGTGGCCGGCACCTCGTGGCCGCAGCCGAAACCGGTCGCGATCACGGTCAGCGCCGGCCCGCCGCTGCCCAACTTTGTCGGCCAGCAGTTCTCCGCCGCGCAGGCCGAGGCGCAGTCCGGCGGGTACCAGCTGCAGGAGCAGATGGTGTCGAGCAGCCAGCCACAGGGGACCATCACCAGTCAGTCCCCGGCGGCGGGCAGCCCGATCACCAAGGGCGAGGTCGTCAGCGTGCAGGTCTCGAACGGGCCGCCCGAGGTCAGCATCCCGAACGTGGTGGGCATGACCGTCGGAGCGGCGACCCAGGAACTGACGCAGGCGGGCTTCATGGTCACCGTCAACCGCGGATTCCTTGGCGGCAACACCGTGGCCAGCGAGTCGCCCACCGGCCAGGCGCCCAAGGGCAGCACGATCACGATCACCACGGGCGTTAACTTCCCCTAGTGCCGCCCCTCGGCCGCGGCGGCGGTCAGAGCGGCGGGCCCTCGCCGGGCAGCTCCTGATACGAGTACCGCTGCTCACGCCACGGGTCGGCGGTGTTGTGGTAACCGCGCTCCTCCCAGAAGCCCCGGCGGTCGCGGGTCAGGTACTCGATGGCCCGGACCCACTTCACGCTCTTCCAGGCGTACCGCGAGGGGACCACAAGCCGCATCGGGTAGCCGTGCTCGGGGGTGAGCTCGGCGCCGTTGCGGTGGGTGGCGAGCAGCGTGTCGTCGGCGGCGAAGTCGGCGATCGCCAGGTTGGCGCTGTAGCCGAAGTCGGCCCACACCATGACGTGGGTGACGGCGTCGCCGGGCGGCGCGGCCCGCAGCAGCTCGGCCGCTGCGATGCCGTCCCAGGCGATGCCGGGAATCGTGAACTTGGTCACGCAATGGAAGTCGGCCACGACCTGGCAGCGCGGCAGGCTGCCGAGTTCATCCCAGCTCCACCGGTGCTCGCGCCCCGATTCGGTGGCGCCGAGCACGCGCAGGTCCCAGGTGTCCGGGTGGAAAACGGGAACCGGACCGTAGTGCAGGACCGGCAATCCATTCGCGGCGTACTGCCCCGGCGGTAGCTCTGGCTCGGACGCCTCGGGGGCCTGTCCGGACCGGGCCAGCTGCCGCTGCGCGCCGCTGGCGGACGCCTGGGTGCCGGTCACCGGCCGCACCAGCCTGGAAAGGCTCACCGAGGTCTGCGGCACGCTGATTTGCCGCGCGCTGGTCTCCGGATGCCTCATTACCGGCTGACCTGCTCCTTCCCGCATTCGCACCATCGTGGCGCCATGCACTGACCGCTCGCCCGCAGGTGCAGCTATCTTGCCACCTCGCCCCGGAGGCTCCGTCGTGCACCCGGCACGTGGCCCGCGCTGGGGGGCTTTGGGCGGTCGCAGCGGCTGTCCCCGGCGGCTGTTCCCGGCGGGTCGCGGAGGCTGTCCTCCGGCGGGGCGTTAAGCTGCGCCGCGTGCGCCACGAACACTGGCCTCTCCGCGGCGGCCCTGACCAACCTGGCCAGCCCTGAACCTCACCGAGCACGAAGCGCGGCGGCTGCTCGCCGGATCCCCCGTCGCCAGGCTGGCGACGGTGACCGAGGCCGGCCGACCGCACATCGTTCCCGTCACGTTCGCCCTGGACGGGAACTACATCTATACCGCAGTCGACGCGAAGCCCAAAAACGAGGCGGCCGCCGGCGGCCTGCAGCGGGTCCGCAACATTGAGGCGGAACCACGGGTGGCCGTGCTCGCCGACCACTACGCCGACGACTGGACCTCGCTGTGGTGGGTGCGCGCCGACGGGCGCGCATCGATCGTTACCGAACCGCACCTCGCGGCCCGGCCGATCGCGCTGCTGACCGCGCGCTACCCGCAGTACCGCGACGTCGCGCTGCCGGGCCCGGTGATCGCGATCCGGGTGGAGCGGTGGACCGGCTGGGCCGCGGCACCCCCACAGTGATGCCGCGGCCTTTGGCTAGCTCAGAGCCCGGCGACCGCCGGGATCACCTCGCCGCCGATCACCTCGAGCGGCCGCACCTCCCACACCCCGGCCACAGCGCCGATCGCGACCTGGAATCCCATCTCGGCCAGCGCGCCGAGCTCGTCGATGACCTGCCCCGCCTTCTCCCCCTTCTCGCCCACGTCGAAGCGGAAGTAGCAGGTCTTGATGATCTCGTCGTAGTCGCGCCCCTCGGCGTCACAGTGCGCGCGGAGCACGTCGAGCTTGCGGGCGAGGTCGGGCGTGCTGAACAGGTTGCACGCCTGGGCGTAGCGCGCGACGAACCGCAGTGTCTTCCGCTCCCCGGAACCGCCGATCATGATCGGCGGGTGCGGCTGGGACAGGGCCTGCGGCGAGTTCAGCGGCCGCTCCAGCCGGTAGTGCTTGCCGACGTAGGGCGTCTCGTCGCCGCACCACATCTGCAGGCAGATCTGCAGCGTCTCCTCAAGCCGCTCGAACCGCTCGGCGACCGGCGGGAACGGGATCCCGAGGCCGCGCGACTCCTCCTCGTTCCACGCGGCGCCGATGCCCAGCCAGGCCCGGCCGCCGGATAGCACGTCCAGCGTGGTGACGATCTTTGCCAGGATCCCCGGGTAGCGGTAGACGGCGCCGGTGACCAGCGTCAGCAGCTTGGCTCTTGAGGTGCAGGCGGCCAGGTAACCCAGCGTGGTGTAGGCCTCGAGCATTTCCCGCTCCGGCGGGCCAATGACGCCGATCTGGAAAAAGTGGTCCATGACGCTGATGAACTCGAAGCCGGCGTCGTCGGCGGCCTCGGCAACGGTGGCCAGATCGGCGCCGAGCCGGGCCGGGCCGCCCGGCGAGCTGAAGTCAGGTATCTGCAGTCCGATCTGCACGCGAACACCTCCGCGGATGAGCCTGCCACATCACCGCGGGCCGCGCGCGGACCTGCCGCCAGACTGACGCAAAAGGCGTTTGGCGGACGCAGGAAAGTCAAGAGCTGATGCAGGAACTTGGGACTCGCTTTCCTATCGCTTTGTAGTGATCTACTCTGGCGCTGACCGTTCAACACTCCTGCTTGCTCATCCTTCTCCGTGGAGACCGCGATGCAGACAGCCCGCCGTGCGGGCATCGTCCTCGGCTCCATTTCCGCCGCCACCGCGACGCTGGCAGCGGCCACGCCGGCGCGTGCGCCCGACACGCCAGCGTGGCAGATTGCCGCCAAGGTTCATTACGGCGCGTCCGGCAACGCCTCGGGCTATTCGGCCGTGATCGCGCCGGGCAGAAATGACGCCTGGGCATTCGGCGGAACCAATCCGGGCGGGCCAAGCTCGCCGTCCGCCGAGCGCTGGAACGGGAGCCGCTGGCAGCCGTCGGCGCTGCCGGCCGGGCTCAACGGGTTCATCGTGGCGGCCGCGGACTCGTCGCCCAGCAACGTCTGGGCGGTCGGCAACGGCTACGCGCTGCGCTTCAACGGCGTCAGGTGGAGCGTCGCCAAGACCTGGAGCACCGACGGCCAGATCACGTCGGTCGCCGTCGTCAGCCGCGACGACGTCTGGGTCTTCGGGTCCGCCAGCTTCAGCGGCCAGGCCAGCCTCGGCACGTGGCACTACGACGGCCGCAGCTGGGCGCGGGCAAGCGCGGCATCAGGGGCGGCCGGTATCTACCGCGCGAGCGCGGTCTCGGAGGGCGACATCTGGGCGATCACGGTCAGCCCCCGGGGCGGGTCGGTGCTGCACTACAACGGCACCGAATGGAAGGACGTCCCCGCCGCCGACGCCCTCCTCACCAATGTTCAGCTGAACGACGTCCTCGCGGTGTCATGGCACAACGTCTGGGTGTCGGGGACGACCCCGGCCAACGCGACCGACGGGCGCCTGGTGCTGGCGCACTGGAACGGCAAGTGCTGGCGGCGGTTCGAGGCGCCGTGGCTGGTGCAGCAGCCGGAGCGGTTCGCCACCGACGGCGCGGGCGGGGTCTGGATCCCGGTCGTGACCGGAGGAGACAGCCCGGGCACCTGGATCCTGCACCTGTCGCGCGCCGGCCAGTGGACCCGGACCGAGATCACCGCCGCCCGCGGATCCGGGGTCGGCGTCGGCGACCTGGCGCTGGTCCCGGGGACCACGACGCTGTGGGGCATCGGCGGCCTGGTGACCACCTCCGGCGGGGACGCCGCCATCTGGGACCACGGGGTCATCGCCGACCACCTGGCGGTCCGGATCCACCGGGTCGTGCGGGACCGCCTGGCCGTCGCGGGCCGCGGGGTGATCCGGGTCTACCTGACCGTCGGGAACCGCGCGGCGGTCCGGGTCTTCCTGATCATCCGGCGGACCGGGCCGCAATGGGCCTCGGCCGGCGAGCCCTCGGCGCGGATGCTGAACATGGCTGACCGGCCGGCGCGCGTGGCGTAAAGGGCGGTCTTAAGAACGGGCCGGGGTATGCTCCTGGGCCGCGGCAGCAAGCTCCTCGGCCAGGTCGTCCGCTTCGAGCCTGGCCTCGATCTTGCGCAGGTCCTCGATCCGCGCCCTGGTCTCCACCTGGCGCGGGGTGAGCAGCGAGCAGCAGTCCTGATCCGGCAGCTCGGAGATGTGCAGCGTCGCGATCCGGCGTGCCTCGGCCATGATCTCGGTCTTGTCCAGGCCGATGAGCGGGCGCAGGATCGGCAGCTTGACCGCGTCGTCCAGCGCGGTGATGTTGGTCAGCGTCTGGCTACTGACCTGGCCCAGCGAGTCGCCGGTGACCAGGGCCGCCGCGTGCAGCCGCCGGGCCAGCGCCTCGCCGGTCTTGAGCATCAGCCGGCGCTGCGCCATGATCTGCAGCCGCCCGGCCCCCGAGGACGCCAGCCTTTGCTGTGCCCGCCCGAACGCGACGACGAACAGCCGTGATCCGCCCTGGAACTTGTCCAGCTCACGGACCAGGCCGTACGCCTTGTACACCGACTCGGGACCGGTCAGCGGCATGCCGGAGAAGTGCAGGAAGCTGCAGCGCAGGCCGCGGCGCATCATCCGGTAGGCGGCCACCGGGGAGTCGATCCCGCCGGACATCAGCACCAGCGCGCGGCCGCTCATGCTGACCGGAAGCCCGCCCTGGCCGGGCATCCCCTCGGTGAACACGAACACCTCGGACTGGTCGACCTCGACGAACACGGTGGTGTCCGGGTGCGACAGGTTGACCGGGTAGCCGTGCGCCTCCTGGATCCTGGCGCCGATCAGGGTGGCGAGCTGCGACGAGTTCATCGGGAAGCGCTTGTCGCGGCGCCTGGCCCTTACCGCGAACGCGCCCGGCCGCCCGGCGGTGAGCTGCACCGCGGCGGCGGCCGCCGCCTCGGGATCCTTGTCCACCCGCACCGCGCGGCAGACCCGGGACAGGCCCATGACGTTGCGCATGCGCTCGGCCAGCAGGTCGGCCGCTTCCGCTGCCGACTCCCCCGCGTGGGTAACCCGCAGCACGATCACGCCCTCACGCTGCCAGAGCTGCACCCCGATATCGAGATCGCGGGTGGCTCGCCTGATGTTGTCGTGCAGCAGCCGCTCGAACTGCTGCCGGTTCCTGCCCTTGAGCACGATCTCGCCGAGCTTCAGCAACACGCAGGGCTCGTGCAGCGCGCCGTGGGCGCTACTGCGCGGTTCGCCGGAGGTCAGGGGCAGCGCGGACATCCTCCCAGTCTGCCAGCACCCGGGCGGGATCGTGTCTTCCCGCGGCATGGGTTAACCCACCGATACCGGGCACGGTGACTATGAGGCATGCCATCAACCTGTGCGGAGGAAGCCACCGTGACCGCGGTACCAGACATCACGCTGAACAACGGCGCCACGATCCCCCAGTTCGGCTTCGGCGTCTTCCAGATCGCGCCGAAGGACACGGTCGAGGCCGTGACCACCGCCCTGCAGGCCGGCTACCGGCACGTCGACACCGCCGAGATGTACGGCAACGAGCGGGAGGTCGGCCAGGCGATCGCCAAATCCGGCCTCGACCGCGGGGACGTGTTCGTCACCAGCAAGCTGAGCAATGCCAGCCACCTCCCCGATGACGCCCGCCGGGCGTTCGACGGCACGCTGGCGGCCATCGGCTCGGACTACGTCGACCTGTTCCTGATCCACTGGCCGCTGCCCACCAGGTACGACGGCGACTACGTGTCGACGTGGCGGACGCTGGAGGAGTTCTACCGGGACGGCCGGGCGCGCTCGATCGGCGTCTCGAACTTCCAGCCGCACCACTTGCGGCGGCTGCACACCGAGTGCGAGATCCCGCCCGCCGTCGACCAGATCGAGATCCACCCGTACTTCACCCAGGATTCGGTGCGGGCGTTCTGCGGCGAGCACGAGATCGCCGTCGAGGCGTGGTCGCCGCTGGCCGAGGGCTTGGTCCTCGGCGACCCGACAATCGATGCGATCGCCCGCAGGGTGGGCAAGACCCCGGCCCAGGTGGTGCTGCGATGGCACATCGAGCGCGGCGACATCATCTTCCCCAAGTCCGTCACGCCCGCCCGCATCAGAGAGAACATCGACATCTTCGGCTTCGAGCTCTCCGGCGAGGACGTGGAGGCGATCGGCGCGCTGAACCGGAACGAGCGCACCGGTGCCGACCCAGACACGTTCGACATGATCATGTAGCAGCCCTGTGTACGCCGCAGCCGCCGCCGTCCCCGGCACGGCCGGGCAGCGCCGGGCAGGGCCGGGCAGGCCGGGCAGGCCGGGCAGGCCGGGCAGGGCG
>JASHOI010000642.1 GCA_030041195.1 Streptosporangiaceae bacterium | reverse complement strand
CCCGGCCCAGGCCAACTATCCCCAGGGCCTTGCGGACCGCCATGTGCACCTCGGCGCCGACCACGACGGTGACCGTCGGCGCGCCGACCAGCCCCTGGCCCGCGGCGTCCCAGCCGTGCCGGGCCAGCACCGCGTCACGGGCGGCCGCGAGACAGGTCGCGTTGGCCATCGTGGCGCCGGTGACAAAGCCGCCGCCGGTGCCAGCCGGCAGGCCGAGCACCTCGGCCACCCAGCGCAGCGCGATCGCGTCGAGCCGGGTGGCGGTGGGGGACATCACGGTCAGGCCCGCGTTCTGGTCCCACGCGGCGGTCAGCCACGCGGCCGCCACGGCCACCGGGAGCGCGCCGCCGGTCACGAAGCCGAAGTAGCGCGGGCCCGCGGACGCCACCGTGGCCGGGGAGCCCACGTCGTCCAGCAGCGCGAGCACCTCGGGCGCGGGGCGGCCGACCGCCGGCAGCGGGAAATCGAGCCTGTCCAGCGCCTCGACCGCGGCCGGCGGCGGCGCCACGCCGCGAGCGGCCAGCCCGGCCAGGTAGGCCTGCGCGCGCCGCGAGGCGTCCTGGAGCAGGGCCTGCCTGCCCGCGAGATCGCCGGCCATCAGCGAAGCGGGCGGAAGCAGGCCCGGACCTCGCTGACGAACGCTTCGGGCTGCTCGAACGCGGCGAAGTGGCCGCCCTTGTCGAGCTCGTTCCAGTACTGCACGTTCGTGAGCTGCTTGTCGGCCCAGCGCCGGGACGGGCGGAAGATCTCCTTGGGGAAGATCGAGCAGCCGACCGGCACCGCGACCGGGCCGAGGGACGCCTTGCCGTTGTTCTCCCAGTAGAGCCTGGCCGAGGAGGCACCCGCGGCGGGCAGCCAGTAGAGCATCACGTTGTCCAGCATCTCGTCCCTGGTCAGCACGTTGGCCGGGTCGCCGTCGCAGTCGGTCCAGGACCAGAACTTCTCCACGATCCAGGCGCACAGCCCGGCCGGTGAGTCGGCCAGCCCGTAGCCGACGGTCTGCGGGCGGGTCGACTGCTCCTTGAAGTAGCCCGAGTCCCACTTGCCGTAGTGGGTGATCGTCGCCAGCGCCGCCTGCTCCCGCTCGGTCAGGTCGGTGGCGCCGTGCTCCGGGAACGCGATCGGCATGTTCAGGTGGATTCCGGCCAGGTGCTCCGGGTGGTGCATGCCGAGCGCCGTCGTGATCTGCGCTCCCCAGTCGCCGCCCTGGGCGGCGTAGCGCTGGTAGCCGAGCCGGGCCATCAGCCGGTCCCAGGCGGCCGCGATGCGCTCGGTGTCCCATCCGGCCCGGTCCGGCTTGCCGCTGAAGCCGTACCCGGGCAGCGACGGGCACACCACGTGGAACGCGTCAGCGGGGTCCCCGCCAAACGCCGCCGGGTCCGCGAGCGGCTCGATGACCTTGTGGAACTCGACGATCGAGCCGGGCCAGCCGTGCGTGATCACCAGCGGCAGGGCGCCGTTCTCGGGGGAGCGGGCGTGCACGAAGTGGATGTCGACGCCGTCGATCTCGGTCCGGAACTGCGGGAACCGGTTCAGCCGGGCCTCCGACGCCCGCCAGTCGTATTGGTCCACCCAGTACCCGCACAGGTCGCGGACGTAGGCCAGCGGAATGCCCTGGGACCAGTCATCCACGGTCTCCGGATCCGGCCACCGGGTCTGGCGCAGCCGCTGGCGAAGGTCGTCGAGCGCGGCGTCGGGGATGTCGATCCGGAACGGGGTGATTTCGTCGCTCATGCCCCCAGCATCCTCCCCAGAATGTCCGATTGCGGCGCTTGCGTGATCGGCTCCCAGACCATTGTCTGCTTCACGGCCGAATCCTCGAGCCCGGCCATAACCGGGATGTCGCGAGCATCGAGAACCCGGAACCGGTCCCGGGGCAGGAACGCCCGGCCGATGTCGCCGGCCAGCACCGACGCACCGCGGGCCAGCGCCCGGTCGACGAACCCGAGCACGCGCTCGGCCAGCGGCCTCGAGTACCAGACGTCACCGGCCAGCACCACGTCGGCGCCGGTCCCGTCGCCGTCCAGCACGTCTCCGGTCACGGCCGGGGCCGGCACCAAGTTCGCCCGCGCGTTGAGCCCGATCGCGGCGACCGCCAGGGGATCAACCTCGCTGGCGGCCACAGCGGCAGCGCCGGCCTTGGCCGCCGCGATCGCGACCAGCCCGGAGCCCGACCCGAGGTCCAGCACGCTGCGCCCGGCGACCAGGCCCGGGTGGTCGAGCACGTAACGCGCCAGCGCCTGCCCGCCCGGCCAGGCGAAGGCCCAGAACGGCGGCGGCCGGTCCGCACCGAACTCGTCCTCGGTGCGCTGCCAGAGGCTCAGCACGTCATCGGCCAGGTGCAGCCGGATCTCCGGGACCTGGGGAACCGGGCCGAGACGGCAGGCAGACCGCACGAAGTGCTCGGCGACGGACACCCATTCATGCTCTCACCGGGGGCGCCTTACCGGTTGTTTACGCCGGCCCTGGGTTATTGCCATTCGAGTCGGGTAACGCAGAGTAACTGGACAAAGACGGTCAGTTAGCGGATGGGGAGTACGGAACGTGTTGAGCGGGGGACGAGTCGGCAGAATGGTGGCGGCCCGCGGCGCCTACTTCAGCCGGTCAGGCAACAGGATCGGCGGGACACCGGCCGATCTCGGCAGCGGCGGGGGAGCAAGCGAGGCGCCCGCCGGGCAGGCAGTGATGCCCGCCCGCCCGGACCGCCCCGGCGGCGGGGGCGGGGGCGGGGAGCACCCCCGGTTCGAGGGCAAGCCACGCCGGTCGAAGACCCGGCTGATCGCGGCCGTCACCGCGGTCGTGGCGCTGGTCGCCGGCGGCGCGGTGTACCTGCTGACCAAGAACAGCCCGTCATCGCCGTCGGCCGGCGTGACCTTTCCGGGCCCGTTCCGTGTGATGTCGGTCACCCCCGCGGCGGGCAGCACCGGCGCGAACGGCACCCTGCCGGTCTCGGTGCAGTTCTCGGCCCCGCTCGCTGCCGGGTCACCGAAGCCCGTGCTGACCCCCAGCGTGCCTGGGACCTGGCAGACCATCGGTGACTTGATGGTGTTCACGCCACGGACCGCGTTCGGCCCCTCCACGAAGATCACGGTGAGTGTGCCGTCGGGCCGCAACGGCGTGCAGTCGGCCGCCGGGCTGGCCCTGGGAAGGCCGACGACCGCGGTGTACACCACCGGGGCGTACTCCTCGCTGCGGATGGCCCAGATCCTCGCCCAGCTCGGCTACCTGCCGATGTCGTGGCAGCTGCCCAACCTGGACCTGCAGGCGGAGAGCACGGTCAACCTGGCCAAGACCGGCCTGATCGGCCAGATGTCGGCCGCGTTCGACCCGCCGGGCGGCAGCTTCACGATGGACCAGGGCTACCCCGCGTCGCTGGACAGCATGTTCGCGCCGCAACTGGGGAACGTGGTGCTGCGCGGTGCGGTGATGGCGTTCCAGTCCGAGCACAACATGACCGTCAGCGGCACGGTCAACCTGGCCTTCTGGATGGCGCTGTTCAAGGCCGCGATGACCGGCCAGAGGAACACCAGCGGGTACACGTACGCGGTGGCCAGCCAGGTCGACCCGGAGACGCTGACGATCTACCACAACGGCCAGGTCGTGCTGAAGAGCCTGGCGAACACCGGAATACCGTCTTCACCAACTGTGAATGGAACCTTCCCGGTTTATGAGAAGTTCCTGGAAACTTGGATGTCGGGCACGAACCCGGACGGCAGCCACTACCACGACCTGGTGCAGTACGTGTCCTACTTCAACGGCGGTGACGCGGTGCACTACTTCGCCCGCGGCGCGTACGGGTTCCAGCAGAGCCTGGGCTGCGTCGAACTGCCGTATACGCAGGCCAAGGAGGCCTACCCGTACCTCACCCTCGGCAGCCTGGTGCACGTGACCGGCTGACCACTCAGGCCTGAAATCGGGCCACGCACCCGCAGGCCCGGCACGTTCCGAAAGTGCCGGGCCTGAGGGTTTTCCGCATGTTTGGTGACGTCTTCGTTACGTCGGTCACTCGTCACTCTAAGCGCACGCCGCACATGAGTATTAGCTGGTATACATCAGGGCAGTGCAGCAGACCCGCCCGAGAGCGCATAGCTTAGGGCGACCGGACAGCGATGGCTAGGGGGTCGAGGTTTGTCCGGATTGCGACAACTACTGCGCTGGCGAGTGGTGGCGCTGGCGGCAGTCATAGCGGTAGTCCTGGGCGGTGGCGCCTGGTTCGCGCTGAACAACTCGGTGCACCATGGCTCGCCGGGCAGGGGCGCCACGGCGCAGGCCAACGCCCTGCACGCGCACCAGGTTGCGGCCGCCAAGCCGATCAGTGTGACGTCTTTCACGCCCGCGCTGCACGCGCACGGCGTGAACGGCGCCGATTCGGTCCGCGTGGTGTTCTCCGCGCCGCTCGCCGCCGACTCGCCGATGCCGTCGGTGTCGCCGTCGGTTCCGGGCACCTGGCAGCGGGTCAGCCCGGACACCGTCCAGTTCATCCCGGCCCAGGGGTTCCCCGAGCTGACCCGGATCCGCGTGGTGGTACCGGCCGGGCCGTCCGGCGTCCGGTCCGCCGCGGGCGGGCTGCTCGCGACCAAGACCGTCGACCGGTTCTGGACCGGCTCCTACAGCACGATGCGGGTCGAGCAGCTGCTCGCGCAGCTCGGCTACCTGCCGCTGACCTGGTCGCCGGCGGCCGGCACCGCCGCGGTTCCGGCGGGCGACGCCAACGCGCAGGTCAGCGCCGCCTTCGACCCCCCGGCCGGCTCGTTCGGCTGGCAGTCCGGCTATCCCTCGGCGCTGATGGACATGTGGTCGCCCGGCCAGACCAACGAGGTCCTCACCGGCGCGGTGATGGCGTTCGAGTCCGACCAGGGGCTGACCATGGACGGCATCGCCGGGCCCGAGGTGTGGCACGCGCTGCTGACGGCGGTCGCCAAGGGCGAGGACAACACCCACGGCTACACCTACGCGCTGGCCAGCCAGGCGAGCCCGGAGACGCTGACGGTCTGGCACGACGGCAAGGTGATCATGCAGAGCCTGGCCAACACCGGCATTCCCCAGGCCCCGACCACGGTCGGCACCGCCCCGGTGTACCTGAAGTACAGCTTCCAGATCATGAAGGGCACGAACCCGAACGGGACCAAGTACGCCGACCCGGTGTCCTGGGTGTCGTACTTCAGGGACGGCGAGGCCGTGCACTACTTCCCGCGGGCGTCCTACGGGTACCAGCAGAGCCTCGGCTGCGTGGAGCTGCCGTACGCACAGGCGAAGTTCATCTGGCCGTACCTGACCTACGGCACGCTGGTGACCGTCACCCCGACCTGACGCCGCCGATAACATCTGTGTACGCGGGAGCGCGGCGGGTAACCGCCGCGCCGGTCAGCATGCCGACGACAGGAGCCAGCCGTGCCAGCCGACAAGCTTCAGATCACCCTCGCCGGACGCGAGCACGTGGTGGAAGCCGGGACGACGGCGGGCCAGGCGCTCGAGGGAGCCGGCGGACTCGTCGTAAGTGCCCGGAACGCGGCACCGGGCGCCGGTGCGGTGATCGCGGCGCGGGTCAGCGGCGTGCTGCGTGACCTGGCGTACCAGCTCGCCGACGGCGACGCGGTGGAACCGGTCGAGCTGGGCAGCGAGGCGGGACTGGCCATCATGCGGCACTCTGCCGCCCACGTCATGGCCCAGGCGGTTCAGGACATCTTCCCCGAAGCCAAGCTCGGGATCGGCCCCCCGATCGAGAACGGTTACTACTACGACTTCGACGTGGCGTCAGCGTTCGGGCCCGACGACCTGAAAAAGATCGAGCAGCGGATGCGCCAGATCGTCAAGGAGGGTCAGCTGTTCTCGCGCCGGGTCGTGACGGACGCCGAGGCCCGTGCCGAGCTGGCCGGCGAGCCGTACAAGCTGGAGCTGATCGGGCTCAAGGGCGGCGGCGGGCTCGACACCGAGGAGTCGGTCGAGGTCGGCGGCCCGGAGCTGACCATCTACGACAACATCGACCCGGCCAACGGCGAGCTGGAGTGGAAGGACCTGTGCCGCGGCCCGCACCTGCCGTCCACCCGGCAGATCCCGGCGCTCAAGGTGATGCGCAGCAGCGGCGCGTACTGGCGGGGCAGCGAGCGGAACCCGCAGCTGCAGCGGATCTACGGCACCGCCTGGCCGTCCCGCGAGGCGCAGGACGAGTACCTGACGATGCTGGCCGAGGCCGAGCGCCGCGACCACCGGCGGCTCGGCGCCGAGCTCGACCTGTTCTCGTTCCCGCCGGAGATCGGCAGCGGGCTGCCGGTGTTCCATCCCAAGGGCGGGATCATCCGGCGGGTGCTCGAGGACTACTCGCGGCAGCGGCACGTGGCCGCCGGGTATGAGTTCGTGAACACTCCGCACCTCACCAAGGCCGAGCTGTTCCAGACCTCGGGGCACCTCGAGTGGTACGCGGACGGCATGTTCCCGCCGATGGAGCTCGAGGGCGCGAAGTACTACGCGAAGCCGATGAACTGCCCGATGCACATCCTGATCTACGCATCGCGCGGGCGGTCCTACCGCGAGCTGCCGCTGCGGCTGTTCGAGTTCGGCACGGTGTACCGGTACGAGAAGTCCGGCGTGGTGCACGGCCTGACCCGGGCCCGCGGCTTCACCCAGGACGACGCGCACATCTTCTGCCGGCCCGACCAGCTCGCCGACGAGCTCGCGTCGCTGCTTGGCTTCGTGGTGGGCCTGCTGCGCGACTTCGGGCTCACCGAGTTCGAGGCCGAGCTGTCCACCCGGCCGGACAAGTACGTGGGCGAGATCGCGGAGTGGGAAGAGGCCGAGGCCGCGCTGGCCCGCGCGCTTGACCTGTCCGGGCTGCCGTACGTGGTGGCCGAGGGCGAGGGGGCGTTCTACGCGCCCAAGATCGACGTGCACGTCCGGGACGCGATCGGGCGCCGCTGGCAGCTGTCCACGCTGCAGGTGGACTTCCAGGAGCCGGGCCGGTTCGGGATCGAGTACCAGGCCTCCGACGGCACCAGGCAGCGGCCCTACATGATTCACCGCGCGCTGTTCGGGTCGATCGAGCGGTTCTTCGGGATCCTGCTCGAGCACTACGCGGGCGCGTTCCCGCCGTGGCTGGCGCCGGTCCAGGTGACCGGGATCCCGATCGCCGACGCACATGTCCCGTACCTGCTCGACGTCGTGGCCCGGCTGCAGGAGCAGGGGATCCGGGCCGAGGTCGACGCGGGCGACGAGCGGATGCAGAAGAAGATCCGGCACGCCCAGCAGCAGAAGGTGCCGTACATGCTGCTCGCCGGGGACGACGACGTGGCGGCGGGCGCTGTCTCGTTCCGCTACCGCAGCGGGGAGCAGAAGAACGGGGTCCCGATCGACGACGCCGTGGCCGAGATCGTGGACGCGGTGGCCCGGCGCATCCAGGTGTGAGACGGGAAAGGGGACTGGACCTTTGCCCCGGTTTGCGTCACTGTGGATAACGAGCGGGTGCGCCACGGGGGGCGTGCCCACGGACGGTTGGCGGTGTCCGCGATGACGGCGGCCGAACCGGGTGATGTTGCTGGGCGTTCTAAGGGTGTGAGCAGGCCTGCTACCGGGCGCACGGACGTGATGCCCGCGTGCGCCGGGCGGGCCGCCGATGCCGCGGTGGCTGCGATGTACGCGGCCCACTACCGGTCGTTAGTGGGTCTCGCGGTGCTGCTGGTACGCGATGGGAATGCCAACACGGCAGAGAACGTGGTGCAGGACTCGTTCGTCGCGCTGTACCGGAACTGGCGCGGGCTGGCCAGCCGGGATCGCAGCGACGACGGGGCGCTGGTGTACCTGTGGCAGTTCGTGGTGAACCGGTGCCGCTATGCCGGGCGGCCCCGGATGCTGGGAGAGCGGGCTGGGCTGGGAGACGGGGCCGGGCCGGGGGAGCGGGCCGGGCCGGGAAACGGTGCCGCGCCTGCCGCGGTGCTGGCCGCGATGCACGCGCTGCCGCCGCGGCAGCGCGAAGCCCTGGTGCTGCAGCATTACGCGGGCCTGTCCGCGGCGCAGACCGCCCAGATGCTGGGGATCAGCACCGGCGCCGTGCAGCGCCACACCGAGCGGGCCATGTCATCCCTGCGCGGCGTGCTCGAGAGCGGCCCATGAGCCAGCACGACGACCACTTTGACGAGTTCCTGCGCCGCGTGCTGCACGAGGAAGCGAACGCGGTCGAGCCCGGCGACGACGGCCTGGAACGCATCCGCGCCCGGCTGACCAGGCCGCGCCCGGTACCGGTCGCCTGGGTCATGGCCGTGGCGTCCGGTACCGGGCGC
>JASHOI010000641.1 GCA_030041195.1 Streptosporangiaceae bacterium | reverse complement strand
CGCCTTGGCCAGCAGGCTCGACTGGGCCAGCGCGGTCACGGCGCGTTCTGTCCCCGGGGAAATCACCGATGCCAGCGTGCGCACCAGGACCTCGGTTGGCTCGGGGGTCGGCTCGGGCACGTCGAGCACCTCGACCGGGCCGCCCTTGATCGGCTGAACGACGCTCTTCATATGCTCCTCCACGTTCCGGCGGTGCCGCCGAGGGTCCGGCGCCAGCAGGTGCTGACCCGCACCGGCAGCCCGGCATCGATCCGGCAGGTCAGCACCGGCGCAACTGAGGTGGCGTGGAAGCCGGTGGCGACCATGCCGGGTTCGACGCCGAGCCGCGCCGGGCCGGACGCGCTGACGCTGACCGGGAAGTCGCCCACCTCGGTGCTGATCAAAGCCCCATTCGCCTGCAGCTCCACGGCCGCGCCGGGCGCCAGGTGCCAGCGGACCACGACCTCGTGCCGCCTGCCGCCGGTCACCTCGTCGTCCACCTGCAGGCCGGCGCCGGTCAGCGTCCAGCGACGGCGGTGCACCGGGCGGCCGGGCAGCCGCCGGTACCCGTCGTGCGCGGCTTCCGCGCTCACCCGCTTGGCGCCGCCGCTGGCTGCCGAATCGTGCACCCGGGCGCGGCGCCCGGCCCGGAACGCCCCCCACACCTCAGTGGAGTCGGCTCCGTCGACCTCCGCGGTGTTGTGCGCCGCGGTCGACCGCTCGTAGCTGCGCACCTGGCCCGGGGCGTACGTCGATGTCGCCGTATCGACGAGCAGCCGCGTCCCGTCGACGTGCAGTAGGCAGCTGAGCGTGTCGGCGTGCGCGTGACCAGGCAACTCGTCCGGGCACGGTGCGCCGACATCGGCGATCAGGTGCCAGCCGCCGACCGCGGCCCGGATTAGACCGGAGTCCAGCAGCGTCACCAGCGGCGCGTCCGGTGCCGGGTCGGGCTGCAGCGCAGCGACGGTCGCATCCGGGACCGGGTACCCGTCGTTGAGCAACGGCACAGCTCTGTTGGGCGTGAGAACTGCGCCAAGCCAGCGGCGCATCTGAGCGATCGCCAGCAGGAGTCGCGGATCAGGCCGCCGCCCGACCGTGCCGAGCAGGTCAGCGACATCGATGAGGTCGGCGAGCACCTGGCAGTGATAGGCGGGGGCGCGCTCGTAATGGCCGCCATCGGGTAGCACTTGAATGGCGAGCTGGTTGGTCAGCCGACGAAGTGCTTGCGTCAGCAGCCGCTCGTCGCCGAGGAAGACCCCGAGCCCGACTAGGGCCTTGAGATCCTTGATCAAATGATTTCCGCCGAGGTCGGACTCGAGATGGCGGCGAATGAATCCGGCATGCGCAACGAGGGCACGAATGAACTCGGGCTCTAGGTCGCTCCCCGCGACCAAGTCGCGGTGCAGGCCACACCATGACCAAGCTCGCAGCGCCGTGGGGTAGGGAAGCCAGGCATCTCCGCGCCCGAAGACACAGGACGCCTGCCAGGACTGCCACAGCAGGGTGAACATTCTTCTCGCTGCGCCTCGGTCGGTATCCGCCGCGAGGCCCCAGGCCCAGTCCCAGTAGTGCAGGTGAAAGCGCCAAAGCTTGGGCGCGTCGAGATGCTGCCACTGGGCAGGCTTGCCCATGTCTCTAACCACCCCAAGGAGCGTGATTCGACCCGACGCCAGCTGGGTGAGGCTGGGCCAGCGCTGCGGCGCGATCGCATCCAACGGGGTGAAGCTGGTCGGCCAGCCGCCCGCGGCGACCGGGCCCGCGCTGGTCAGCAGCCGCTGGCCCAGCTGCGGCCACCGGCGCAGTGCGGCCTGCTGCGTGCGCAGCCGCGCCCGGTGTGCGACCTGGGACGGCCGCAAGTGCACGGCGGTGCGGCCGAGCAGCGCGAGCTCTTCGGCGGTTATGCGTCTCGCCCCGCCTTGATCGCCCTGCCACGTCGCCCCCACCGGCAGTACGGTACTCCAGTCAATGACTCTGCGTTGTATCTTCCTAACGCTAAGTTATTAAGGCTGGTCAAGCGTTCTTCGAGAGGCAAAGTAAGATTGGGGCAGCAGCTAACGGATCGGGCAGTTCAGCCGACCGGTCATTGCACCGGCAACAGCCAGGACGTCGCCGACCTTTTCGGGCAATGCCTGCAGCCGCCGCATTTCCGGCTCCCCGCCCCGGGTAAGCGATGTTCCGCTTCCGGCGGATCTGGAAGAGTTCACAACCGCTGTCCTGAAGTCGGCAAAGTCGTTTATGACATCTGCGGTATGCGGACCGCCGTTGGTGACTCAAGGTAGCTGAAGCGGTCGTGAACCCGTGCCAGCTGCTTTCGGCCGCTATGAACTCTTCGCTAACTGAGCGTGATCGCGGTTGGCCACCAGAACAATGAACTTTAGTAGTCGTCTGACTACGAGGAGCGAGAGATGCAGCTAGTATCCACGCGTGCCTCTCCAAACTACGGCCGCAGCTCGCACGACACGGATCAGCGCGCTAGTCACGATTGCCCATTTCGATCACCGTACGTATGCATTGGCGAGCTGGCCCTGCCGTGCCCCGAAACCGGGGCCATCACGTTCAGTGCTCATGACGCGTGGCAGTGCGGCATCGAGCGTGGCATGGCTGGGCTGGACAGCCAATCTCGGCATTCAAGCTTGGGGGCAATAATGCATGAAGCCCAAGGTCAGCCTGAGGTGTCCGAACTCGATGGGTTCGCCATTCCACGACAGGCCCCTAGCCCGGAATCCTTAGCTTCGGCTAACAGCGGCATCCAAAGCCCCAGTGCGCTAGCCGTACTTTCCGGGACTGACCAGGAGGGTGACGGGACCCGGTGGCGGTACCGCGGGAAACGGCTCCTCGATCTAGTGATCCTGGTGTTGGTTTCCATACCGGCCCTGATGATCGGACTCGCCAGCGCGCTCGCGATTCTCCTCGATGACGGAGGACCAGTGCTGTTCCGACAGGTGCGCACAGGGCGAGGTGGTCATCCGTTTCTCCTGCTCAAGCTGAGGACGATGACCAAGGCCGACCGGCGGCAGGACGCGCTACATCGTCCGGAGGACTTTACCTCTATCGGCCGTTTTCTGCGCAGGGTATCCATTGACGAACTTCCGCAGCTTCTCAATGTGCTGCGTGGGGATATGAGCATAGTCGGTCCGCGACCGGCTCTGCCATATCAGATGCAACGTTACGACTCCCGGCAATTCGGGCGTCTCACGGTCCAGCCTGGTCTCACCGGCTTAGCGCAGGTTAAAGGTCGCAACCAGACGACCTGGTCCGAACGCATCGAATGGGACTTGCGGTATGTAGAAAATCAAAGTTTTCGGCTCGA
>JASHOI010000640.1 GCA_030041195.1 Streptosporangiaceae bacterium | reverse complement strand
CGGCCGCGCCGTCGGGTCGGCCCTCTCGTACGGGAACGGCCATCCTCTCGGCGCTCCAGTCTTGAGCCGACGAAGATCACCGTCAAGAGCGCTCCGGCCCTCAGGCCTCCGCGTCGCACGCGACTCGCTCCGCTAGCGCTCCACTCGCTCCTGACTGTGATCTTCATCGGCACATGATGGCGCCTATCAGATGGATGGCCAGGAATAGGCTGGCCCCGAAGGTGCAGCAGGAAGGTGCAGCAACCGCACCGCGTCTAGGCCGACCTTAGGCGACCGCTAATGACCTCACCACCAGCGCGAACACTGCGGATGACCGCCCGGCCACGAGTTCACACCGAGGAGGTCACTGGTTCGATCCCAGTATCGCCCACCCAGGTCACAGGCCAGTTGTGATCTTCCGTCGAGCAGCGAATGACTGGGTACGAGGTCCCTAGTCAGAGTTGTTACCCGGTTCGATGCCGTGCTCGCGCAAAAGGGCCCGCAGTCTCTCCAGTTCGGCGTTCACCCGGCCCAGTTCCTTGGCCAGCGACATGCGGCCAGAAGCGGCCTCCGTCCACTGCGCTTCCCGGTCAGACCGGGCGTCGATCAGTTGCTTCTCCTTGTCGCGCAGCGCGGCGGCGGCCTCGAAATCCTGCCCGTCGATCGCAGCTTCCTTCTCCCGGCGTACATGCGCGATCTCCTGGTCGAGGTCGTCCAGGTCAGGCCGCATGCCCACCCACCGTTCGATCGCTGCCAGACGAGGGTTCAGCGACTCGATCCGCGCGAAAGCAGCATCGAGAAGCTGGGCGCGGACCCGCTTACCGATCCGGGAAGCCTTACCGAGCACGTCGTTGCCCTGGTGCCCGTGCAGCAGCTGAATCACCTGCTGGCGCACCCGGTTCAGGTCGGCGCCCTGCTCCACCAGCGCTTGCGCGGCCACGCCCTGGCCCTCGCGGATGAGCCCAAGCAGGATGTGCTCGGTGCCAATGTAGTCGTGACCCATTGCGTCGGCTTCCCGCTGGGCCAGGTGCAGCACCTTCTTTGCCTGCGGCGTGAACGGGATGTGCCCGGTCGGCGCCTGCTGGCCACGCCCGATGGTCTCCTCCACGTAGCGCCGTACCGCCTGCAGGCTGATCCCCAGCGACTCCAGCGCCTTGGCCGCCACGCCCTCGCTCTCATGGATCAGGCCCAGCAGCAAGTGCTCGGTGCCGATGTAGTCGTGGTTCAGCATCCTGGCTTCTTCCTGAGCCAGCACCACCACCCGACGCGCCCGGTCGCTCAACCTCTCGAACATGACCACGCCGCCCTTCTCGCCCTCAGCCGGGCTCAGCCCGGTGACAACACGATACATCTCGTTTGCAGAGATCAGCAGCACGAAAGCGCAGCAGCCAGGCCGCATCCCACCGACCTTGCCGACTGCTACCGACCGCAGGACCAGCGCAAGCGCCGTAGATGACCGTGTGGCCGCGAGGCCTTTCGTGATCTTCGTGCTGGGGGTGGGGCGCCGCTGGCCACCGCCATCACCGGCGTCACCGCCTACCGCGTGGCGTGCATCTGGCTGCCGTTGCCGTCGGCGCTGGCGAGCCTTCCGGTACTGCGCGAGATAACAGGCAGGCCACGGTGATCAGGGGCTCTCGCCGCCGGAGGTGGCGGCGGGTGCACCGGCGCGGATCCGGTCGGTGATGATCGCGAGGATGGCACCGAGGGCGGCGTAGATGCCGAGCACGATCAGCGCGCGGGTGGCGCCGTAACCGTGGAAGTAGACGACGTCGCGCATGGCGGTGGCCGCGGCGCCGGGAGGCAGCGCCTGGCTGATGGCCCGCCAGGGGTCGGGCAGCAGCTGAGGCGCGGTGGCGCCGCCGGAGGACGGGTCGCCGACGACGATGAACACCAGCAGCCCGATTCCGGTCCCGGGCAGGCCCAGGAGGCGCTGAAAGAACGCGATCGGCAGCGCGAGCGCGAGCACGAACAGCGCGGCCACGCCCCAGATCGCCAGGAACTGGCTGTGGAATGCGCCGACGACGATGTTGGTGGCGACCGCCATCAGGAGCCCTGCCCCGACGCCAAGGGCCAGCACGGCCGCCAGGTGCACGGCCAGGGGCCGGCGCCGGGTGACCAGGTAGAGCATCGACGAACCCAGTACTCCCGCGATGACCAGGCTCAGGGTTGCGGAGAAAGCGGTCGCGCCGTTCGGGTCGGTGGACGGCAGCGGAACCAAGTCGTGAACGATCAGCGGCGCGCCCTGCGCGCGGGCGGCCGCGGTGAAGGTTTTCTGCAGTATCGTCGCGACCGACAGGCTGGCGGCGTCGGCGACCAGCAGCGACGGCGGCCGCCCCGGCTCGAACGCGCCGTAGACACTTCGATGCAGGATCGCGGTTCGCGCCGCCGCGAGCGAGCGGTAGCCCAGGATCAGGAACGCCCCCGGAGCGCGGCGGTCCAGCTCGCGGGCGGCCGCGCTGACCAGCTGCGGCGATCCGACTATTCCCACCGGCAGATCGTGCGGCTTCGGCTCGTGGTTCGCCGCGACGTTGGAAGCCACGAAGATGAAGACCACAGCCAGCACGCCCGCCAGCGTGATCACCAGTGTGCGGTTCTCCGGCGAGAACACCGCTCGCTTGACGTTGGCGGCCAGGCCGCTGAGGCGAGCGCTGCTGGCGCGACTCATTTAGCTTTAGCCTCCATCGGAGGTATCGCCCCGGCGCTGGCCTTCGACGGCGCCGCGCTCCTTGAGCCAGTCGACAAGGATCTGGCGCTGTGTGTCGGCTGCGCCCGCGATCTCGAGCGCGGTCTGGTGGTGCGCATAGCCGGGACTGGCGTTAATGTCGGCGCCCTGAGCCAGCAGATACTCGGCCATCCGGCGCTGGCCTCCATGGCAGGCCTGAAAAAAGGCTTGGTCGATGTCGCCGCTGGTCGGCGGCGGGTCGGCGGCCAGGAACTCATCCACTCTGGCCCTGTCACCGAGCCCGGCGGCCTCCCACAAGCTGGCGATGCGGGCCCCGCGGGCGACCAGCAGCCGGGCCACATGCCAGCACCCATAGCCGACGGCATTGGCCAGCGGCGTGCCGATCGACCCGCCGGGAACCTCGAGGTCGGCGCCGCCGTCTATCAGCGCGGCGGCCACCTCGACGTCATCGCTGCTGGCCGCCCAGTGCAGTGGCGTTTCGTCGCACCGGGTGGAGTGGCGGAAGCTGGGGTCTGCCCCGGCCTGGATCAGCAGGTGCACGATCTGCGGGCCGTTGGGAAAATAACCCGGCCAGTCGGTGACCAGGTGCAGCGGGGTCCTCAAGCCGCCCTTACGGTTCGCGATCCCGGCCCGGGCCAGCTGCGGGCTTTCCGCGAGGAGCGCTCGGATCGTGCTGATATCGCCCGTCCGGACGGCGAGGAGCAGTGTGACAGCTCTCGGGTCGTCGTCGGGAATCTCTACGCCAGCCGCCTCATCAGTCACTGACCCATCATCACAAAGCCGGCCGATGGCTCGGCAGGCTGCGCTCTTCGGCCCCCTGCCACCGCGGTGGGGTAGCGCTCGTGCTCGCCGCTCTGTAAGGTGAGTCCTGACATTTGTCAGGACCGCCCTGACAAACAGCTCTCGCCGGGAGACGCCATGAGCAGCGAAACGCAAGCCCCCGCCACGGCAATCCAGGTGCGGTGCTCGTTCTGCGCCAAGCCGAGTTCGGACGTCGAGAAGGTCATCGCCGGGCCCGGCGTGTACATCTGCAACGAGTGCGTCGGCCTGTGCAGCGACATCCTCCAGTCCGAGCGGCAGAAGCCGTCCGGACCGGGAACGAAGCTGCCCGCCTGGGAAGAAACGATGACCGACGAGCAGATCCTGGACCTGCTTCCCCGCGTCGCCGCGGTCGGCGCGCAGACCGAGGCGAGCCTCCAGCGGCTGGTCACCATCTTGCGCGAACGGAGGGTGACCTGGGCACGCATCGGCGCTGCCCTCCAGATCACCCGCCAGTCCGCATGGGAAAGGTTCTCCGGCGAGGAGTAGCCCTCGGCTCGGCGGCTTGGGCGCGCCATGCGGCGCGGTGCCGGCGGTTTCCCGGTGAGCCGCAGATAGGGTCGGGACCCATGGCAGACGAGCAGGCCGAGGCGCCGGACAGCACGGCGGTGCGAGTCGCTCTGTGGCGGGCGCTGCACGTCCTGGTCGACCCGCCACCGCACGTGCTCGAGGACGAGGTCGGCCTGCGACTCGTGGCCCCCGACGACGGCTGGCGGAATCGCCCGGACATGGATCCGGATGGAACCCGCGGGTTCCGGGCGTCGATCGTGGCCCGTGCCCGGTTCATCGAGGATCTGGTCGCCGAGCAGGCCGGCCGCGGCGTGGCCCAGTACGTCATTCTCGGCGCCGGCCTGGACACTTTTGCGCAGCGGCGGCCGGAGATCGCCTCCCGGCTGCGCGTGTTTGAGGTCGACCAGCCCGGCCCTCAGGCCTGGAAGCGGCATCGGCTGATCGAGCTGGGCTTCGGTGTCCCGGAGTGGCTGCGGCTGGTGCCGGTGAACTTCGAGCACAACGGGGCGTGGTGGCAGCAGCTTGCCGCTGCCGGCTTCGATCCCGCCCAGCCGGCGGTCGTCGCGTCCACCGGCGTGAGCATGTACCTGACCAAAGATGCCACCGCGGCCACGTTGCGCCAGCTCGCTGGGCTCGCTTCCGGCTCGACGCTGGCGATGACGTTCCTGCTGCCCCGCGAACTGCTCGACGACGCCGATCGCGCCGGACTGCAGGCGTCGGAGAGCGGTGCCAGGGCATCCGGAACGCCCTTCGTCAGCTTCTACACACCGCAGGAAATGCTGTCCATGGCGCGCGAGGCCGGCTTCTCCGGCGCGCGGCACGTCTCGGGATCATCGCTCGCCGAGCGCTACTTCTCCGCCCGCGGCGACGGCCTTCGCCCGTCATCCGGTGAGGATTTCGTGGTCGCCACGACCTAACTCGGCCGCCCTCCTCAGGTGGTCCAGCACGACCCGCGCAGCGGGGTGGCGGTCGCCTCCGGGGCGGATCAGGGCGAAGACGTCCCGGCCGGATCCGGGTGAGATCGGCCGGGTGATCACCCCTTCCGGAAGCCGGTTCGTGGCAAGCTCCGGCACCAGCGCGACCCCCATGCCGGCCGCGACGAGCGTGAGCATGGGGGCGAATTCGGTGCAGTGCGCGACCTCGCGCGGCACGAAACCGGCAGCTCCGCAGGCGCGCTCCGTCATCTGGTGGCAGGTCGTCGCCGGGTGCGGCGCGACCCAGTCGCGGTCGGCAAGCGCATCGAGGCTGACCGGACCCGGTGACGTGGCTGCCTGGTCGTCGTCTGGCAGGGCGACAACGACCCGGTCGGTGAGCAGGTCCCACCGCTCGACCGCGGCCGGGGGTACCCGCGGCGCGAGCTCGTATGAGTAAGCGATCGCGATGTCGGCGTCGCCGCGGGCGAGCGCAGCGATGCTCTCCTCGGGCTCCGCGGTCACGACCTGCAGCCGGATTCGTGTTCCGTGATCCGCGTGCAGGGTCTGCCAGGCCCGGGCGACCAGCGTCTCGGCCGCCGAGCAGAACGCGCTGATCCGCACCGTCCCCGTGACGTCCGTGCCGAGCGCGACCAGGTCTGCTTCGGCCATCGCCAGCTGATCAAGAACGATGCGGGTGTGCGCGACCAGCACGTGCCCGGCCTCGGTGAGGCGCAGCCGTCGGCCGGACCGCTCGACCAGCCGCATGCCGGTTTCTCGCTCCAGCGCGGCCAGCTGCTGCGACACGGCCGGGCCGCTCAGGTGCAGCGCCTGCCCAGCCGCGGCCACCGTTCCGTAGGTCGCGAGCGCGTGCAGCAGTCGCAGACGGCGGATCTCCAACACAAAAGCCAGTCTTACTGATTGCGACGAAAAACGTAACTGGACCCTACGGATTCGAACGTGCCAGGCTCGGCGCATGGGCTCCCACCGCGCGTACCGCGCGCCCGCGGCGCTGCTGCTCACGGTCGTGCTGTGGGCGTCGGCGTTCCCGGCCATCCAGGTCGGGGTGACCGGCTACGGCTGGGCCGGCCTCGCGCTGCTGCGCCTGGCGATCGCGTCGGCCGCGCTCGCGATCGTCTGCGCCCTGGCCCGGATCCGCCGCCCGGCGGCGCGGGACCTGCCGCTGATCGCGGTCAGCGCGGTCACCGGCATGGCCGGGTACCAGCTCCTGCTGAACTGGGGCGAGCTGCGCGTACCCGGTGGAACCGCGAGCCTCATCGTCGTCACCAACCCGATCTACAGCGCGGTCATCGCGACGGTGTTCCTCGGCGAGCGGATCGCCCGGCGGCAGGCGGCCGGCGGCGCCGTCGCGCTGGCCGGCGTCGCGGCCATCACCTTCGGCCAGGGCGGCCTGCACCTGGAGCGGCCCGCGCTCGCCGTGCTGGCGGCGGCGGTCGCCCTCGGTGCCTATCACGGCGCGATCAAGCCGCTGCTCGGCCGGTACACCGGGCTGGAAGTCACCGCGTACGCCACGTGGGCCGGGACGGTGCTGCTGCTTCCGGCGATCCCGGCGCTCGCGCACGCGTGGCCCCAGGCCAGCGCGCAGGCCACCGTCGCCGCCGTCTTCCTCGGCCTGGCGCCGTCCGCGCTCGGGTTCGTGGCCTGGGGCTACGGGGTGGCGCGGCTCCCGGTCACGGTCGCGACCGCGTCGCTGTACCTGGTGCCGCCGATCGCCCTGCTGGTCGGGTACGTGTGGCTGGGCGACAGGCCCACGGCGATCGAGCTGATCGGCGGCGGCATCGCGATCGGCGGGGTCGTGGTCGCCAGCCGCCGGCCCGGCCACTCGTCGGTGCCGGAGGAGCGCGGCGCCGAGCACACGGTCGACGCGTAGGCCAGAACGCGCTCGCCCGCTCGCGCCCGCGCCCGCGAACGTTGTGGTGGGCCCCACGCTGTTGCACTAGCCACAGCAAGCTTCCCATGATCAAGGGCGGCCGGGCAGGTGGCCGGTGCACATGGGGGGTTTACGGCTGGGCCGCGCACGTCACGGCCGGGCCGCGCACGTCACGGCTGGGCCGCGCACGCGCGGATCGCGGCGACGCTGGCGTCGATGTCCTGGTCGGTGGTGCACCAGCCGCTCACGCTGACCCGCATGGCGCGGCGGCCCTGCCAGGTGGTCGGGCCGCACCAGCAGGTGCCGTCGCGCTGGATCGCGCCGATGACCGCGTCGGTCCTGGCGGGGTCGCCGAAATCCACCACGACCTGGTTCAGCACCACGTCGTTGAGCACGGCGAACCCGGACTCGCGCATGCCGTCGGCGATCCGGCGGGCCAGCCGGCAGGTCCGCTCGACCAGGTCGGCGACGCCGTCGAGGCCCAGCACGGCGAGCGCCGCCCACACCTCCGCGCCCCTGGCCCGCTGCGAGCTCTGCGGCGTGAAGTGCGAGGGCTGGCGGTCTGCGGCGTCGGGGAGGTAGGCGGCCGAGGCCGCGAGCGCGGCGCTCAGCGCCGCCGGGTCGCGGACCAGGGCGATGCCGCAGTCGTAGGTCGTGTTCAGCCACTTGTGCGCGTCGGTCGCCCAGGAGTCCGCCCCGGCCATGCCGGCCACCTGCGCGGCGGTGCCGGGCGCGGCGGCCGCCCAGAGCCCGAACGCCCCGTCTACATGCACCCAGGCGCCCGCGTCGCGGGCCCAGGCGATCAGCGGGCCGAACGAGTCGCTGGCGCCGCTGTTGACGTTGCCCGCCTGCAGGCACACGATCGCCGGCGGCACGAGGTCCGGCAGGCCAGCGGCGACGATCCTGCCCTGGCCGTCGACGGGCAGCACAACAGCC
>JASHOI010000072.1 GCA_030041195.1 Streptosporangiaceae bacterium | reverse complement strand
GCGCGTCCAGGCCGGCCCGCTCGGCCGGCGACCGGAACGCGGCGACCAGCCGCGCCACCAGCGTGGCCAGGAACACCTGGCCGGTCAGCGCCTCGATGACGGCGAGGGCCCGGCCGCTGTTGCCGGCCGCGGTGAAGTCGCCGTAGCCGAGCGTGGTCAGCGTGGTGAAGCTGAAGTACTGGAAGGTCTGGGTATTGGCCGGCTGCTGGTGCGCGAAGAATGGCTCGCCGCTGAGGCGCTCGATCGCCGCGTAAAAGGCGGCGTACATCAGCCCGATGATCAGATAGGCGCTCAGGGCACCGTAGATGCTCTGCACGGTGACCGCGGGCCTGGCCAGCACGCGGCGCACGATGATCACCGCGGTGAGCAGCAGCAGCAGGCCCTTCCAGATGTCCGCCGCGCCGTCACCGCCCCTGGTGTGGAAGGACGCGGCCACGGCGGCGGCGACCGAGCCGAGCAGCGCCACCAGCATGATCACCATGGCGACCCGGCGGCTGGCCGGTTCGGTACGGAGCGCGAGCAGCAGCACCACGAAGAACAGCAGGGTCTGCAGCTCGGCGGCCAGCGCGCTGATCCCGGATGCGGAGAGCAGGTAGGTCAGGACCAGCAACAGCAGCAGCAGGCCGTACCGGCCGACGGGTTCGTCCCGGGCAGCCCTCGGGCCCCGCCTTGCCCGCATCATGACCTCCTGCCGGTCACGCTACGGAGCGAAACGACGGGGCGCGGTGGCGGCTGACGGCTGGCTCGCGCTAGGCGGCGTGGCCGTGCAGCGCCTCCTGCAGTTCCTGCTCGCCCTCCTTGGACAGGGAGGTCTTCAGAACCGTGCCGCCGTACTTCGACATCGCGTCGACGGCCTTGTCCGGGGTCACCTTGTCGACCATCAGGAACAGCGCCGAGGTGCCCGGGCGCAGCATCCCGCGGACCTGGTCCTGGAACTCGCGGTCGATGCCGGACTTGGTGATCTTCCCCATGAGGGCGCCGAGCCCGGCCCCGATAGCGATGCCGAAGACCGGGATGAAGAACAGCAGCCCGAACAGCAGCCCCCAGAACATGCCCCAGGTCGCACCGCGGCCGACCGGATTGTGGCTGGTGTGCACGTGGTACTTGCCCTCGTCGTCGCGGACGATCACCGCGATCGCTTCCGGCTCGATGATGAGGTCGCGGGCCAGCCGCCGCGCCTCGTCCGCTGCCGCCTCGGCGGTGGCCTCGTCCGGATAGCCGATGGCGATCAGGTCAGCCATTGGGTCCCCTCTTCAGGTCGAAGTGAACAGTCCGGGCAAGTTCACCAGCCCCCTCCCGGCGCCGCCCCATCCTCGCCGGGTGATACGGCACCGACCGTGACCTGCGGCGGAGCCGGCTGGCCCGGCAGCGCGGCGTGGCGCCGCCCCGCCCAGTCACCCGGAACGGGGGATGGTCGGCGCGGTCAAGTGGACCACGATGGCGCGGAAACCGGATAGATCAGCGGTTTAGGCAGGTGGGACCGGGGTGGGGAAACACAGCAGACGCGACCGCCCGTCGGCGGGCCGGCGCGTGGCCGCGGCCGTGTCCCTGTTCGCCCTGGCCGCCGCCACCGGGCTGCTGCTGATCGGCGTCGTGGTGCACCTCGCCGCGGTGCTGGTCGCGATCGCCGGGCTGCTCATCTGCGTCACCGCCGGCTGGTACGTGGTGTCGCGGCGCGGGTTCGTCCGGGCCGCCGGGCTCGCCGTCATGGTCGCGTCCCTGGGAGCGCTGGCCGCTGGCCTGGCGTTCGCCAACCTCAACCTGGTCGCGCTGATCCTGGTCGTCGTCGCGTTCGCGGTGTCGGTGGTCTCGGCGCGCTACGCGCTGCGGGCCAAAGCCGCGGCGGCCGCCGCGTCGGCCGCGGCCAGAGCCCGGCTGACCGTGGCGGACCGGGCCGGGCGTCCCGTTCTGGTCATGAATCTGAAGTCCGGTGGCGGCAAGGCCGAGCGGTTCCGGCTCGCCGAGGAGTGCGAACGGCGGGGCATCGAGCCGGTCGTGCTGCGGCCAGGAGACGACCTGCAGCGGCTGGCCGACGACGCGGTCACCCGGGGCGCCGACGTGATCGGGATGGCGGGGGGCGACGGGTCGCAGGCGCTGGTCGCGACCGTGGCCAGCCGCCGGGGCGTCCCGCACGTGTGCGTGCCCGCCGGCACCAGGAACCACTTCGCGCTCGACCTGGGCCTGGACCGGGATGACGTGGTCGGCGCGCTGGACGCGTTCACCGACGGGGTCGACCGCCGGGTCGATCTGGCCTCGGTCAACGGCCGGGTGTTCGTGAACAACGCGTCGCTCGGTCTGTACGCGAAGGTGATCCGGTCGCCCGAGTACCGGGACGCGAAGCTGTCCACCGCCGCCTCGGTGCTGCCGGATGTGCTCGGCCCGGGCGCCGAGCCCCTCGACCTGCGCTTCCGGGCGCCGGACGGCGATTACCCGAGCGCACACCTGATCCTGGTGTCCAACGACCCTTACCGGCTCGACAGCATCGGCAGCATGGGCACCCGGGAGCGGCTCGACCTGGGCGTGCTCGGGATCGTCGTGGCCAGGATCGACGACGCGGCACAGGCCAGGCGGTTCATGGCGCTCGAGGCGGCCGGTCAGGTCCGCCGCTTCCCGGGCTGGCAGGAATGGAGCACGCCGCGGTTCGACGTCAGTTCCGGCGCCCCGGTGGAGATCGGGATCGACGGCGAGGCGCTGCTGCTCGAGCCACCGCTGGTGTTCGAGTCGCTGCCGGGCGCGCTGCGGGTCCGGCTGCCCCGCCGCGCGGCGCCGTCCCGGGCGGCACGGACGGTGCGGCTGCTGTCGGGCTCGACGATCAGCCAGCTTGCCGACGTGGCGGCGGGGCGCTGACCGGCTTGCCCGGCTGCGCGGCCTGCGCCTGCTCGCCCGGCAACTCCGCCTCGCCCGGCATGGGCGGGTCCAGCGGGTTGGTGTACGCGTCGCGGAACGTCTTGACCTCCTGGACGGTGAAGGCCCGCTCCTTGCGGCTGTCCCTGGTGAACGCCAGCCACCAGGTAAGGATCGCTCCCACCCGGTTCCGGTAGCCGGTCAGGAACGCGATGTGGATGAACAGCCATATCCACCAGGCGATGAACCCGCCGGTGCCCAGCGGTCCGGCCTGCACGACGGCCCGGCCGCGGGAGATGTACGCGGCCGTGCCGAGGTCCCGGTAGCGGAACGGCTTGTCCGTCGCGCGGCCCGAGGCGCGGAGCCTGACGCGGTGCGCGGCGTAGAGCCCGGCCTGCATCGCCACCTCGGCCACGCCGGGCAGCTTGTCCAGGCTCATGACGTCGCCGATCACCGAGATCTCCGGATGCCCGGGAATCGTGAGGTCCTTCTCGACCATGATCCGCCCGGACTTGTCGCGCTGGGCGCCGGTGGCGCGGGCCAGCGCCTCGGCCACGGGCGGGGCCTCGACGCCCGCCGTCCACAGCACGGTGTAGGCGTCGTAACGGGTCTGCTGCCCGTCGTGGTCGCGCACCTCGAGCCAGCCCCGGTCGACGTGGGTGACCAGCGTGCCCATGTGCTGCTCGACCCCCAGCGTCTGCAGGATCTCGGCGGCCCTGCCGGACAGCTTCGGCCCGAAGCTCGCCAGCGGCGCGCTGCCGCCGTCGAACAGCAGCACCCGGGCGTCGCCCGGCTCGATGCTGCGGAACTCCGACCGCAGCGTCTTGGTCGCGAGTTCCCGGATCTGCCCGGCGAGCTCCACGCCGGTCGGGCCGGCGCCGACCAGCGCGAACGTCAGCCAGCGGCGGCGCTCGCTCTCGTCGGTGGCGCTCTCGGCCATCTCGAACGCCGTGAAGACCCGGCGCCTGATGTCCAGCGCGTCGTCGATCGTCTTCATCCCCGGAGCGAACTCGGCGAACTCGTCGTGGCCGAAGTAGGACTGCTGGACGCCGGTCGCGAGGATCAGCTCGTCATAGCCGAACTGCACCGGCTCGCCGATCGGCCGCAGCGCGGTCACCGTGCGGCCCCCGGCGTCGAAGTCGACCACGTCAGCCAGCACGGAGTCGACGTTGCGATGCCTGCTCAGCAGGTCACGCAGCGGGAAGGCGATCTTCCCCTCGGACAGGATCCCGGTCGCGCACTGGTACAGCAGCGGCTGGAACAGGTGACTTGGCGACTTATCGATGAGCGTGACCGATACCGGCGCGTTGCTCAGCCCCCGGACCGCGAACAGCCCGGCGAATCCGCCGCCCACGATCACGACGCGGCGGCGTCCCTCATGCTCGTTCATCGCTGTACCCCGTAGCCAGTCGCTTAGCCGGCCGGATCGTGCCAGCTGTCCCATTCCGGCAGCAGCGCGTCGGCCTCTTTCGGCCCCCAGCTGCCCCTGGGGTAGGGATGCACCGGCACGGCATCGCCGAGCACCGGATCGACCACCCGCCAGGCGGCCTCGACGGTGTCCTGCCGCGCGAACAGCCAGCGCTCGCCGGACAGGGCCGCGCCGATCAGCCGGTCGTAGGGCCGCATGTCACCGCCGGGATGCGCGGCGAACGCAAGCTCCTCCGGCTGCGGCCGCCACCCGGCGCCGGGCTGCTTGCCGACCAGCTGGAAGGCGACCTGCGCCTCAGGGTTGATGCGGAACCTCAGGCCGGACCTGGGCGCCTGCGGGGCCAGGTCGAATACGTCGTGCGGCGGCTGGCGGAACCGGATGGCCACTTCGGTCGCGGTCACCGGCAGGCACTTGCCGGCCCGGATGAGGATCGGCACGTCGGCCCAGCGCCAGCTATCGGCGTACGTGCGCAGGGCCACGTAGGTCTCGGTCGTCGAGCTCGGCGCGACGCCGTCCACCCGCAGGTAGTGCTCGTACTGGCCGCGCACGGCGGAGTCCGCCGCGAG
>JASHOI010000639.1 GCA_030041195.1 Streptosporangiaceae bacterium | reverse complement strand
CCTGGCGCATGGTATGCACGGCGCGCCAGAGTGAGCGCTTTGGCCGAATCTACGTTTGACTTGCTGGCGTCAGACAGCGGTTTTCCATGATCGCGGTGGATTTGTTGTCGTATCTGCGAAAAACCCACCGCGATCATGGAAACGGGCCTGGCGCCAAGATCAAACCGGCGTGTTGATGATCTGCGAGCCCTATTTGCGCGCGAGCCTCCCAGATCTTCATCGCAGCCGGCTCGTGGCGACGTGGCGCATCGCCGCAGGTCAGCGTCCGTGTCACAGGGACTATCACAGCTGCGGCCGAAGAATGCTCCCGTCGTAGCTGCCACGGGAAGCGCGAGGCAAACCATGCGCGGGAAGAAGAACCGAGCCCGCCCGGCCGCGTTCGCGGCCGGGGCCGGGCCGGATTCGCTCGCGCCTGGCCGCGCGGGGACGACAGGGGGAAGGGCCCGCCAGGCCGACACGCGGCCGGAGGCGGGCCAGGCCGGATGGTGGCCACGGCTCGAGGCGGGGGAGCCTGAGCCGTGGGCGGACGCAGCACCGTGGCCCGACACGCAGCGTCGGGGGCCAGCCCGGCGGCCGAGCGCGCAATGGCCGGGGACTGAGCAGTGGCCGGTCACCGGCCGGTGGCCGGCCGGCGGGAGCGCGGCGAACGGAAGCCCGGGGAACGCCAGCCCGGGCAACGGAAGCCCGGGCAACGGAAGCCCGGGCAACGGCCATTGGCCGCCGTCGGCGCGGCTGCCGGGAAACGGGTACCAGCCAGGGAACGAATACCGGCCGGAGAACGGGCAGCACCCCGCGAACGGTCATCGGCCGGAGCCCCCGCGTTGGCCCGGGAACGGCGCGTGGCATCCGTATCCCGGGTTAACCGACGCCGGCCCAATTCCGTGGCACGCCGGCGATGAGGTACCGCGGGCAATTCCCGGACATGAGGCATGGGCTTTTAGCCCGCAGAGTGCTGATTGCCCAGTGGATTCGGAGATCGCCGGCGTGGCGCAGTTCGTCGGGACCCCTTCGGCTGGAACACTGGGCCCCGGAGGGGCAAGAGTGCGCCGCAACTCCTTGCTGCGCAGGGGCAGGAGAGCGGGCGGAGGTGCGATGGTTCGCAAGGCGACCCTCGATCGCAGCTTGCAGCCAGATGATCTTGCCGCAGCTGACGAGGCGATGCAGGGCGCCCTGGAATCCGCCGAACTGCCCGAGCCGCGCCGGGAGCAGTGGCGGGGTGCCGGCGGTCGCTGGCTGCTGTGGACATTCCGCGCGGTGCTTTGGGCGGTGCTGCTCATCATTGGCTTTCGCGGGGTGATGTCAATAGTTGCCAACCCCAAGCCATCCGCCGGCGGCGATGCCGGCAGAGCCAATGCCGCCGGAACGGCCAGCGCATTCCCTAGCGGGCTCGCCGAGGCGTTTGCGCTGCAATTCGGGAATGTCTACCTTAATTTCAGCCCGGCCACTGCTGCGCAGCGAGCCAGTGAGCTGGTCCCGTTCATTCCCGAGGGCTCCGATCCGCAGTTCGGCTGGAATGGCGCCGGATCCCAGCAGCTCCGGTCGGAGCAGGTTGCCTCGATCTCGGTGCAGGGCGCCCATCACGCCGTCGTCACGCTCCTGGCTCAGGTCAGCAGCGGCCTGATCGAGCTCGGCGTGCCGATCTACGCGGCACAGGGCGGGCTGGTCGTTTCCGCCGAGCCGGCGTTGCTCCCCGGGCCCGAGCGTGCCACCCCGCCGTCGTCGTCAAGCGCGGCGAGTGACCCCGCGGCGGTGGCTGCCCTGACCAGCCAGCTGCCAGGGTTCTTCAGAGCGTATGCCAGCGGCGATCAGGAAGCGCTCGGCAGGTTCCTGGCCCCGGGCGCCGTTGTCACCGGGCTCGACGGCGCCGTGACCTTCGGTTCCATATCCGGGATGGAGGTTCCGTCAGGGGGAACAACGCGCAGAGTCGCGGTCAGCGTGGTGTGGCAGCTCGCCGGTCAAACCGCCAAGACCCGGGGCAGGCATTCCCAGGATTCGTCGGTCAGTGACGCCTCGCCCGGCCTTGAGATGACCTACGAGATGACCGTCCTGAAACAGCACGGAAGCTGGTACGTCCGGTCCATAGGTCCGTCGCCGATGCAGCCGGGGGGACCGTGACAAGAACCCCCGCTGATCTGCATGCGCAGCCAGTCGCGTGCCCAGCCACCCGCACCCCTTTAACCCCCGGAGTAAAACGATGGAGCACCTGCTCATCTCGACACCCCCCTTGGCGCTCAGCACTACCGGCCTGGTGACGTATCTGCAGGGCCTATTCGGACCGCTGTTCCTCGGGATTGTCGGCATTGTGGCGATCTTTTTCTTGTTCACCCGCGAGATCATTCGGTTCGTCCAGTTCCTCGTGCTCGCCGTGGCCATCGCCGTCGTCTTCTATACGCCCAGCATCGTGCAAACGCTTGCTACCGGCATCGCGAACGCGCTTGGCGTCCACTGATCCCGGCAAGGGAGCCTAAGGAGCGCAGCAGCGTTGGATCTGCCCACATACACCAACATCTGGCGAATCGAGAAGCGGCTTTACAAGCTGTACGATTTCCGGCTGCCGATGCCACTTCCGGTTGGCCAGATTGCGGTGTTCGCGGCCATTGCCGTGCCTTATGTGGTGATCCTCAAGATGGTCGGGCTTCCGTTCAGCCACACCCTGCTCTGGTTGTACGTGCTGCCGCCGGGTGCGCTCGCCTGGGTCGTGACGCGGCCGGTGCTCGAGGGCAAGCGCCTGCCCGAACTGGTCGTCTCCCAGGTGCGCTACCTGAACGAGCCGCGCACCTGGTGCCGCATGGCGCCGCTGGCCGAGCGAGACGAGATCACGGTCGTCGCGCGCGTGTGGCGGCGCGTCGGCGGCGACGCGGTTGTGGCCAGCCAGCCAGCGGCCGTGGCGGCCGAGCCGGCGCCCGCGATCGTTGACCAGGTTGCAGTGACCGACGCCCCGCCCGTTGTGGAAGTCGCTCCGGAGCGGCCCGCGCTCGAGCGGCACCTGCCGACGGGCCTTGTGCCGGCCTGGCCAGAGCCGCCCGCCCCGGCGGCGCCCGC
>JASHOI010000638.1 GCA_030041195.1 Streptosporangiaceae bacterium | reverse complement strand
GCTGCAGTAATCGAGCAGCTTGGTCACCTGCGAGGTCACCCAGCCGTCCCGCGCCAGGCCGCCCGCGTTGTAGTCGACGACCACGACCAGCGCGTGCTGGTCCTGGCCGGCGTAGCTGAACACGCAGACGACCTCGTCGCGGTCGCCGTACGGATCGGAGTTCAGGTAGCACTCGGCCGCGACAACGGCACCGACGTGCTCGGCCCATCCCGGCCGGGCGACGCCGCGCTCCATCAGCGCCAGGGCCGCCTGCTCGGCGCTGGCCGCCTGGTGCGGCGTGCCCAGGCAGGCGATGCCGGACAGCAGCGCGAGCGCTGCCGGGCTGCCCTGCTGGGCGGCGTAGGCGACGAGCCCCTCGCCGACGAGCTCCTCCACATCGGCCCGGCGGCGCCGGGGATGCCGGGCGCCGGGCCGGCCGCTGCCCTGCTGGCCCCACCAGGTGCCGAGGAGCTCGCTCACCATCAGCTCGGCGTCCAGCGGGCTGCGGACCGCGAGCAGTTCCCGCGCGGCCCGCAGCATCTCGGCGAACAGCGCGTTTGGCGGCGACGCGGAACTTGCCAGGCCCGGTCGCTGCCGCGGCGGGCCGGAATGACCGTGATGCCCCGGCCGGCCCGGCGGCTCGGTGCGTCGGCTCGGCGGGTTCACAGGGCTAGCTTTCCAGATGCGCGCCGCCCGATGCCATGCCCCGGCTCGGCGCGCCGCCCGTTTATGCCCGTGTCGTCGCCCCTTCCTGCTTCGCCCATATCCTCGCCTGGCCGGTACCGCCCGTGGCCACGCTCTCCCGCGCCCCTCTCACGGTCGCAGGCTCCGCCCGCGGCGTCAGCCGGGTGGACGATGAGGCACGGCTGCCTCTATCGTGCCATGGAGCACGAGGTCTGGTTACCAACACGCGACCGCGACGTGGGTCCGCCCGGGGGAGCGGAGACCATGGGGCATCAGCCACCACCATTGACGTCACCCGAGCCGCCGATCTCGCGTGGCCGCCCACCGGTGTCAAGCGGGTCATCGCCGGTGTCACGCGGGCCGTCTGCGGTATCGGCCGAGCCACCATCGGTATCACCTGGGATCGTCAGCGGTATCACACAGGCTGGCACCGGTATCACGCGAGCCATCGACGACCTCTTTTCCCGGCATCGGGCCATGCCGGGGGCGAGGGCTGTCATTAATCAACCAATAACCGAGTATTAAGGACATTGTTGCTCATCGCAGCGCGAGGCCAGCGCCGTGCGCGGTCACGGCGGGATGCCGCCGAGCGGTACGCCTTGTCGGCTCTCGTTACCGAGTTGTCGCCGCTAGCTCTCTTGTGCGCGCAGATGCCGCTAGCCTTCTTGTGTCCGCAGTGAGCAGGAAGGAACCGTTCATGGCACGCGCTCGCACGGGTATGGGGTGTCCCCGGTGAGCACTGGGACATCCGTGCCCAAGCCCCGTGTGTCCGGCATGGACGTATCCGATTCCGCGCTGCTCGCCACGCTGCTGAGCGAGGCGCCGATCGGGTTCGCTTTCCTGGGCGCTGACCTGCGCTTCCGCCGGGTCAACGAGACCTTGACCCGGCTGCAGCCCGAGGACGCCGGCGAGTATATCGGGCGGCTTCCCTCGCAGGTCTGGCCGGAGGATCTCGGCGCCTCGGCCGAGGCCGCCGCGCGCCGCGTGCTGTCGGCCAACAAGCCGGTGATCGAGGCGGATCAGCCGGTTGCGGTCGGCGAGGAGGTGCGGAACTGGTCTTTCTCCTGGTTCCCCTCGCATGATTCGGACGGGGAAATCACCGGGGTTGTGCTCATCGCCACCGATATCACCGAGCGCCGGGCCTCCGAAGAGGCGCTGCGCCGCAGCGAGGAGCGGTACCGCTCGCTGGTGCAGGCCGGGGCGCAGGTCGTGTGGGTCACCACGCCGACGGGGAAGATCGCAGAGGATTCCCCGGAATGGCGTTTGATCACCGGTCAGACCGTCGATGAATACCTGGGCAGCGGCTGGCTTGACGCTATTCACCCGGAGGACCGCGAGCGCGTCGAGCATGAATGGCTCGATTGCGTTGATTCCGGAAAGGTTTTCGAGGGCCGTTACCGCGTCCGCACCAAATCGGGGTCTTATCGGCATTACGACGTGCGCGCGGTTCCCATCGAGCGCGACGGAAAGATCGTCGAGTGGGTGGGCGCCAGCAGCGACGTCACCGGCCAGCGCGAGGCAGAGGAGATGCGCGGCCGCCTGACCGAGCAGCTTTCGGCGGCGGCGCTGCGCACGGTGCGCCTGCAGCAGGCGACGTCGATGCTGGCCGAGGCGATCACGGTGGAGCAGGTGGTGGAGGTCATCACCGAGGTGGGACGGTCGGCGATCGGCGCCGAGCGCTCGGCCGTGGCGATGCTCGACCCGGAGCGGCTGCGGCTGCGCACGGTCAATCCCGCCGGGCTGCCGGACAGCCCGGGCTCTCCGGCCGGTGAGATGCCGCTTGACGTGCCGAGCGTGATGACCGAGGCCATCATGGCGCGCCGCCCGCTGCTGATCGAGAGCCCGGACGCGCTGCGCAAGCAGTTCGAGGGCGAGGCCGACGTCGAGCTGTTCGTCAAGCACACCGACGAGCGGGCGTGGGTGGGGCTGCCGCTGCTCGCCTCCGGCGCGCCGCTGGGGGCGCTCAGGTTCTCCTTCACCAGGCCGCGGAGGGTGGCCGACGAGGAGCGGGTCTTCCTCGAGGCGCTGGCGGGCCAGTGCGCGCTGGCCCTGGAACGCGCGTCGATGTTCGAGCGCGAGCACACAATGGCCGAGACCCTCCAGCGGAGCCTGCTGCCGGACCGCCTGCCGACCGTTCCCGGGATCATCCTGGAGGCCAGCTACCTCCCGGTCACCAGGAACATGGAGATCGGCGGAGACTGGTACGACGCGTTCCGGCTCCCCGACGGCAAGCTCGCGGTCGCCGCCGGAGACGTCATGGGCAAGGGGCTCACCGCTGCGGCCGGGATGGGCCGGGTCCGCAACGCGCTGCGCGCGCTCGCGCTGACCGATCCCAGGCCGGCCGCGGTGCTCGCCGGCCTCGACCGGCTGTTCATTGCCACTGAACTCGAGGAGCAGGTGACCACCGTCGCTTACCTGGTGCTCGACCCGGCCAGCGGCGACGGCATGGCGGGCAGCGCCGGCCACCTGCCGCCGCTGCTGCTGTCGACGGATGAGCCGCCGCGGCTGGACAAGGCGGCCGCCGGAACGCCGCTGGGCTGGGCCAGCCCGCGCCAGCAGTACGGTTTCCGGCTGCCGCCCGGCAACACAGCGGTGCTGTATTCCGATGGACTCGTGGAGAATCGCAGACGCGGCCTTGACGCGGGCCTGGACGAGCTGGTCGCCGTGGCGGCCGAAGCCCCGGCGGCGGTCGTGGAAGATCCCGCGCTGCTTCTTGATTACCTGGTTGACCGGATGCTGACCGGCTACGAGCAGGACGATGACGTCACCGTGCTCGTGGTGCACAGTCCGCGGCGTGAGCCCGGGGCGCCGGCCAGGCGGGTCGCGGCAACGGAAGCTGCGAGGAAGGGCAAGGCATGACGGAAGTGGGTACCATACCTGCGCGCGGGGCAGTCGTTTCAAGAGGGAAGTCGCGGCCAGCGGCCGCTGTTGTACGACCTACCCGCCGGCTCCGCCTATGGTGGTTGTCGGGAGGCAAGCCGGTCCCGGCCGTGGCAATTCGCGGCAGGCGCCCGGTTTCCAGCACGGTCTTGGGAGCAGGATCCGCGCGGTAAGGTCCATTTCTCGCCATACGGTTGCAGGAGAGGTGTCTGTGTCGCCTGCTAGTTCGGTCAGCCAGGGGTCGCCTGCTCGTACGGGGCACCCGGCCGCCATCCAGCAAGGGAAGGGGTGACCGCGGTGGCAAGCGCTGCAAGCTCCGCAGCGCGGAGGCAGTCACGGCCGTCGGACCAGGCTCCTTCGGGGCGGGGTTCGTCGGGATCGGCCGCTGCCGACGGCGCAGGGAAGGGTGCCGACTCCGCGGTCGCGCTGGTTGACGGCGATCCGGCAGTGGACGGCCAGCACGGTTCGGGCGCCGGCCCGGCCGCGAAGCGCCAGAATTCCGCCGGGCGAGGCGGGCGCCGGGATTCGTCGGGCGGCCAGCGCGGGCGCCGGTCCGGCGGTTCGGCCGCGGCCGTGCGTGATCCGGACGCAGGCGCCGCCAACGGTGCAGCCGCCGAAGCGGCCGGGCGGGACGGCAGCGACGAGAACCCGAAGGCCGAGGCCGACTTTGCCGATCCGGCCGGTGACGAGCTGGACATCGAGGACGTCGAGGAGGACGTCGACCTGGACGCCGAACCTGATCTCGCCACCGTCGCCGAGCTCGACGTCGAAGCGGACCTGGCCGACCTGGTGTCCGGCGAAGAGGATGAAGAGGAATCCGACGAGGTGATCATCGGGCTGGAGATCGATGAGCCCGACGACGCCGACGGCGGCCCGGACGACAGCAACGAACGGCAGGGCTCCGGCCGTGGCAAGGACGCCGACGGCGAGGCCGGCGAGCCCGTCGCCGCCGACGGCCAGCTCCGGTCGGTGAAGCCACCCGGCGAAGAGGGCGAGGACGAGGCGTTCGTCTACGGCGACGACGACGAGGACCTGCCCGCAGCCCAGGTGGCGGTCGCCGGCGCCACCTCCGACCCGGTCAAGGACTACCTGAAGCAGATCGGCAAGGTCCCGCTGCTCAACGCGGAGCAGGAAGTCGAGCTGGCCAAGCGCATCGAGGCCGGCCTGTTCGCCGAGGAGAAGCTGGCCGAGAGCGGCTCATTGCGCCCCGAAGCCAAGGATGACCTGGCGTGGATCGCCGACGACGGCCGCCGGGCCAAGGATCACCTGCTCGAAGCGAACCTGCGCCTTGTGGTCTCGCTGGCCAAGAGGTACACCGGCCGCGGCATGCTGTTCCTCGACCTGATCCAGGAGGGCAACCTCGGCCTGATCCGCGCCGTCGAGAAGTTCGACTACACCAAGGGCTACAAGTTCTCGACGTACGCCACCTGGTGGATCCGGCAGGCGATCACGAGGGCGATGGCCGACCAGGCCCGCACGATCCGGATCCCGGTGCACATGGTCGAGGTCATCAACAAGCTGGCCCGGGTACAGCGGCAGATGCTGCAGGACCTGGGCAGGGAGCCGACCCCCGAGGAACTGGCCGCCGAGCTGGACATGACCCCGGAAAAGGTCATCGAGGTGCAGAAGTACGGTCGTGAGCCGATCTCCCTGCACACCCCGCTCGGCGAGGACGGCGACAGCGAGTTCGGCGACCTGATCGAGGACTCCGAGGCGATCCAGCCGGGCGAGGCGGTCAGCTTCACGCTGCTGCAGGAGCAACTGCACTCGGTGCTCGACACGCTGTCCGAGCGCGAGGCAGGCGTGGTCTCGATGCGGTTCGGCCTGACCGACGGCCAGCCGAAGACGCTCGACGAGATCGGCAAGGTCTACGGGGTGACCAGGGAGCGGATCCGGCAGATCGAGTCGAAGACGATGTCGAAGCTCCGGCACCCGTCCCGGTCCCAGGTGCTGCGCGACTACCTGGACTAAGTGAGGGCTCAGCCGGCGGCGATCGTCACCGAGCCCACGCCGGCGGTGGCCTGGATCACGTGGCCGGACGACGTGTCCTGCCGGACGCTGATGCTGACCGAGCCGAGCCGGGAACTGGCCGTGACGTGGTAGCCGGGACCCGGCGGCACGAGCAGCCGGGCCGATCCGGTGCCCGTGTTCGCGGCCAGCTGCGACGGCGCCGACGTGAACCCGGCCTCGATGGAGCCGACGCCGGTGCGGAACTCGGCGAGCGTGCTTGACAGGTCCTGGCCGTGGATGTCGCCGACGTCCGTGGACGCGTGCACCTGGCCGGCCAGCGAGGCCAGCGAGATCGGCCCGGTGCCGGTGACGACCCGGACGGCGAGCGAGCGCGGGACCTCGATGTCGTAGGAATCGCCGCAGTCGCTGGGCCGGCAGCGGTAGCTGAGCGTGAGCACGCCCCCGTTATCGGACCTTGTGATTACCGGCGGGTAGCCACGGTAGGCCAGCCTCTCGGTCACCCGGACCGAGTCGCGGTCGCTTCCGGTGATGGTCACCGAGCCCACCCCGTCGAGCACGGTCAGGCCGCCGGCCGGCGCCGCCGCGGTGAAGCTCTCGGTCAGCTGGCACTCGGTTCCCCCTGGGGCCTGGCAGGCCGTCCCCCCGCCGCCGGTCGCGGTCGCGGCGGGACGGCCGCCCGGCGCGGCCCGGTGCCCGAACACGGGCACCAGCGCGGCGGCTGTGATGGCGATCGCCGCGACCGCGGCGGCCGCGCCCGCGGGAATCACCCACCGGGATGCCCGCGGCAACGGCCGTCCGGCGGTGATCACGGCTAGCAGCTCGCGCCGGTGCCGCAGCGAGTCGGGCAGCTCGCGCTCCGGAGGCGGCTGGGGGAGACCGGTCATTGGTTCGGTGGCGCCCATCGGGCCTCCTCAGCGGCGGCGCGCGCCCCGGTGCCGGGGGGCATGGGCGGCGCGGCGGCACCCTGATCTTCGCCGAGGCTGGCCGCGAGACGACGGCGAGCACGGTGCATTCGGGACTTAACGGTTCCTACGGACACGCCGAGCGCGACCGCGGCCGCCTTCTGGTCGAGGCCTGACCACGCGCAGAGCTCGATGACCTCGCGCTCATGCCGCGGCAGCCGGGTTAATGCGTGGCGCACCGCGGCCATCAGCCGCTCGCTGTCGACCGCGGCGGCGACGGCGTCCGCGTGGTCGCCCGCTGACTCGTCGGCGGGGACGATCCTGCGTACGGCGGCACGGTACCGCCTGGCGGCCCGCCGGTGATTACGCAGCACGTGATTGGCCACGCCGAGCAGCCACGGCAGCACCGACTCGCGGTCGATCACCACCTTGCCCCGCCTGCGCCAGGCAAGCAGGAAGACCGCCGAGGTCAGGTCCTCTGCCTCGGACCAGTCAGCGACCCGCCGGAACAGGTGGTTATAGACCGCCGAGGAGTGCCGGTCGAACAGTTGGCCGAACGCCGCGCTGTCGCCGTCGCTCGCGCGCAGCCACAGGACCCGGTCGCCAGGGGCGCCCGGCGGAGCAGAGGAAGCCATCGCCCGCACATCCTGTTTGTGTCCGGAACCGGGCAGCGGGTTCCCGGCGGGCTGGCCGGGCTACCGCTCGCTGCCCTCCTGGGGCTGGGACAGCCGGTCGGTCTCATCCTGGATCTGGACCGCGATCTTGGCCAGCGCCTCGGCGTGCTGACGGTTGTGGTGGGCACAGAACAGGAGCTCGCCAGAGCCGGGGAGCACCACGCGTACATATGCCTGCGCGCCGCATCGATCACACACGTCGGTGGCGTTCAGCGGCCGTGTCGGGGCCATCGCAGCGGTCATGTCGCCTCCCTCACCTGGTGCGGTCCGGCTCCCTGTCACGCCGGCCGGTCATTCCTGTCGAGTCTCATCACAGCATCACAACACCTGGCGGACCAGCAGTCTTCCCGTACAAGGGTGAGGTACGCCGTAGGCGAACAGCGCCGGATGGGCGCCGGCCGCGGCCGGTTACCGTGCACGTTGCCCCAGGTCGCCGGGTATGTCGGCGGCGTGGCAGCGCAGAACTGACGGCGCGGGCCGCTAGTCTTCCTTCAGGCATTGTCCGCCCCCGCGCGTCAGGAGACCCCGCAGTGACTGCCCTCAGTGCCGAGCGCGTGCCAAAGCCGAGCCTGGCCGACGGCTACACGGCACGGCACCTGACGGTCCTCGAGGGGCTCGAGGCGGTGCGCAAGCGCCCGGGGATGTATATCGGGTCCACCGACGGCCGGGGGCTGCTGCACTGCCTCTGGGAGCTCATAGACAACGCCGTGGACGAGGCGCTGGGCGGTCACTGCACCAAGATCGAGGTCATCCTGCACGATGATCATTC
>JASHOI010000637.1 GCA_030041195.1 Streptosporangiaceae bacterium | reverse complement strand
CCATCGCTACCCCAGCAGCCATCGCTACCCCAGCCCCCACCGCAACGGCAGCCGCAGTCACAACGGCAGCCGCAACGGCAGCCGCAGCCACCCGTGGCCGGGCGGCCGTCCCCGGCCCGCGAGCAGCGGCTGGCGGCGGCGCTTGACGCAGCGGGCAAGGGCGACCGCGACGGCGCCATGGCCCTGGTGGAAGCGCTGCTCGGCGAGAACGCGCTTGATGCGGACGCGCATTTCGTCGACGGGCTGGTGGCGCTGGAGGCGGGCAGGCCCGCCGAGGCAGCCGCGGCGCTGCGCCGGGCGCTGTTCACCGACCCCCGCTTCGGGCTGGCGGCCTTCACCCTCGGCCGCGCGTACGACGTGCTCGGTGACGCACCGGCGGCGCGCCGTTCCTACCAGCTTGCGCTGCGAACCCTGGATCCGGCTGATGACCGGCACCGGCAGATGCTTCAGCAGGTGGACATCGGCGACATAGCGGCGGCATGCCGGGCGCGCCTCTCGCGGCCGGCCGAACGGGCCAGGCTGGCACCCGGGGGGTAGCCCGGCCGCAGAAAATCACGTAATGTAGTCACGACGTAGCGCATTGCGATGAAAAAAACGGTCACTGCGTACAGTCTCGGGGGCAGCAGGGTGCACGCAAGCGATCATGACGAGATGCCCGGACGGATCCTCGTTGTCGATGACGACCGGGTGACCGGCCGCTTCCTCACCAACCTTCTCGGCGACCAGGGCGGCTTCGACGTCGTCTGCACGACCGAACCAGCCGACGCGTTGCGGCGGGCCAGCACCGAAACCTGGGACCTGGTGCTGACCGACGTCGAGATGCCCGGAATGACCGGCCTGGAGCTGCTGCAGGCGCTGCGCCGGGCGGCCCCCGGGCTGCCGGTCGTCGTGATCACCGCGCACGCCACGCTCGACTATGCGGTGTCGGCGCTGCGCGATCACGCCGACGAGTTCCTGCAGAAGTCGATGCCCAAGGAGCAGCTGCTCGGCACCGTCAGCGAGGTCGTGGCCAAGAGCCGGGCCGCGCGGCGGGCCTCCCGGCAGGCCGTGCTCGCGATCGGCGCGCACCCCGACGACGTCGAGATCGGCGCCGCGGGGGCGCTGCTGGTGCACCGCAGCATGGGGCACGAGGTGTCGATCCTGACGCTCAGCCGCGGCGCCCGGGGCGGCAGCCAGGCCGCGAGGGTGGGGGAGTCGGAGCGGGCGGCGCGCGCCCTTGGCGCCACGCTGTTCCTTGATGACCTGAAGGACACCCAGATCAGCGAGGGCGATCCGACGATCGGCGCGATACGGCGGGTGGTCGAGTCGGTGCGGCCGACGGTGATCTACACCCATTCCCCGCACGACGTGCACCAGGATCACCGCAACACGCACCGGGCGGCGATGGTGGCGGTCCGCGGGGTCAGCCGCGTCTACTGCTTCCAGTCGCCGTCCGCCACCGTCGATTTCCGGCCCACCCGCTTCGTCACCGTCGACGACCAGATCGAGGGCAAGCTGCAGGCCATCAACGCGTTTGCCTCGCAGGTGGAGATCCGGCGCTACCTGGAGCCCGACCTGATCGAGTCGACCGCGCGCTACTGGTCGCGGTTTGGCGACGGGCGCTACGCCGAGGCGTTCGAGGTGATCCGCGAGGCCTCCACCGAGGGCCAGCCCGCGGGGCCTGGCCCGGTCATGGCGGCGGCCTCGCCCGACAGTGAAGCGCCCGAGTCCGCTGGTGCAACCGACGCTCACCCGGAGGTGCCGCATGCCGCACGCTAACGTCTCCAACGTCCCGCTGCGCAGTGTCCGGGTCATGGTCACCGGCGCCGGCGGGCCCGCCGCGGTCTCGGTCATGAAATCGCTGAGCGCGGACGCGTCGGTGAGCCTGATCGCCGCCGACATGGATCCGTGGGCTGCGGGCCTGTACCTGGTGCCGCCCGACGCCCGCGCGCTGGTCCCGGCCGGCGCCGATCCCCACTTCGCCGACGCCACGCTGGCCCGCTGCGCCGCGATGGGGGTGGACGTGCTGATCCCGACGTGCGACGCGGAGCTGCGCCCGCTCGGCCGGGCCAGGGACGAGTTCCGTCGCGCCGGGATCGAGCTGCTGCTGGCGCCCGACCGGGCGCTCGAGCTCTGCCTGGACAAGCTCGCGCTCGCCGAGCGCTGCGCCGGGCAGCTTCCGGTGCCGAGGACCGAGCGCCTGGACAAGGTCGCCGACCCCGGGTCCTGGGCCTACCCGGTCATGATCAAGCCGAGGACCGGCAGCGGGTCGCGGGGGATCTCGGTCGTCGCCTCCAGCGAGGAGCTGATGCGGCTGGATCCCTCGCCGGACTTCCTGGTCCAGGAGTACCTGCCCGGCGCCGAGTACTCGATCGACGTCCTCGCCGACGTCACCGGCCACGTGGTCGCCTCGGTGCCGCGGGTGCGCGAGCGGGTCGACTCCGGGGTGTCGGTGGCCGGCCGGACGGTGCACGACGCCGAGCTGGAGCGCCTCGGCGCGGACGTGGCCGGGGCCACCGGCCTGACCTACGTCGCGAACGTGCAGTTCCGGCGCGATGCGGCCGGCCGGCCGGCCCTGCTCGAGGTGAACCCCCGCTTCCCGGGGACGATGCCGCTGACGGTCGCGAGCGGCGTGGACATGCCGCTGATGGCGCTGGACTCGCTCCGCGGCAGGCCGCTGCCGGACCGCGCCGACTTCCGCGACGTGGCCATGGTCCGCTACCTCGAGGAGCGCTTCGTCGAGCTGGGCGAGGTGCAGCGGGTGGCCGCATGACCAGCGACTGCCGCTTCCCGCTCGACCAGGACCACCACGTCCACTCGACGTTCTCCGACGACGCGGTGAGCACCGTGGCCGAGAACGTGGACACCGCGCGGCGGCGCGGGCTGCGCGCGCTCTGCCTCGCCGACCACGTGCGGTGCGACTCGGCGTGGGTGCCGGACTTCGTGTCCGCCGTGGACGAGCTGCGCCCGGTGCCCGGGCTCGACGTGCTGGCCGGGGTCGAGGTCAAGATCCTGGACCGGACCGGGCGGCTCGACCTGCCCGGCGGCATCGGCGGCACCGACGTCGTGCTGATCGCCGATCACCAGTTTCCCGGCGACCTCGGGCCGGTTCACCCGCGGGCGATGCGCGACGCGATCGCCACCGGCCTGGTCACCCCGGGGGAGGTGATCGACTGCCTGATCGACGCGACAGCCGGGGCTCTGATGATGGCCACGCAACTCGATCAGCGGCCGCAGCTCGCGCACCTGTTCAGCATCGTGCCGAAGATGGGCCTGGACGAGACCAGCGTCTCCGACCGGGCGGTCGGCCAGCTCGCGCGGCAGGCCCGCGCCGCCGGCGCGCGGCTCGAGGTGAACGAGAAGTGGGCCTGCCCCTCGGCCCGTACGGTCCGGGCCTTTGCCGACGCAGGCGTCGACGTGGTACCCAGCACCGACAGCCACGACTGCCGGGACATCGGCGCCTATTCCTGGGTCCGCCGCATCTCCGACGGGGCGTTCTCCGGCGCGGTGCCGTGATGGCGCAGGTCCTGCTCGGCATCAAGTGGCTGCTCGTGGTGCTGGTGATCGTCGGCGCGGTGCCACTGCTGGTCGCCGACTACCAGTTCCTGCTCGTCGCGCTCCACTTCCGCCGGCTGCACTACGCGAAGTGCCGGCCGTTCTTCCCGCGCATGGCGATCCTGATCCCGGCCTGGAACGAGCACGCGGTCATCGGGGCGTCGATCGACCGGCTGATGCGCCTGCAGTACCCGCGGGACCGGCTGCGCATCTACGTGGTGGACGACGCGAGCACCGACGCCACGCCGCAGGTGATCCAGGCAAAGGCCGCCGAGTACCCGGGCAACGTCTTCCACCTGCGCCGGGAGAAGGGCGGCGAGGGCAAGGCCGCGACGCTGAACCACGGCCTGGAGATCATCCTGAGCGACGACTGGATGCAGGCGGTCCTGATCATGGACGCGGACGTCATCTACGAGCCCGACTCGCTGCGCAAGATGAGCCGGCACCTGGCCGACCCCAAGGTCGGCTCGGTCACCGCGTACATCAAGGAGGGCAGCCAGCCGGGCAACTACATGAACCGGTTCATCGGCTACGAGTACATCACCGCCCAGGCCGCGGCCCGCCGCAGCCAGGACGTGCTCGGCGTGATCGCCTGCCTGGCCGGCGGCGCGCAGCTGCACTCGCGGGAAAACATCGAGGCGGTCGGCGGCCGGGTCGACACCGGCACGCTCGCCGAGGACACGGTCACCACGTTCCGTACCCAGACCGCGGGCCGGATGGTCGTGTTCGAGCCGCACGCGACCGTCTGGGCCGAGGAGCCAGGGAGCATCGTCGGGCTGTGGAAGCAGCGGCTGCGCTGGGCCAGAGGAAACGTCCAGGTCACCAGGATGTTCTCGCACGTCTGGTTCCGGCATCAGGCCTCCAGCCGGCTCGGCAGCATCAGCTTTGGCCTGCTCTGGTTCTGCCTGCTGCTGCTTCCGGTGTTCATGATCTGCTCGTCCGCGTCACTGGTCGTGCTCTACTTCATCGACAACACGCTGGCCTGGTCCGCCTTTCACGTGCTGTGGCTCACCAACGTGATCACCTATGTCTTCATCACGTCGTTCGCCCTGCTCATCGACCCGGTGATCGGCCGGCGCACGTGGGTTCAGGCGCTGCTGTTCCCCGGCGCCATCAACGTGCTGATCCTGCTGGCCGCGGTGCTGCCGGCGCCGCTGTACTGGGCGTCACACGAGCTGGTCACCGCGGCCGGGTTCACGATGACCCATGGCTGGGTCCGCGGCATCGAGCTGTTCACCTACATCTGGCTGGCCGGCTGCATGGGCGTCGCGTTCCTCGGCAAGGTGGCCGAGCCGCGCCGCGGCGGCAGGTTCCTGAGCCCGCTGTTCGTGTACATCGGCGGCTACGGGCCGCTGCTGTGCGCGATCACCACGGCCGCGTACGTGAAGGAGTTCCGGGGGGCTGAACAGACATGGGACAAGACGGAGAAGACCGGGAAGGTGGCGGCGCCGACATGACAGTACCGTCCAGGGGGGACGACCCCCCTAACCCCCCCGCGCCGCCTGACGGCGGCATCATCGGAGACGGCCAGCCGCCGCCGTCGCGGGGCGAGCCGGAGGCGTTCCCCGGCGCCCCGCCGTCGGCCCCGTCCTTCGACGACGAGATCCGCCGCGACGTGCGCTATGAGCAGGGCCTGGCGGTCAAGGCGCTGCTGGCCATCGCCCTGGTCGGCCTGGTGCTCGCGCTCCGGGTGGTCTTCTTCGGGTGACCGTCAGCCGCGCTGCCAGTCCTCGATCAGCGGCGCCAGGTCCGCCAGCCTGGCGATGACCGCGTCCGGCTCGGCCTCGCTGTACCCGGGCACGTCGCTGTTCGGGACCAGGACCGCGCGCATCCCGGCCCGCTTGGCGCCGTACACGTCGTCGTAGGGCCGGTCGCCGACGAACACGCACCCGGCCGGGTCGGTCGCCCCGACGGCCGCCATCGCGGCCCGGAACGCCTCGGGGTGCGGCTTGGTCCAGTCGATCTCGCTGCTGTAGACCGCGCCGTCGATCAGCTCGAGCACCCCGTCCCTGGCGAAGACCTGGTCGTGCGCGCTCCGGGGCCACATCGTGTTCGACAGCACGCCGATCTTGATCCCGGCCGCGCGCAGCAGCGGGAACAGGTCCGCCACGTCCGGGTCGGTCAGCGTGTGCGGCTCCCACGCCTCGAAGTAGCTGGCCAGAAACGCCGCGGTCGGTATCACCCCGGCGCGCTCGAACACGTGCTGCATTGTCGCGCTCCGGTTTTCGCTTTCGGCCACCCGCCAGAGCTCCCATTCGGCGGCCCGGATCGCGGCGGCGGTGCGTTCCGCCACTTGGTCGGCGAAGTGCAGCGCACAGACATCGCGCCACAGAACCGCGTGATCAACCGTGTGCCACGGGGTCAGCGTCCCGCCCCAGTCGAAGATCACCGCTTGCACCGCCATTCCGCTACCGTACTCGTATGTCCGGGTTGCAATTCGTCATTGACTTTGTCGGCGCGCTTGCGTGGCCGCTCGCGATCGTGGTGATCGTGATATTCCTGCGCCGCCCGATCGTCGATATCTTGATGCAGCTTGCTTCCGGCCTGCGGCGGCTCCGCTCCGGGCAGTCCGACGCCGAGTTCGACCGCACGGTCAGCCAGGTCAGGGCGGAGCTGACGGCCACGGTGTCGGCCGGCACGCCGGCCTCGCTGCCGGTGCTGCTCAGGTTCGCCGCCGCGACCGAGGACGACCCTCCCGCCGCCATCGCCCAGGCGTACGGAGCGGTGGAGGCGGCGCTGCGGGATCTGCTCGGTTCCACCGGCAAGCTGGTGCCCACGGGCAGCGGTGACCCGACGGCCATCGCCCGGTTTGCCCGGGACCAGGCGCTCGTGCCCGAGTCGATCGTGCGCGCGGTCGATGGCATAGTCACCCTCCGGAACGCGGTAGCGGCGGACCCGGCCCGGGTAACCAAGGATCATGCGGTGAAGTTCCTGGCGCTCGTCGATGCGCTGCTGTTCGCGATCGCAGCGCAGCGGGACCGGTCCTTTGGGGCGCAGTCGCAGATGCGGTGACGCCGGCGACGCGCCTGCGTGCCGGGCCGGCCGTGTGCGCCAGGCGCCAGCCTGGGAGACTAGCGGGAACGCGGGACTCGCCAGGGGGGCGCGGCAGAGAAGGGACGCTAGCGATGGCCGAAACGGACAGCGCTGTCGAAGTGCACGGCACGGTCGCCGCGCGCGGAGCCGCGAACGGGTCCGGTCCGGACGCAATTGTCGCGCAGATCGAGCGCACCAGGGAGAGCCTGGCCCAGACCATCGACACGCTCGCGGACCGGGTCAGCCCGGCCAGCAACGCGCGCCGGCTGCGGGAGCGTGTGCTCCAGGAGGCGGCGCGGCCCGAGGTGCGGCTGGCGGCCGCCGCCGTGGGCCTCGCGCTGGTCGGCGTGGCGATCCTGAGAATATGGGGCAAACGCCGAAAGTAGCGTCAAGAGGCCGGTACCGGCGGAATCTCCCCCGAGCCGCGCTGGATGAGCCCGGTGGCGATCTCGGTGCGCTCGGCCGGCCCCCGGTCCCCGGCCAGCCGCCGGAACAGCAGTTCCGCCGCCACCCGGCCGAGGCTGGCGACATCCTGCGCCACCACGGTCACGCCGGGGCTGAGCATGTCGGCGAGCTCGAAGTCGTCGAATCCCACGAACGCGGGGCCGCGGCCAAGCTCGGGCGTCCCGGCCAGCGCGCGCAACTCGCGCACCGCGGCCACCGAGATGCGGTTGTTGCCGAAGAACAGCGCCGTGACCGGGGCCGGCCCGGTGAGCATCTGGCGCAGCGCGAGCCGGATGCTGTCCTGGCTCGGCGCGGACAGCACCACCCAGGCGTCGTCCACCCTGAGCCCGGCCTGCGCCATGGCCTCGCGGTACCCGCGGTGGCGGAGCATCGACGTGTAGATGCGCGGGGCGTCGCCGATGTACCCGATCCGCCGGTGGCCGTGGTGTATCAGGTGCGTCACGCCCTCCCTGACGCCCGCCACGTTGCTGCTGAGCACCGTGTCCGCCTCGATCAGGCGGGCCGGCCGGTCGACGAAGACCGTGGCCAGGCCCGCCGAGATCTCCGGCAGCAGGTACGTGTGGTCGTCTGACGCCGGGATCACGATCAGCCCGTCGACCCGGCGGGCACAGAACGCCAGCGCGAGCTCGCGCTCGCGCGCCGGGTCCTCGTCGCTGGACCCGGTGAACAGCAGGTGGCCGTGGCCGCGGGTCACGTCCTCGACGGCGCGGGAGAGCACCGAGTAGAACGGGTTCGCGATGTCCTCCGTGATCAGCCCGATCGAGGCGGTCCGCCCCTTGCGCAGGACGCGGGCGCTGTCGTTGCGCCGGAAGCCGAGCTGATCGATCGCGGCGCGGACCCGCTCGGCCATCGCAGGCGTCACCCCGGGCTCACCGTTGACCACCCGCGAGACTGTCTTGAGCGCCACACCCGCATGAGCGGCCACGTCCCCCATCGTGGGGCGGCTGCGAGTGCCCGCCGCCGGGCTGCCGCCCAGTCGTGGCTGCGTCTGGTCGCCAGCGGTCATCCCGTCCCCCGATCCGGCGCAGCCGGGCCATCACCGGGCCGGCCCGCGCCATGCAGAGTCTAGACAGCGTTGTCACAAGCCGTGACTGCCTACTTTGACGGCGCGGGCCGCTCCGGCGGTTCCGTTCAGGAGCCGAGGCTCAGGGCGAAGATGTGCATCGCCGTGGTGCTCGACCCCACCTGGCTGCTGACATCGGGGAACGTGACCGAAGCCACGGTCTTGGACGGGTCCACCGGCACGGTGGTGGCGTAGACGTACATGGTGATGGCCTGGGACGTGCCGCCGTCCGAGTTGCGGTAGGACATCGTGGCCACGGCGGTGTCCCCGCCGCCGGGGCCCTGGGCCCAGTCGTTGAACGACACGGTCTCGGTCGAGGACGTGCCGTCGGTGTAGTTGATCGTGATCGTGCCCTGCGACGACCCGTTGGTCGACGAGCCGAGCAGCCCGAGCGTGCTGGCCCCGGCCGTGCCGTTCACCAGCATGGTCTGGCCGGAGGCGAGGATGTTGTCCGGCGAGCAGGCGGCCGCGTCCGGCCAGGTGAAGCTCAGGCCGTCGGCGGTCACGGTGGCGCCCGGGGTCAGCCCCGCGCCGGCCAGCGCGGTGGCCGAATAGCTGTAGCCGTCGCCGTCGTAGTTCGCGCACGTCTGGTCGTCGTCCGGCGAGATCCCGGTGTTGTCGTAGTAGTCGGCGGGGTTGCCCGTCGGGGTTATCTCAAGCACCGGGGAGTCGGACATGTCGCCGGAGCCGTTCACGACCGTAACCGAGGCGTCCGTTCCCGGCCACACCGCCCACTCGCCGTCGGTCCCGCTCGGCGTTGGCACGGTGAACGTGATCGCGGTGTCGCTCCAGCTGTCGATCTGGAACGTGGCCAGGTTGCCGGGGGAGCCCCAGTTCGTGCCGTTGTCAGAGAACGCCACGTACCCGGAGCCCTGGGTGGCGCCGAAGCCGGAGCCGGTGATCGTCACCTGCTGGCCGGCCGCGGCGGTGGCCGGGCTGACGGACGTGGCCACCGGGGCGCTCAGCGGCTGCGCCGACGTGCCGATCGCGAAGATGTGCAGTTCGCCCTGCGTGGTCCCGGACGGCAGGGTGACGCTGGTGAGCGTCTTGCCCGGGTCGACCGGCAGCGCCGTGTAGAACACGTCGGTGCCGACGGTCTGCTGCCCGGACGTGCAGTCCGCGCAGTTGCGGTACGTCATGCTGGCCACGACCTGGTTGCCGTAGGACGGCGTGGCGGTGCCCGCGTTCAGCGTCCAGTCGCTCAGGCCCAGCCAGTACTGGGCCGTGCTGCCGTCGGAGTAGTGCAGCGTGGCGACGCCCTGGCTGGGGCCGTCGGTGGCCGAGCCGAGGAACCCAAGCGTCTGGGTGCCGGCCGGCGCGTTGACCGTGACCTGCTGGCCGTCGGCGATCGCGTTATCGGGATAGCCGGGAGCGGGCAGCGGCCAGGTGAACGTCGTGCCGTTGACCGTGACCGGCTGGCCCGCGGTCAGCCCGTCCGCCGCCAGCGCCTGCGCGGAGTAGCTGTTCCCGTCGCCGTCGAAGTCCGCCACCGACACGTCGGAGTCGCCGGAGATCCCCGCGTTGTCGAACGCGGTGAGCAGGCTGCCGGGCGGCGCCACCAGCACGGTCAGGGCCACCGAGGGCAGCGTCGTCCCGTCGTCGGTGAGGCTGACCGGGATCGTGTAGAAGGTCTGCGCCGCCGACGAGCTGGCCCGCACGGTCAGCGTCAGCGACCCGCTGCCATCCGGCGGCACCGTGATCGTTCCGCCCGACGGCGTGATCGTCAGCCCGGACGGTGCCGTCACGCTGGCCTGAACGGTCTGCGGGCGGTCGGTCGCGTTCTGCGTGCTGACCTGGACCGTGCTCGTCCCGCCGGGGGCGACGTCTACCTGCTGGCTCGAGGCGTACCCGACGACCGGCCGCAGGCCGGCGGTGTACGAGGGCGGCGCGTCCTGCGGCGCGCTGCCCCACGAGCTCGGGCTGGTGCCGAGGGACCAGTCCAGCGTGGCGCCGCTGGCCAGGGCGGAGAACGGGATGGACAGCTTGCTGTCGGGCTGGCCGTCGATGGCCAGCGACTGGACGTAGAAATCGGTGGGCGAGGCGCCGGGGGCATTCTCCGTGATCGTCCTGCCGGACGGGAGAGTGATCGACTCGTGCGGGAAGCCCGGGCCGTTCAGCAGCACGGTGTCGGTGCCCGGGTTCTCCGGGTACATGCCCAGCATCTGCCAGATGAACTGGGAGCTCTCCGCGCCCAGGTCGTCGTTGTTGGCCAGGCCGTCGGGCCCGGGCAGGTACACGGTGTTGTCGATCGTGTTGATCGCGAGCTGGGTGCCCGCCGGGTCGCCGGCGTAGTCGGCCGCGTCCTGCTCGCCGAGGTCGAACTCGTTGCTGATCTCGCCGTACATGCCGTAGCCGTTGGGCTGCGACCAGTACTGCGCCAGCTCCGGAACCACCTTGGAGTCGCCGCCCAGCAGCGAGAACAGCGCCGTGTAATCGTTGGGCACGTCCCACAGGTACTCCTCGGGATCGCCCTCCACGTAGTACAGCTCGCTGCTGTCGTTGAAGGTCGGAGTGATGCCCGGGATGTAGGCGCCGGTCTCGTCGCGGGGGTTCAGCAGGTCGTCACCGGGGTCGAACATGTTCTCCCAGTTGTTGGCCCGCTGCTCGAGCATCTGGGCGTCCTGCTGGTCGCCCAGCGCGGACGCGAACTGGGACAGGGCAAGGTCCGCGTTGTCGTACTCCAGCAGGGTGGCCACGACCCCGTGCGGGTTGCAGCACCCGTAGCTGCCGTCGGTGGGCAGGTAGCCGTACTTGGCCTCGAGCGCCTCACCGGGCCGGACGTCGTTGACGGTGGTGGCCTGCTTGAGCATGTCGGCCAGGGCCTGGCTGGTGTTGAAGTCCCTGGCACCGAACGCGTAGTAGTCCGAGATGATCGCGTCGGCCGGGTCGCCGACCATCACGTAGTTGTCCAGGTTCAGGTAGCCCCACTGCTGCAGGATCCCGTTTTCCGTGTAGTAGTTGACCAGGGACTGCGCCTGGTCGGAGGCGGCCTGCGGGTCCAGCATGGCCTGCAGTTCGGCCAGCGAGTGGTAGATGTCCCAGCCGGAGTAGATGCCGTACTGGTTGTGCTGGCCGGGGGCGAGCGTGTGCACCTGCATGTCCGAGCCCATGAACTGCCCGTTGACGTCGCTGGTGATATTGGGCTGCAGGAAGTCCTTGTACAGCAGGCTGTAGAACTCCTGGGTCTGCGCGTAGCTGCCCCCCGAGACCTGGATCCGGCCGAGCAGGTGGTTCCAGGTGGCCTGGGCGGCGGCCTTGACCGCGCTGAAGTTCCAGCCGGGGTTTTCCGTCTCCCGGTCGAGCTGGGCGTTGGCGGTGGACACGTAGGAGATCGCGACCTTGGCGTCGATCACCGGGTCGGAGCTGGTGTTGAAGGTCAGGAACACCCCGGCCGGGTCGGTCTGCCCGGACTCGGTGATCACCTGCGAGGCGGTGAACGGCTGGCTGAAGATGATGTCGAAGTACACCGTGTACTGCTGGTTCTGGCCGCCGTTGCTGGTCTCGCCGCAGAAGTCGCCGCTGGTGTCCGAGCCCATCACCTCGTCGTTGCCGACCACCTCGGCGCCGTCGCCGAAGTCGCCGTTCTCGCTGTTCTGCAGCTGGATGAGGAAGTCGGCGGAGGTGGTCCTGGGGAACGTGAACCGGCCCATCGCGCTGTGCGCGGTGGCAGTGAACTGCGAGGTGATCGTGTTCGGCATGTTGGACTGCGCCGAGTAGTAGCCGGCCTGCGCCACCTCGCCGGTATTGGTGAACGAGGTCGTGACGTCGTTGGGGTTGCCGCTGGGCAGCGCACCGGTCATCGGCAGGATCGGCACGTCGCCAGCGGCGCTGCAGCCGGGTCCCGACAGGTGGGTCAGGCTGTAGCCGATCAGGCTGGTGTCGCCGTAGTTGTAGCCGCCGCCGTCGCTGCGGTCGGGCGACGTGTCCGGGCTCCACTGGACCATGCCGAACGGCACGTCAGCGCCGGGGAACGTGTTGCCGCCGCCCGAGGTCCAGGTCCGCGTGTCCACCAGCGCGGCGAGGTCGCTCACCGGCTGGCTCACCGTGGCCGTGTTCCTCGCCCCGGCGGGAAGCTTGCTGCGCGAGACCGGCCGCGGGCAGTTGGCCAGGCGGCCGTCGGCCACCTTCGTGCAGGCCGTGTGGCGGCCGGTGGCGGCGGCGCTCGCGTCCGTGCTGGCCGCCGAGCCTTCTGGGCTCGTGCTCGCCGTCGGGTGCGGGCTCGTGCTCGCTGTGGGGTGCGGGGTCGCGCTCGCCGTGGGGTCCGGGCTGGCGCTGGCCGCGCCCGCCGCGCCGCCCAGCGACACACCGATCACTAAAATCCCTGCGGCCGCGAGGGTCACCGCCGCCGGCCACCGGGTACGCCACGCCTGATGCTTCGCTCCCATGGTCGTCCTCCCATGCGTGCGGCCGAACACCGCTACGCAACCCCCCCGGGAGGCGACCAGCGGGCCCCGCTTGCAAGCATGGTGGGCGGCCGTGCTGACAACGATGTCAAAAACCGCCTCCGATATTTCGCCTCTGGACCGCGTGCTGTCAAGGCTTTCGACCGGATCTGGGCGGTCTTGTCCCTGGCCTCGAGCAACTGCGCGCCGTCGGCGTGTATCTGACAACGCTGTCGCATTTCGGGGCGTCCCGGCACGCCGCGAGCCGCGGGACTGGCGGGGCGTGTCCGGTCGGCCCGGCACGCTGTAATCTGCGGGCGTGCCAGCCGGGCGGATGAAATGAACGATCACGTTGGCAGCGTCGCGCTGGTGACCGGCGGCTCGAGCGGCATCGGCCGGGCGGTCGCCGAACTGCTGGCCGCCCGGGGCGCATCGGTCGCGGTGTGCTCGGTGGATGCCGCCGAGGCCGCGGCGGTGGCCGACGCGATAGCGGCGCGCGGCGGATCGGCCAGGAGCGTGCCAGCGGACGTCCGAGACCCGGACTCGGTCGCCGCGGCCGTCCAGGTCTGCGTTGACACGTTCGGGTCGCTGGACACGCTGGTCGCGAGCGCGGGAATCCAGGAGTACGGGACCGTCACCGAGACCGACGTCGCGGCCTGGGACGAGGTCTTCGCCGTCAACGTGCGGGGCGTGTTCCTTGCGGCCAGGTCGGCCCTGCCCCATCTGCGCCGCAGCGCCAGGGGAGCGGTCGTCATCGTGTCGTCGGTGCAGGCCCTGGCCACGCAGGCCGGCGTCGCCGCGTACGCGGCGAGTAAGGGCGCGCTGAACGCGCTGGCCAGGTCGATGGCGATCGACGAGGCCGCGCACGGTGTCCGGGTCAACGCCGTCTGCCCGGGCTCGGTGGACACCCCGATGCTGCGCCGGTCGGCCGCGCTGTTCAGCGACGGCAGCGCGGAGGCGGCGGCGCGCACCGTGGCCGACTGGGGCCGTTCGCACCCCCTCGGCCGGGTGGCGGAGCCGGGCGAGGTCGCCGAGGTGATCAGCTTCCTCGCGTCGCCCCGGGCCAGCTTCGTCACCGGGGAGGACATCAGGGTCGACGGCGGGCTCATGGCCGGGCTGCCGGTGCGCCTGCCCATGTGAGGTTCAGGCGCGCGGCGGGATCTCGCCCGAGCCGCGGATCACCAGGCGGGTCAGCAGCACAACCTCGCGGGGCGGCGAGGTATCGCCGGCGATCCGGGAAAACAGCAGTTGCGCGGCGGTCACCCCGAGCGCGACCGGATCCTGGGCCACGACGGTGACCGGCGGGCTCACCTTGTCGGCGAGCGCGAACTCGTCGAAGCCGATCAGCGCCACCCGCTCGGCCTCGCCCTGCAGCGCGTCGATCGCGCCCATCGTGATCAGGTCGGTGGTTGTGAACAGGGCCGTCGGTGGGTCGGCGAGGCTGAGCAGCGACGATGCCAGTTCGGCGGCTGCCGCCCGGCTGCGCGGGCCGTGCCGCACCAGCCGCGGATCGGGCTCCGTGCCGATGTCGGCGAACGCGTCACGGAATCCCGCGTAGCGTTCCTGGATGGTCCAGATGTCCTCGCGGTCGCCGAGGTAACCGATCCGCCGGTGACCCCGGTCGAGCAGGTGCCGGACGGCCGTGCGGGCCCCGGTGCGGTTGTCCACGAGCACCTTGTCGACCGCCAGCCCGTCCGCGGGCCGGTCCACGCAGACCACCTTGGTGCCGCGCGCGAGCTGCTCGGCGAGAAAGCGGTGGCTGCCGGCGACCGGCACCACGATCAGCCCGTCCACCTGCCTGGCGCAGAACGCGGCGACCACCTCGCGCTCCCTGCGCAGGCTGTCGTTGGAACTGCCGATGAGCACGACATAGCTGTGCTGCCGCGCGGCGTCCTCGACCGCCGCCGCGAGCGCGGCGAAGAACGGGTTGGCCAGGTCGTCGACGAGCAGGCCGATGGTCTGGGTCGGCTGGCCCTTGCGGCGCAGCCGCCGCGCCGCCTCGTTGCGCTGGTAGCCGAGCCGGCGGATCGCGCGCTCCACCTTGGCCGCGGTCTCCGGCATCACGGTCGCCTCGCCGTTCACCACCCGTGACACGGTCATCGGGCTGACGCCAGCGGCGCGCGCCACATCCCGCATGGTGGGGCGCGCGGTCATCCCAGCGTCCGGACGACCTGGGTGACCTCAGTGAGCTGGGTGACCTGGGAGAGCTGGGTGACGTGGGTGATCTGGCTGGTCCGGCCAACTCGGGCGGCCAGGCGGCTGAGATCGTTACCATGAAAGCTGGGTTCGCGGGCGGTCCGGAACGCCAGCCCGCGCCTCCGGCCGACCTTGGTACGCGGCCAGATACGCGCCGTTCGCCCTGTTTCAGGACGCGTGACTATCAAGGCTTGATACCGTTTTGGTGGCATACCCGGCAGCCCCTCTTGACAGGCAGCGCAGCAGCGCTAAAGAATCACCACGCGATGTGAACGTTATCAGGAGATCTGCCCCGGATGACAGAACCTCTGCTCGAAGCACGCAAGGTGTCCAAGCACTACGGGCACGTGCTGGCGCTGGACGAGGCAGACTTCACGGCGTTCCCCGCCGAGGTCGTCGCGCTCATCGGGGACAACGGGGCGGGCAAGAGCACGTTAGTCAAGACGCTTGTCGGCGCGATCCGGCCGGACTCGGGCCAGATCCTCGTTGACGGCGTGCCGGTTCAGCTGTCCAGCCCGGTCGACGCCCGCGGGTTCGGCATCGAGGCCGTGTACCAGGATCTGGCGCTGGCGCCCGACCTGGACTCCGCCGCCAACCTGTACCTCGGCAGGGAGCTCTACCGGATCCCGTTCGTGCGCGTGCTGGACAAGCGCGCGATGCGCGAGCGGGCGGTGACCGCCTTCGCCGAACTGGGCGTCGAGCTTCCCGACGTCACCGTGCCGGTGGGCATGCTGTCCGGCGGTCAGCGCCAGTCGGTCGCCGTGGCGCGGGCGGTCGTCTTCGCCAGCCGGATCATCTTCATGGACGAGCCGACAGCGGCGCTTGGCGTGGTCCAGCGCGGGCGGGTGCTCGACGTCATCCGCCGGGTACGCGACCGCGGCGTGTCGGTCGTGCTGGTCAGCCACAACATGCCCGAGGTGCTCGCGGTTGCCGACCGGGTCGAGGTGCTCAGGATGGGCCGGCGGGTCGCCTCCTACATCGCGGCGCAGACCTCGGTGGACGAACTCGTCGGCGCGATGACCGGCGCGCTCGAGCTGAGCGGCGGCGGCCCGGGGGGTACGCAGTGACCGAACCGCAGCACGCGGCCGAGGTGCCGGCCGTCCCCGAGGACGCCCCGC
>JASHOI010000636.1 GCA_030041195.1 Streptosporangiaceae bacterium | reverse complement strand
TGAGCCTCCATCGCGTGCGACAAGGCGTCGAGCCCGGCATACAGGAGTGGATCATGGGGAAGCCGTCGCAGTACGGTCCCGTCGAGGATGGCGACGCGAGGCTCGCAGCCGTCCGCCCGCACGACGAGCTCGTCTTTCCTGCCGGGCTCGTGCAGGACCAGTACCTTGGACACCTCGCTGCCGCTGCCCGCCGTGGTCGGGATCGCGATTGTCGGTGCCGGCGGCGCCGGGACCTGGTTGACGCCCTGGTACGCGTCGATGCGGCCGTCATTGGTCAGCCGGATCGCCGTGGCCTTCCCCGCAGCCAGGGCGCTCCCGCCGCCGATGGCCAGCACCAGGTCGCACCCCGCAGCCCGGGCCGCGGCGGCCGCGTGCTCCACCGCCGCCACATCCGGATCCGGGTCGATCAGCAGCGTGGCAGCGATCTCGCTGCCGTCCACCCGCTGCAGCAGCTCGGCCAGCAGGCCGGCGTCGGCGACGCCCCTGTCCGCGACCACGGCGAGCCGCCGGGCGCCGGACTGCTCCACTTCGCCCGCGAGCCGTGCGAGGCTGCCCAGGCCGCTGATCACCTTTGTGCTGACTGAGAACTCGGCCGGACTCAAACCTTCATCACCTGCCCTTTATGGAGGACCGGGTCATATCCGCGCGAACGCGGCCCGCGGGTCAGCCAGCTTGAGGTGCACCGCCTTGGTCTCCAGGTAGCTGAACAGCTCGTCGCGGCCTTCCTCGCGGCCGATCCCGCTGTCCTTGGTGCCGCCGAACGGCGTGCCGAAGTAATGGATGGTGCTGTCGTTCACCCAGACGTATCCGGCGTCCAGCCGGTCGGCGGTCTGATGCGCGAGGTCCAGGTCCTTGGTCCATACGCTGGCGGTGAGGCCGAGGTCCACGGCATTCGCCAGCTCGATCATCTCGTCGTAGTCATCCCAGGGCAGGATGCTGATCACCGGCCCGAAGATCTCCTCGCGGGCGATCGTCATCTTCCCGCGGACGTCGGCGAAGACGGCCGGGGTCACGTAGTAGCCGCCGGATGGCGCGCCCGGCGGGTGCTCGCCGCCGGTGACCAGCGTGGCGCCCTCGCGCACCCCCTCCTCCAGGTAGCGGGTGACCCGCTCGTACTGCTGGGCGCTGACCAGCGGGCCCATGTCGGTGCTGTCGTCATAGGCAACGCCAACGGTGTAGCCGCGAAGCCGCTCGGCCGTGCGGGCGACGAACTCGTCGTAGCTGCGGCGGTGCACCAGCACCCGCGAATTGGAGCCGCAGGACTGGCCCTGGCAGGTCGTGAAGTTCATCCCGAAGATCGCCCCGGCCACCGCCTCCTGGACGTCGGCGTCGGGAAACACGACCATCGCGTTCTTGCCGCCCAGCTCGAGCGAGACGTTCTTGACGTGACCGGACTCGGCAGCGCGCCGCTGGATGACCAGGCCGGTGGGCACCGAGCCGGTAAAAGCAAGCCGCTTCACCGCCGGGTGGGTCACCAGCGCGTCGCCGGTCTCGGCACCTCCGGTCACCACGTTGACCACCCCCGGCGGGAACGCCTCCGCGAACAACTGGGCAAGCGCCAGCGTGGCGAGCGAAACCTGAGGAGCGGGCTTGAGCACCACGGTGTTGCCGGTAATCAGCGCCGGCAGCGGCCGCGTCGCGGCGAACATCACCGGATGATTAAACGCGGTGATCCGCCCCACGACCCCGTACGGCCGGTAGCTCGTGTAGTGCAGGCGGCCCGGGCCGCCCGGGATCACCTCGCCGGACAGCCACCGGGCCAGCTGCGGCCAGCCCGCCAGATAGGGCTGGCACAAGTCAATGTCGATGCGCATCGCGCGCACCGGATTGCCCGAGTCCAGCGCGTCCAGCATCGCGAGTTCCTCGCGCCGCTGGCTCAGCAGCTCGCCGAAGCGGCGGAAGCATTCGCCTCGCCCGTCGACGCCCAGTGCCTGCCAGGCGGGCTGCGCCGCACCGGCCGCGGCCACCGCGGCGGCCACGTCCGCCGGGGACGCTTCCGGCACCTCGCCGACGACCCTTCCCGTAGAAGGGTCGATCACCTCGCTGACCGCGGCCTGCCCGGCATCGGCGAACTCCCCGTCGATCAGCATCCGGAACTCGCGGCCCTGCACATACGCAGCCACCGGATCTGCGGTCGTCATTTGATCGCCCTGCCTTCCTCGATCGGAGAGAGATACGCCCGCCTCAAGACCTCTGCCCGCCCGCTGCTCCGCACCGCGCCGCCAGCCACGTTCGTGTCATCACGGGATGAACGAGCGGCCCGGCGGCGGTACCTGCTGCGGACGCCGCCACGGTGCTGGCGCGACGGGACAGATCGAGCAACGCATGCTCGGGCCCACGTTGCTGTGCTCATCAACGGTCACAACGCGGCCCCTGCCAGCGAACGGGGAAGGTCACGGCGATTCCAGCATTGTTGGCCATCTGCTGTCAACTGTTAGCTAGAGACAGGGCGGCCAGCGCCCGGCCGCACGGGCGCGACCATGAAGCCGGTAAGTTTACTGACGATTGTTGACAGTCCACATTCAGGATCTGTAATCTGTGCCCTGTCTGCAGTCGACACGGTCTGCGCCAGCCCGGCAGGACTGTCGGTCCGGGCTGTGCTGGAAGGAGTTCGTGGCCGCCGGCTCCGCGGCGGCGTCCCTTCGCACAAGTCATTTCAGTTCAGGTCGGCAAAAAGAATCCGGGCCTCGGCCGGGGGGTCACCCAGTACTCAGATATCCATACGTGGCTCAGGGAGAGGAGCTTCCTGCATGTCTGACGTGAGGGCGAGTTCCAATGAAAAGCTGGGCGAGATCGAGGTCCGCTCCATCGACTACATCCCCGAGGACGAACGTCACGGCCGGGTGCGCGATCAGTTCACGCTCTGGTTCAGCGCGACGCTGACGATTCTGGGCATCTTGCTCGGGGCGATCTCAGTCGAGATCGTCGGGAACTTCTTCTGGGGCGTCCTGGCGTGGGCTATCGGCACGGTACTCGGGCTGCTGCTGGTTGGCTTCCACGCGGTGCAGGGCCCGAGAATGGGCGTCCCGCAGATGATCCAGAGCCGGGCTCAGTTCGGCTTCTACGGAGCCCTGTTCGTCCTCCTCGCCTCGGTCGTGCTCGACTTCGGTTATCTCGCGGCCCAGCTGGTCGTCCAGGCGCAGTCCCTGAATGTGCTGGTCAGCACCGTGAGCGTGCCGATCTGGATCCTGATCGTGTCGGTGCCGGTGCTGCTGCTCGCGCTGTACGGCTACGACTGGGTCCATCGGTGGCAGCGGTGGATGTTCCTGATACTTGTCGTCACGTTCATCGTGATCCTGATACAGACGATCATCTACGGCAGCAGCCATCACTTCCCGCACAGCATGAGCGGCTTTCACCTGGCGAGCTTCCCCCTCTTCATGACGGTGGTCGCACTTGGGGCCACGAACATGCTCAGCTGGGCGCCCTATGTGTCGGACTACTCGCGCTACCTGCCGAAGTCGGTCAGGGCCGCCGGGCCGTTCTGGGCCGTCATGCTCGGGAATGCGATACCAACGATCCTGCTGGGCGTCCTCGGTGGCTACATCGGCAGCCTGCTGCCGATAGCCGGCTCGGACGTCCCGCTGGCCGTCAAGGCGGTCTGCGGCGTCTGGGTTCTGCCGATCATGGCGATCAGCCTCACCGGCTCGGACGTGCTCAATGTCTACACGGGCATGCTGGCCATCGCGACGATCGCCAGCTCCGTCAGGGATGTACGCGACAAGATTTCCACTCGCGTTATCGGCATCGTGCTGCTGCTGGGCGCGGGCATTCTGGCGGCCCTGTTCGGCTATACCTCTTTCGTGCCAAAGGTCGAGGAATTTCTCGCCGTCCTGCTGTTCGTCTTCATTCCGTGGTCCGCCATCAACCTCACCGACTTCTATCTGGTGCGGCACGGCGACTACGACGTGCCGTCCCTGTTCACGCCCAGGGGACGATATGGAGGCTGGATATGGCGGGGCCTTATCCCGTACATCATCGCGGTCGCCGCTGAGGTGCCGTTCATAAATCAGCAGTTCTACACCGGGCCGCTGGTGAGCGTGCTGGGCGGCGTCGATATTTCGTGGATCGTGGGAGGCGTCGTGGCGATCGCGCTGTACCTGCTGGCCGTGCGGATCGACCCGGTGGCACCAGCCGGGAAGGGTCTGCACCAGCGCGCTGCTCTCGGTCAGGCCGGGGCTGCCGACTGATGCGGTCCTCCGGATCGGACGTAGACGGCCCAGACGCTGCTGCGGCATGGTGATGACGAATGACAAGCGACGGAGGGACGTGCGATGTCTGTAATTGAGCTGTCGGAGAGCGCCCGGAAGTACACGGAGGGCACCACCTCGATGCTGATCGGGGCCGACTGGGTGCAGGCCGCTTCCGGCGAGACCTTTCCGGTATACGACCCGGCCACCGGCAGCGAAATCGCCTCGGCGCCGCGAGGGCGGGCCGAGGATATCGACAGGGCCGTGGCCGCCGCGCGCAGCGCCCTGAAGGGGCCGTGGAAGCGGATCACCCCGCAGGAGCGCGGCAAGCTGATCTGGCGCCTGGCCGATCTGATCGAGGCTAACCTCGAGGACTTCGCCCAGATCGACTCGCTGGACAACGGCAAGCCCATCAACGAGGCGCGGTTCTTCGACGTGCCGTTCACCGTTGACATGCTGCGCTACTTCGCCGGCTGGCCGACGAAGATCACGGGCGACACGATCCCGGTGTCCTATCCCGCGACGCTCGGCAACTCCTACCACGCTTACACGCTCCGCGAGCCGATCGGCGTCGTCGGAGCCATCGCGCCGTGGAATCTGCCGTTGCTGGCCGTGGTCAAGAAGCTCGCCCCCGCGCTGGCCGCCGGCTGCACGATCGTGATCAAGCCGGCCGAGCAAACGCCGCTGTCGATAGCGCTGCTCGCGCGCCTGGCGCTCGAGGTCGGAATTCCCGAGGGCGTCATCAACTACGTGACCGGGTTCGGCGAGGAGGCCGGAGAGGCCCTGGTCCGCCATCCAGGCGTCGACAAGATCAGCTTTACCGGATCATCCGCGGTGGGCAAGCAGATAGTCCGGAACGCCGCTGCCACGCTCAAGCGCGTGTCGCTGGAGCTGGGCGGGAAGTCACCCAACATCATCTTTGCGGACGCGGACGTGCCAGCCGCGGTCGCGGCCGCGAACATGGCCGGGTTCGTCTGCCAGGGAGAGAGCTGCATCGCCGGCGCGCGCCTGTACGTCCAGCAGCAGCAGTTCGACAACGTCGTCGCCGGGATCTCCGACTACGCCAGGTCGCTCAAGCTGGGCCCCGGGCTGGACAGCGAGACACAGATGGGCCCGCTCGTCTCCCAGGAGCATCTCGACCGCGTCTCCGGCTACATCCAGATCGGGCGCGACGAGGGCGCCCGGATCGTGACCGGCGGCGGCCGCTGGGGCGACGCCGGTTACTTCGTGGAACCGACCGTGATGGTCAACGCCTCCAGCGACATGCGGGTCGCCCGTGAGGAGATATTCGGGCCGGTGATAACCGTGATCCCGTTCACCAGCGACGAGGAGGTGCTGGCGGCGGCCAACGACACCCGCTTCGGGCTGGGCGCCGGCGTGTGGACCCAGGACGTGACGCGGGCGCACCGCCTGGCCGCCGCGCTGGAGTCCGGCCAGGTGTGGGTCAACTGCTATCAGGCCTGCGACTCGGCGCTGCCGTTCGGCGGCTACAAGGAATCTGGCTGGGGGCGCGAGACCTGCCGGGAAACCATGGACGAGTACACCGAGCTGAAGACCGTCGTCGTCAATCTGGGGCCGACCACCTAGCGGAGGGATGCCGTGACGAACCCTTTCTACGAGTACTCCCCCATCGTCCGCCGGCCGCGGTTTGAGCTCCCCGGCGGCGCCCGCCTGGCGCTCTGGTTCGGCGTGGCAATCGAGCACTACCCGTTCGGGAAGCCCGGACTCAGCCTCGTGCCGTACACGGCCGACCTGGTGCCGGACCCGATGAACTTCGGATGGCGGGACTACGGGCCGCGGGTCGGCGCATTCCGGCTCATGGACATCCTGGACCAGGCTGGGATACCGGTGACGGGGATCGTCAACAGCGAAGCCTGCACGGAGTATCCCGGCCTGATCGAGGAAGCCCTCGCGCACAACTGGACCAGCTGGGTCGCGCATGGCGACAACAACTCGACCTGGCAGGTAGGGCTCGAACGTGACGCGGAGGCCGAACTCATCGGCAAGGTCACACGAACGATCGAGGCGGCCATCGGGCACCCGCCGGCGGGCTGGATTGGGCCGGCGCTGACGATGACGCCGAACACCAACGACCTGATAGCGGAGGCTGGCTACCGGTACACGATCGACTGGGCGAACGACGACCAGCCGTTCTGGGTGAACGTCTCCAGCGGGTCGCTGGCCTCGGTTCCCTACCAGCGCGAGCTCAACGATGTCGTCGCGTTCATGCTCCATCACGAGACGGGCGAACAGTTCGCGCGGTCGATCGTCGACGCCGTCGATCAGATGCTCGCCGACTCGGGCGACTACGGGCGCGTGCTGGGAGTGGGGTTCCACCCGTTCCTGGTCGGCCAGCCCTGGCGGGCGATTCACCTGGCTCGCGCGCTGGAGCAGTTGCACGACCGCGACGGCGTCTGGCTCACCACGAGCGACGCGGTAGCGGACTGGTTCTTTGAGTCCAGCGGGGCCGGCGCAAACCCGCAGAGCGCGGTGCGCCAATAGGTGCCGCGGGTTAGCGGTCCGGCCGACGGCGAGCGAGAGGGACGCGATGGACGGTTACGACTACATCGTCGTCGGCGGCGGCAGCGCTGGCTGCATCGTCGCGGCCAGGCTCGCGCAGGATCCCGCCGCCCGGGTGCTGCTCCTGGAGGCCGGGAGTTCGGAACGCACCCGCGCCACGACCGTGCCCAACGCGTGGCCCGAGAACCTCGGCTCGGCTGCCGACTGGGCCAGCCCCACCGTGCCGCAAGCCGAGGCAGGATCGATCGCCTACCCACGGGGCCGCACGCTCGGCGGATCCGGCGCGATCAACGGCATGGCGCACACCCGGGGTAACCGCGCCGTCTACGACGGCTGGGCGGCGGAGGGCGCGAAGGGATGGGGGTTCGCCGACCTGCTGCCGTACTTCCGCCGGACCGAGCGCGCGCCCGGGCGTGATCCGGAGCTTCGCGGCCAGGACGGGCCGATACGGGTGGGTCCGGTGCCCGAGGCTGACCGGCACCCGGTCGCCGCCGCGTTCGCGGCAGCGCTGACCGCATCGGGCTGGCCGGCAACCGACGATCTCAGCGGGCCGAACCAGGAAGGCGTGTGCTGGGTTGACCTGGCGATCGCCGACGGCGAGCGGGTCAGCTCGGCCGACGGCTACCTGCGGCCGATGCTCGGCAACCCTAACCTGGTCGTCGAGGCCGACTGCCTCGTCACCGAGCTGCGGATCACCCGCGGCAGGTGCACCGGCGTCGGCTATCTGCGCGGCGGAGCGCCGGAGCAGGCAAGCTGCTCGGCCGAGGTCATCCTCTGTGCTGGGGCTTTCGGCTCGCCGCAGCTGCTGATGCTGTCCGGGATCGGCCCGGCCGGCGAGCTGCGCGGGCTGGGGATAGACCCGGTGACGGATCTGCCAGGCGTTGGCCAGAATCTCCAAGATCATCCGATTGCCCTGACGTGCTACGCCGCCGGGAACGCGCTGCCGGTCAGCCAGTACAACCACGGCGAGATGTACGCCTCACTGCGCAGCGGGCTCGAGCGCGGCGTCCCCGACCTGCACTTGTTCCCGATCCTGTTTCCGCTGGCTCCCGCGGGGCATGAGGCTCCGCCGGCCGGATACGCGCTGGTTGCTTCGCTGGTGGCGCCGGAGAGCCGCGGCTCGGTTCGGCTCGCATCAGCGGACCCGCAGGCGCCGCCCGTGATCGACCTGGGGCTTCTGCGCACCGGGCGGGACCTGGACACGCTTACCGCGGGAATGGCGGTCGTCCGGGAGGCCACCTCCGGCCGTGGGTTGTGGGGCGAGTCCTCGCCGCATCGGCATCGCCAGATTTACCCCGGCCCGGACGTGTGGGCCGACAGCGACGTGCGCGACTTCATCCGGCGCACCGTGGGCAGCTATTACCACCCGGTCGGCACCTGCCGGCTGGGTGAGGACGAGATCGCGGCAGTGGACCTGCAACTCCGGGTGCGAGGGATAGACGGGTTGCGGGTCGCCGATGCGTCGGTGATGCCAGCGATCCCCAACTCACATCCCAATGCGACGGTCCTGGCCATCGCGGAAAGGGCAGCCCATCTAATAAGCCACCCTGCAGATCACCAATAGGAAGGGCTAGAGATCATGGCCGACGCTGCAGCATCAAGCGAGGAAATAGGCAGGTACGTCGAGAGCCGTCATATCGACATGATCCCCGCCACCGAGCGGCATGGGAAGCCATGGCACCAGTTCGCCTTCTGGTGGGGCGGTAATGTTAACGTCTTCAACCTCGTCATCGGCGCGGTCGTGGTCGAGATCGGCCTGACCTTCTGGTGGGCGGTCATCGCCATAGCCGTAGGCGTGCTGGTCGGTGCACTCCTCATTGCGCTGCACGCCACCCAGGGCCCGGTGCTCGGCGTTCCGCAAATGATTCAAAGTCGCGGGCAGTTCGGATTCTACGGCTCGGCGTTCCTGTTTCCCTGTGTCCTGCTCCTCAACGTGGGCTTCATCGCCGCTCAGCTTGTCATCCAGTCGCAGGCCATGCAGGGCGTCGTGAGTTCTGTGAGCATTCCGTGGTGGGCGGTGATCCTCACCGTGCCCGCGGTGGTGATCGGCATATTCGGCTACCGCTGGATTCACCGCGTCATGCAGGCGACGGCGGTCATAGTGGGAATTTCACTGCTCATCATGCTGATCCAGGGGCTGAGCTACGGCTCGCTGCCGGCCAAGGAGACCAGCATGACGGCGCCGCCGGCGGGCCTGTTCATGGCCGGCGTGGCACTGCTGGTCATCGACATGCTGTCGTTCGGCCCGTTCGTGTCGGATTACACGCGTTACCTGCCTGCCCAGACCAACGGCAAGCGGCTGTTCTGGGCGATCTACGGAGGCAACGTCCTCGCGACCGTGGGGTCGTGCACGATCGGCGCTTACCTCGCCGCACTGCTGCCAAGTCTCGGAGCGGTCGCGGCCGTTGGCAAAGTCTCAGGTAAATGGGCGCTGGTCGTCCTGGCCTTTAGCCTCATCAACGCGGATACTTTCAACGCGTACACTGGCGCGTTCCAGATACTCGCGTTCGGCAACATGTGGCGCCGTTTCAAGGCGGTGTCACTTAAAGTCCGGCTTATACCCTTCCTGTGCGTCTTGGCCGCGGGGATGGTTGTGGCAATCCTCGGCTACCAGCACTTCGTGACGAACCTGAGCAACTTCCTCGACGTGCTGCTCGTCATCTTCATCCCGTGGTCGGCGGTAAACCTCGCCGACTACTTCGTGGTTCGCCGCGCTCACTACGACGTGGAGTCCTTCTTCGTTCCAAACGGCATCTATGGCAAGGTCGCCTGGCGCGGGCTGCTTGCCTACGCTATCGGCCTGGCCGCGGAGTGGCCGTTCGTCTCGCAACCCGATTACACCGGCCCGCTGGTCGCCAAGCTTGGCGGCGCGGACATCTCGTGGATCGTGGGATGGGTCGTGGCGGCCGCGGTTTACCTGCTGCTGATGCGCAGCTCGATCGGGAGCGAGCCGGCCGGCGCCCGTGCTGTCGGGGCGACGCGCGGGACCGAGCTCGCGTAGCAGAGGCTCCTTCCCCGGCGCGGCATGAAGCGTACTATTTCGCCACGGACCGGTACGGGATGGGCAGCCCCGGCCGCAGGCCGGCGAAATCGGAGTCCTCATGGACGGTGAAACACGGTCGGTGCTGATCACCGGCGCATCGGCAGGCATCGGCAGGGCCTGCGCCGAGGTGCTGCACTCGGCCGGCTGGGCGGTCACCGGGGCGAGCCGGCGGGGCACCGCCCCGGCCGGGTGCACCGGGCTGGTCATGGACGTCGACGACGACAAATCGGTCCGGGCCGGCGTGGCGGCCGTGCTGGAACGGCACGGCCGGATCGATGCGCTGGTCGCCGCCGCCGGGTGGGGCCTGGCCGGCGCCGTCGAGCAGTGCACGGTCGCCGAGGCCAAGGCCCAGCTGGAGACGAACTTCTGGGGCTGTGTCCGGGTGGTGCAGCAGGTCCTGCCCGCGATGCGGGCCCGCAACGGGGGGCGCATCGTGCTGCTCAGCTCGATCGGCGGCCTGATCGGCATCCCGTTCCAGGCCTTCTACACCGCCAGCAAGTTCGCCCTGGAAGGCTTCGGTGAAGCCCTCGCGTACGAGGTGGCGCCGTTTGGCATCCAGGTCACGCTCGTGGAGCCCGGCAACATCAGCACGGACTTCACCGCCAGCCGGAGGTCGGTCACCACCGATCCCGTCTACGGTTCCGCGTTCGCCAAGGCTCTCGGCACGATGGAACGCGATGAGGCCAGCGGCGCGCCCGCCGCCGTTGTGGCCGCCGCGGTGCGGCGGGTACTGGAAACCGGGCACCCGCCACGCAGGGTCTCGGCCGGCAAGCCGGCCGAGCGCGCGGGTCTGCTGGCCAAGCGCGTGCTGCCGTTCCGCGTGTTCCAGGCCGCAGCCAAGGGCGCCCTCGGAGTCTGACGGCGCCGGTCACCGGTCTCGCTATCGCGCTCCCTTGTTCGTGGCGAGAGCGAGAACGGTGTCGACGGCGGTTTCCAGGGGGCGGGTGTTCCGCTGGACCTGGGCGAGCAGAAGACCTCCCTGGACGGCGGCGAGGAGGGTGACGGCGAGGTCGTCTGGGTCCAGGCCGGCCCGCAGCTGCCCGGCGGCGTGAAGTGCCCGCAGCCCGTCGCCGATGGCGGCTGACCACTGCTCGAATCCGGCGGCGATCAGGGCGCGCGCCTCGGGGTCGCCCTCGGCGAGCTGGCCGGCGAGCGACCCGAGGGGACAGCCGCCGCGGCCGCCGGCGGTCTTTGCCGCGGTGATCATCATGTCGCGCCATGCCTGGAGCCCTCCCGCGTCGCCGAGGCCGGCCTGTCGCTGGTTGCCGGCGATCGCGTCGGCCTGGTGGCCGATCACCGCCTGGACGAGTTCGTCCTTGCCGGCGAAGTAGTGCTGCAGCTGCGAGCCGCTGACTTCTGCGCTCGCCCTGATGTCCTCCAGCGTGGTGCCGGCGACGCCGCGCTCGTGGATCAGCCGCGCGGCCGCGTCGATGATCTTGGCCCGGGTCCGCTCGCCCTTCGGGGTCAGCCTTGGCCGCTCACGGGTGCCGTAGGTCATGACCCGATCGTAATAAGTTTTTTGGGTTTGACAACCCACTTACTTCTCGCCAGACTGGGTTGCCTAGCCCAATTAGCCGAAGGGAGAAGCATCATGATCCTGGTGACGACGGCAGGCAAGGTCGGCTCCGAGGCGGCACTTCTTCTCGCAGCGCGCGAAGTGCCCGTGCGGGTGCTGGTGCGGGATGCCGACAAGGCCAAGGCGCTGGCCGACGCCGGTGCCGAGATCGCCGTGGCCGACCTTGCGGTGCGGGCGAGCATCGACGAGGCGATGGCGGGGGTCACAGGTGTGGTGCTCGTGAGCCCGGCCGTGCCCGCCCAGGAGCTGAACGTGGTCGACAGCGCCGCCCGCGCCGGCGTTGGGCACGTTGTCAAGGCCAGCAGCAAGGCCTCGGCCGACTCGCCGATCGCCCGGCGCCGCTGGCAGGCACAGATCGAGGCGGGCCTGGCCGCGTCCGGACTACCGCACACGCTGTTGCGGTCGAACGCCTATATGCAGAACGTCCTGGCGCTGGCGCCGGCTATCGCCAAGACCAGCGGCTTCGGATCCTCGGCCGGAAACGGCCGGATCGGCATGGTCGACGCCCGCGACGTCGCGGCGGTGGCCGCCAGCATCGCCGCCTCGCCCGCCCCGCACGCCGGGAAAACCTACTGGCTCACCGGCCCGGAGCTGATCTCCTACGGCGACGTCGCCGCCGTGCTGTCCAGGCTGCTCGGCCGGACCATCAGCTACCGGGAGCTCACCTTCGATGAGGACGCCGGCGCGATGATCCGGGCCGGCGTCCCCGAGCAGATCGCCGAGATGAACGCCCAGGCTGCCAGCCTGACCGCGGGCGGCGACGCCGCCTGGGTCACCGACGATGTCGCGTCACTCCTTGGCCGGCCCGCCCGCTCCTTCGGCGAGTTCGCCGCCGACTACGCCCGTGCGTTCTCGTAGACCCGGCAGGCGTGCAGCCTCCTACAGTGCTCCCGCCCTGACTTGCGGCGTCACATCGTGGCTGATCCCGAACGTGCCGACGATCAGGCCACGCTCATCCCGCAGCGGCATCTTCGTCGTCAGGACCCACCTCTCCGCGCCGCCGGCGAAGGTTTCCCGCTCCACCTTCCCGGCAATCGGCCGGCCGGTGTTCATGATCTGTTTCTCGTCCTGGAAAGCGGCGTAGGCGTGCTCGTAGGTGAAGACGTCGAAGTCCGTTTTCCCGGCCAGTTCCTGCGCGGTGCGGCCGGGAGCGTACGCGGCGAGCCAGCCCGCGCTGACGAACAGGAAGCGGCTCAGCCCGTCCTTGAAATACACCCGCGCATCGGCGGACAGCAGATTATCCAGACACAGCAGCTTGAGCTGGTCCGGCTGGCCGCCGCCCAGTGGCGGCACCCCCGTCCCCGATCCCCTCATGCTTCCCCCAGAACACCAGCGCACAGGGGCGTAGCCAACCGTAGTCGGAACGCGACCCAATGCTACACAGCGTGGCCGGCCGTGCGCGCTCGCGGGACCCTGCGCCCAGCCAGCAACCGCAAGGGGGCGGCCTGACACCGGCCCGGCTAACCTGACCGCATGCTCACGGCCGCGTCGCGCACCGGACCCACGGCACGCCTGCGCCCGGTCGTCGCCGTGATCATCGACGCGTGCTGCGTGCTCGCGTTTGTCGCGATCGGGCGGGCCGCCCACCACCACGGCGAGTCGGCCGGCGGCCTGGCCAGCACCGCGTGGCCGTTCATGGCGGGTCTCGCGGTTGGGCTGATCGTCACCCGGGCCTGGCGACGGCCCGCCGCGATCGTCCCCGGGGGCCTCGGCGCGTGGCTGGGCACCGTCGGCGTCGGCATGCTGCTCCGGGTGCTGGCGGGTCAGGGCACCGCGCTCGCGTTCATCGGCGTCGCGCTGGCCTTCCTCGGCCTGTTCCTGCTCGGCTGGCGGGCCGTGGCAGCCGGCGCCGCCACCCTTGCCCGGCACAAGCGCGCCATCGTAGACTGAACATTCAGTCAATCGCGTGAGGAGCGCGCAATGGCCGAGCAGGCCGTCTCAACCGACTCAGCAAACAGCAGCAACGCCCAGACCGCCGACCCCACCCCGGGGTCCCCCGCGGGCTCCGGGGCCAGCTCCCCTGCAGGCCCCGGGGCCCCCGCCGGCCTGATCGCGCCGGCCCCCATCGACAAGATCATCGCCGAACAGGAGGCGATCTTCGTCTCCCGCCAGAACGAGTCGCGGCGGATGGCCAGCCGGGCCAGCCGCGCCCTGGCCGGCGGCGTGACCTCTAGCTGGCAGATCACCCGGCCGCAGCCGATCTGGCTCAGCCACGGCAAGGGTTCCAAGATCTACGACGTCGACGGCAACGAGTACGTCGACCTGGCCGGCGGATACGGCGCGGCCCTGGCCGGGCACGGCCATCCGGCGATCGTGGAGGCGGTGCGCGGCCAGGTCCCGCTCGGCACGCACTTCGCCCAGCCGACACCGGCGGCGATCCTGGTGGCCGAGGAGCTGACCCGCAGGTTCGGGCTGCCGCTGTGGCGGTTCGCGAACTCGGGCACCGAGGCCACCATGGATGCCGTCCACCTGATGCGCGCGATCACCGGCCGCGACCTGATCATCAAGGTGGAGGGCTGCTATCACGGCCACCACGACTCGGTGCAGGTGTCGGTCACCCCGGAGGCCGAGGACGTGGGCCCGGCGCACAAGCCCACCCAGGTTCCGGCCAGCACCGGGATCCCGCGTGCGATCACCGACCTCACCCTCGTGGTCGGCTTCAACGACCTGGACGGCGTCGCCCGGCTGCTGGACGAGTATCCGGGCAAGATCGCCGGGATGATCATCGAGCCGATCATGATGAACGCCGGGATCATCCTGCCCGAGCCTGGTTACCTGGCCGGCCTGAAGGAACTGCTGCACTCCGGGAACGCGCTGCTGACCTTCGATGAGGTCAAGACCGGGCTCACCACGGGGCCCGGCGGTGCGACCGGGCTGACCGGGGTCACGCCGGACATCATCTGCCTGGCCAAGGCGATCGGCGGCGGCGTGTCCGTTGCGGCCATCGGCGGCACCGAGGAAGCGATGGGGCACGTCTCCGACGGTGGGTACGAGATGGTCGGGACCTTCAACGGCAACCCGCTGGCCATGGCCGCCTGCCGGGCCATGCTCTGCGAGGTCGCCACGCCGGCCGCGTACGAGCGGATCGAGGCGCTGCGGCAGCAGGCCGTGGCAGGGCTCGAGCGGGAGATCGAGCGGAACAACCTGCCGGCGCACGTGGTCTCGGTCGGCGCCAAGGGCTGCGTGGTGTTCAGCCCCGAGCCGGTCCGCGACTACCGCGACTTCCTCGGCATCGACGATTCCTACAGCCACGCGCACTGGGTGTACCAGCTCAACGGGGGGGTCTTCCTGCCGCCGTGGGGGAAGAGCGAGCAGTGGCTGATGTCCATGCAGCACGACGAGGCCGACATCCGCCGGCTCACCGACAACTTCGCCGTGTTTGCTGCGGCTCTTCGTACTTAATCCGTCCGTTATCGCGTATGCCTTGCGTATGGAGCCCGACGGGAGTAGTTCTAGGCGGTAACACCGTCCATTGACCGAATGTTCAGTCAAGGTCCTCCTTGCAGACCGCTGGAGGGTGGCATGCACCCAAGAGAAGGCTGGCCCGCCGACGGGAGTCGGCCACCAGGCTGGCCCACCAGACGAAGCGTCCTGAAAGGCGGCCTGGCCGCCGGACTGATGGCAGGCGCCGGAGGCACGCTGCTCTCAGCGTGCGCATCCGACCTGTCCGGCAACGTGAACGTGCCGCTCCCGCGGCCCAACAACCCGGTGAAGTGGCCGACGTTCAAGGACAACCCTTCGATCGCCAGCGGCCTGAAGCCGGAGACCGGCGCCACCCTGCAGATCTTCAACTGGGTGGCCTACGTCAACCAGGCGTGCGTGAACAGCTTCGCGAAGAAGTACAACTGCAAGGCCCAGGTCACGACGTTCAACACGATGGACGAGGCGCTGGCCAAGCTGCGCAGCGGGCTGTCCTTCGACGTGTTCATGGGCGTCACCGTCGACGTGCTCGGCCAGCTGATCGAGTCCAAGCTAATCCAGCCCCTGAATCACAGCTACCTGCCGAACATCACCCAGGAGTGGCCGGACTTCCAGAACCCGTTCTACGACCAGGGCTGGCAGTACACGGTGCCGTACACGATCTATACGACCGGCATCTCGTGGCGCAAGGACTACGTGCACGAGAACCCGTACACGATGAAGAACGCCTGGGCCATGCCGTGGCAGGGGAAGTACAAGGGCAAGGTGGCGATCCTCGACGACTACCGCGAGGGCATCAGCCTCGGCCTGATGAAGAACGGGATCTTCAACCTGAACACCACCGACTACCGGCAGATCGCGCTCTCCCGGCAGTCGCTGCAGGATCTGTCGAACCTGACCAACGTGCACATCGACAACAACGACTACACCGAGATCCCGAGCGGGCAGATCTGGATCCACCACGCCTGGTCCGGTGACATGGCGGCGGCCGCGTCGTACATGCCGAAGGGGGTGTCGGTCGACGTCGTCGGGTACTGGTTCCCCACCGACGGCAAGGGCCCGGTCGCGAACGACACGCTGACGGTGCTCCGCTCGTCGACCAACCCGGTGCTGGCCCACCTGTTCCTCAACTACTTCATGGACCTGAACAACGCGCTGGAGAACATCAGCTACAACGGCTACATGCAGCCGCTGAACGAGATCACGCCCCAGCTCCTGGTCAAGGAGCAAATCCTGCCGCCGGCCCTGATGTCCACCGCCGTGCTCCCTTCATACTTCCGCCGCGGCGTGGGTGAGCTGCAGCTGCCGGTGGATGCGGACGCGCTGTGGCAGCAGGCCTGGCTCGTCGTGAGCAACGGGATCTAGCATGAGCATCGCCCCGCCGAAGTCACCGCCGCCACCGATCAAGCCGAGCCCGGCCCGCACCGAGGAGCCGAAACCGCGCCGCGAGGCCCAGCAGTCCAAGGCGTTCTGGATCGCGCTCGCGGCCCCAGGGATCCTCTGGCTCATCCTGCTGTTCATCGTGCCGTTCTACGCGGTCCTTGGGATCGCCGAGGGGCAGCTCAACCGGCTGACCGAGTCGCCGATCGCGCAGTACAACCCGCTGCACTGGAGCTCGTCGAACGTCATCAACGTCTGGCACGACCTGATCGGCGCCAGCTCGTTCGCGGGGCCGATCGTGGTGCGGACGATCGTCTACGTCGTGGTGGCGTCGCTGCTCTCGCTGGTGCTCGGCTACCCGGCGGCGTATTTTGTGGC
>JASHOI010000635.1 GCA_030041195.1 Streptosporangiaceae bacterium | reverse complement strand
CAGCGGCAGGCCCGCCGCTTCGGCAGGCGGATCCCGGTGCCGGTGAGCGCGCCGGTGATCGCGGCCGAGCAGCGGCTGCGCGCCGCGGAGCGGTCGTACGCCGCCGGCCCCGGGCCGGAGCCACGCTATGCCGGGGCCGAACCGGAGTCGCTGTTCGACGCCGGTGGCGGGCTGCTGTATGCCGACGAGGAAGCGTTCTACCTGGACGAAGGGCCGGAGCCAGGGTCCCTGCTGTATGACGGAGCGAGCCCGCAGATGGGCACCGCGCCGCATCCGGGAACGGCACCGCACCCGGCCACGGGGCCGCATCCGGGAACGCCGCACCGGCCCGGCCCGCTGCCGCAGCCGCCCACCGCGCTGCGCGCCGCGCTGAGCGGGCTGGGTGCCGGCCTGGTCGCGGCCGGGCAGCCGATACCGGACATCGCCGGGGTCTCGGTGTACCGGTCGGGTCTTGAGCTGCTGCTGGCCAGCCCGCCAAGCGAGCCGCCACCCGCGCCGTTCGGCGTGCCCGGGGGACGGCAGGGCATGGCGTGGCGGCTGGAACTGCCGCGGAACGCGCCGTCCGCACCGTACGGCCCCGCGCAGGCCGGCGACCTGCTGCCGGGCCTGCTGACCGCCGGCGTCGCCGCCGACGGCGGGTATGTGCTGATCGACCTGGAGCACCTGCGGGTGACCACGGTCGACGGCCCGGCCGACATGGCCGACCTGGTCTTGTCGACCGCGGCAACGGAGCTGACCACGAGCGAGCTGGCCGGATGGTACGACCTGATCCTGGCCGGGTTCCCCGAGCTGGCGGCGGCCGACGGCCGGGCAACCTGCTGCGCCAGCCTGGCCGAGGCCCTTGACCTGCTCGCCTCGAAGGCCGTGGGCATCCGGCGCAGCCTGGATGAGCTGGGTGACGCGGACCGGGCCGACATCCGCCGGCGCCGGCTCGCCGACCCGGGCGACGAGGACTGGGCACTGACGCTGCTGGTCAGCAGGACCGCCCCGACGCCGGACCAGATGGCGATGCTGGCGGACCTGGCCAGCGATCCCGGCGGGATCGCGGCGCTGGTGCCCGGCGGCGCCGAGACACCCGACGGCCACCCGGCGCCAGCCAGCTTCCGGCTCGCGCCGGATCCGGAGCGGCCGGGCGGCATCGCCGGGCATATCGCGCCGCTGCACCTGGATGTCTGGCCGCAGCCCCTCACCAAGGATGACTACCAGGCTCTGGCCAGCCTGTTCCAGGTCGCGGCCGACCTGAACGACGTCGCACCGGACGAGCCGCCGTACGACGGCTCGTCGTGGCCGCCAGCACCGGAGCTGATCGGCCTGCGGGAACCGCCGCCGGATGATCTGCAGGAACCGCCGCCGGACCAAGCGCCGCCCGCCGCCCAGGCCAGCCAGCCCGGGCCGCCCAGCGACGGCGATCCCGGCCAGGAGGCCGGCCTGCGCATCGGCGTCCTTGGGGCGTTCACGGTCAACGGCGCCCCCGCCGCGCTGCAGCCCGCGCAGAGCCAGCTGATCCTGGCCCTGGCCCTCAACGGGCGCGACGGGCTCTCCAACGCCCAGCTGTGCTATCTGCTCGGCGCCGACCCGGATCACCCGAAGCCGAGTGACTCGCTGCGGCAGCTGATCGTGCGCACCCGGCGCCAGCTCGGCCGGGCGGCCGACGGGCGGGTCTGGATCGAGCACCTCGGTGCCGGGCAGTACGCGCTGCACCCCGATGCCCGGTTCGACTGGGCCGACTTCGAGGAGCTGAGCGAGCGCGGGATCGCCGGCCGCGACATCGGCAGCCTGCGCGAGGCGCTGACGCTGATCCGCGGCAAACCGTTCACCGGCTGCTATCACTGGTGGCTGGACCTGGCCTTCACCGAGACCGTCCGGGCCCAGATCGTCGACACGGCGGAGCTGCTCGCCGAGCTCGAGCTGCGGGCCGGCGACCCGTCGGCATCGGCCCGTGCCGCGCGGACCGGGCTGGCCGGCGATGTCTCCGCCGAGCAGCTGTGGCGAGCACTGATGCGCGCCGAGCATGCCGCGGGCAACCTCGCCGGGGTCCGGGAGGCGTGGAGCCGGTGCCTGGACGCCATGACGGACATTTCTGCTGATGGCGAGCCGCATCCGGACACAGCGGCGCTCTACCAGCAGCTCACCGACGGCGGCCGGGCACAGCCGGCGTGGGCGCGGGCCCGCCCCTGACGGGACAGGCCGGGGCGGCGCGGCCGGGCGATGTGCGCTGGTCTGGGCGGGGTGCCCCCTGTGCGTATTGAGAACCAGGTGAAACCATCATTACGTGAGCTTGCCCCGGGACGACCCGCCGCCGGCCGGAGCCGCTGGCCCGGCCCCGGCGGCACCGGTGCGTCCCGCCGCGCCCGCCGGGCCCTCCGCGCCTAACGGGCCTGCCGCTCCGGCTTCCCCCGGATCACCGCCTTCGATTCACGTCGAGGACCACCTGGAGTCACGGGTCCGGATCCCGACCGATCTGCTGCGGTGCCTGATCGCGCTGATCGAGATCGCCTTGCTGGCCGGGCTGGCCTTGCTCGCCCGCGCGACCGCGGAAGGCGCCGAGACCGACATCGTCCTGGCCAGCAGGTACCTGAAGGCAGTACTGCCGATCCTCGGCTTCGCCGCGCACGTGGCGCTGCTGCTGCTGCCCGTCGCCCTGGCGGTCCGGATGCTGATCCGCCGCCAGCCGCTTCGCCTCGCCGAGGCGGTGGGAGCGGGCGGCATCACCGTGGGCCTGGTGCTCGCCGCGAACGAGCTGCTCAGGCTGCACGCCGCCGCTGGCCTGTACGACGTGCTCACCCCGAAGCACCCGCTGGACCACCAGGTGCCCGCCCTCGACTGGTACCTGTCCGGACTCACCGCCTACGTGACGGTCATCGGCCTCGCCGGGCGCCCGCGCTGGCGGGCCGTGTTCTGGCTGGCGATCGCCTTCTACGGGCTGGCCAGCCTGGCGAACACGCAGACGACCATTTTCTCGCTGCTGATCAGCGTGCTGGCGGGCATCGCGTGCGGGGCCGGGCTGCGGTACCTGCTCGGGTCGATGTCCGAGCGCCCCTCGGCCCTGGACATCGCCGAGGCGCTCGGCGAGGTCGGCGCCAAGGTCGTCAGCATGCGCCGGATCACCGACGCCAGCACGGAGACGCGCAAGTACGCCGCGACCACCCAGGGCGGCGACCGGCTCGACGTCACGGTCTTTGACCGCGACCAGCAGGCGGCCGACGTGTTCTACCGGCTCTACCGCAGGGTGCGGCTGCGGGCGCAGGTGTCGCGCAGTGCCCCGCTCACGGTGGAGCGGGCCGTCGAGCGGCGTGCGCTGCTCACCTACGCGGCCGAGGACGCTGGCGTGCTGACCCCGCGCTTGCGCGCGCTGATCCGGGTCGGCCCGGAGGCGGCGGTGCTCGTGAACGAGGGCCACGACGGAACCAGCCTGGCCAAGCTGGCTACCCCGCCCACCGACGAGCAGCTCGCGAAGGTCTGGGATGCCGTGCTGCTGCTGCACAGCCACCGGGTCACGCACCGGGCCCTCACCGCGGACCGCATCGTGCTGACCGGCGAGGGCGACGCCGACGGCGGTCACCCCAGCGAGGGCCACCCCAGCGACGGTCACCCGAGTCACGGCCAGCGCGGCGCTGGCCGCCGCGGGCTCGGGCTGCACCCCGTCGGCGTCGGGACGCAGCGCGAACCCGGCGGCGAGGTCATGCTGCTCGAGCCCGGCAACGGCGACGTGGCCGCGAGCGACCTCCAGCTGCGCCTTGACCTGGCCCAGCTGCTGGCTTCGCTGGCGCTCCTGGTCGGGCCGGAACGGGCGGTGCAGAGCGCACACGGCAAGGTCAGCACCGCGGAGATGGCCGCCGTGGCGCCGCTGATCCAGCCGGTCGTGCTGCACCGCTCGACCAGGGCCGCGGTGCGCCACCGCACCGACGTGCTGCCCGCGCTCAGGAGACAGCTCAGGCCGACCGCGGCGGACTCCGAGCCGTCGCCGGTCCAGGTGGAGCGGATCCGGCTGCGGACCCTGGTCACGCTCGTCGCCGCGGTATTCGCGGCCTACATCCTGGCCGGCGAGCTGGCCAGCACCAGCTTCAGCGGCCTGTTCCGCCACGCGAACTGGCACTGGACCATCGTCGCGCTCGGGCTGTCCGCGCTCACCTACGTCGGCGCGACGCTGGAGCTGTCCGGGTTCGTGCTCGAGCGGCTGAAGTTCGGCCGGACCCTGCTGACACAGGTCGCCTGCTCGTTCGTGAGCCTGGTCACGCCGGCCGCCGTTGGCGGGGCGGCGGTCAACATCCGCTACCTGCGCCGGGACAAGGTGGCGCCCGCCGACGCGGTGGCCAGCGTGGGCGTCTCCCAGGTCATCGCGCTCGCGCTGCACCTGACTCTGCTGGCGATCTTCGTTGCGCTGGCCGGAACGGCGAAGAACATCTCGTTCCGGCCGCCGGACTGGACCTACATCGCGCTGGCCGTCCTGGTCGCGGCGATCCTGGTCGCGCTCGCGGTGCCGGCCGGCCGCCGGCTGCTGCTGTCCCGGCTGGCCACGACCCTGGGACAGGTGATCCCGCGGCTGCTCGACATCGCGCAGCAGCCCGCCAAGCTGGCCGAGGGCGTCGGCGGGGCGCTGCTGGTCACCGCCGCGTACATATGCTGCCTGGACGTGTCGATTCGCGCGTTCGGCGGTTCGCTGCCGTTCGTGGCCGTGGCCGTCGTCTACCTGACCGGCAACGCAATCGGCTCGGCCGTCCCGACGCCGGGCGGGATCGGCGCGGTTGAGACCGCTCTCTCGGCCGGCCTGACGGTCGCCGGGCTGAAACCGGCCGCCGTCGCGATCTACGCAGTCCTGCTGTTCCGCGCCGTTACCTTCTGGCTCCCGGTGCCCGTGGGCTGGGCGGCCCTGGGCTACCTGCAGCGCCGCGACGTGCTGTGAGCTACCCGAGCCTGGCCAGGGCCAGCCCCGCGGCGAGCAGCACCAGCCCCCAGGACATCGCCCGCAGCGCGCCTTCCAGCGGGGCGAGCAGCGCGACCTGGTCCACCGCGACCACCTCGCCGTCCGCGAGCGTGATGCTGCCCTCAACCCGGACCGAACGGCGCCGCAGGGTCCGGGCCGGGGTGCTCAGCCTGCGCTGTGCCGCTGACATCGCCAGCGCGGCCAGCGCGGCGAGGACCGGCGCCACCGCGAGCCGCCCGGTCTGCGCCGTGTAGGCGGTCAGCACCGGGAACGCGCCCCACGCGGCCGCGAAGCCGAGGTCGGTGTGGATGATGCCGCCGAACAGCTCGGCGTTGTAGGCCACCACCAGGGCCGGGCCCACGATCATGAACGGCAGCAGCGCCCAGCCCACCCTGGCTATCCCGGCGACGCCGAACGCGACAGCCCCGGCCAGGCCGGCCACCGTCACGGCCACCAGCGTGGCGCGCGGGATGCGGGTCTGCAGCGGCCGGCCGTTCAGCTCGTCGAGCGCGTGCGCCGCCACGCCGACCGCCAGGAAGAACGCGATCAGCGTCGCCAGCAGCGCGGTCAGGTTGACCCTCGGCGCGAGCGCGGCGCCGATGACGACGTAGGAGAGGTGCCACGCCGTGTACGGGGGATGCAGCAGGGTCCACCAGTCACGCCATCCGCCCGGGCTCGCGGCGTAGTAAGCGGGCCGCGCGCCCGTCGCGGGCCCGGCCCGGGACTCGTCGGCTGGCGTGGCAGCAGCCCCGTCAGCCACCTGCGCGGGTTCCCCACATCACGAGCCCGCCCCCCAAGCTCATGACCCGGAAGCCGACATCGGTGAACCCGGCCCTGCGCCACGCCTCGACCGTCCAGTCGAGCGGGTAGCGGCGGTAGTGACCGGAGATGCTCGGGCCGAGGAAGCGGCCCACGGCGAACCATTCCCGGCCGCCGGTGAGCAGGCCCCCGGCCGGCAGCACCAGCCGGGTGTAGAGCCACCACCAGGCCCGCCAGAACCGGGATGGCGGCACCATGAACTCCAGGCTGGCGACCTGCCCGCCCGGCCGGACCACGCGGGCCAGCTCACGCAGCGTGGCCTCCGGATCGAGCACGTACCTGAGCAGGTAGGTGAAGGTCAGCCCGTCGAAGGTGGCGTCGCCGAACGGCAGCTGCTCGGCCCGGCCCGCCACCAGCCTGATGCGGTCTTCCACGGCGGAGCCGGCCACGTTCCGCTGACCCTGCCGGAGCATCTGCTCGGTCAGGTCCACGCCCACGACCCTGGCCCCGGTCCGCGCGGCAAGCTGGAGTGCGACACCCGCGGTCCCCGACGCCACGTCGAGCACCGCCTGCCCGGGGGCCGCGCTGACGCGGCTGATCATGGCACGGCGCCAGCGGCCGTTCTGCCCGAACGACAGCAGCTCGGCGAGCCGGTCATAGCGCTGGGGGAGCGGAGCGAACAGGTGCTGCGCGAAGCGGTTGCGCTCCGCAGAGGTGGCGGTGCTTCCGGGGGCGGGAAGGGGCACGGCGTCTCCTCAGTGCTAGCCCGGGGGGACGACCCGGAATTTCACCGTACGCCTCCGCGCGGACGGACGGGAAGCAGCGACCGCGCCTGCTCATGACGTTCAGCGCGCCCGGCCTGCCATTGACGGTGTGTGCGGCGGGCGATGTGATCTAATGCTTGCTGCCCCGCACACGTGCCGCCGTTTTCGCTGAGCCAATACCAGGGCAGACACAGGATCGCCCGGCGGCATGCTGCCATTCAAGGACTTCAGGGAGCGGTATGGCCCGTCAGTGGTGCGTCGCGGTCACGGCAATGGCCGTGCTGACCGGTTCGGCGATGGCCGCCGCAAGCGCCACCTCCGCGTCACCGGCCTTATCTGCTGCCGCAGCGTCCCGCGCCGGAACCGAGAGCCCGGCTTCCCCGGGGCACCCGGCGGTCAGGCCCGGCGGCCTCGCCCTGCCCGGCGCCCGCGGCACCGCCCACGGCAAGGAGATCAGCAGCACGAACTGGTCCGGTTACGCCGTGTCCGGCAGCAACGGCGCGTATCGCAGCGTGTCGGCCAGCTGGACCGTGCCGGCGGTGACGTGCACGTCCGGCGACCGGTACGCGTCGTTCTGGGCCGGCCTGGACGGCTACGGCAGCCGTTCCCGTTCGGTGGAGCAGACCGGGGCGGACGCGGACTGCGCCGGCCTGACCGCGAAGTACAGCGGCTGGTACGAGATGTACCCGGCGGCGCCGGTCTACTTCGGGACCAGGGTCAGGCCCGGTGACCGCATCAGCGCATCGGTCACGTTCCTCGGCGGCGGCACGTACACGCTGGTGCTCAGGGACAGCACCCGCGGCTGGACCCGCACGGTCACCAAGGTGGCGACGGGCCTGCGCCGGTCGTCGGCGGAAGTGATCACCGAGGCACCGTCGTCGGCCGGCGGCGTGCTGCCGCTCGCGGACTTCGGCGTGGTCCGCTTCACCGACTGCCGGGTCAACGGGAAAGCGCTGAAGCAGCTGCACCCGATTAAGATCGTCATGATCGACGGCGGCGGCCTGGCCAAGGATTCCACCAGCGCGCTCACCTCGGCCGGAGCCTTCCACAACACCTGGAGCAGGAGCAGCTGATCAATGGCAAACGAGCAGCGGATCACGGTCCCGTCGGGCGAAGGCCGGACGCTGGACGTCCTGGTGGCCGGCCCCGAGGATGCGCTGCCGCTGGTGTTCCACACCGGCACGCCGAGCGGGCTGGTCGGGTACGAGCCGCTGACCGAGGCGGCCGCCGCGCGCGGGCTGCGCACGGTCCTGTACTCACGCCCCGGTTACGGCGGCTCCACGCCGCAGCCAGGCAGGCTCGTCGCGGACGCGGCCGCCGATGTGGAGCAGATCCTGGAACGCATCGGCGCGGACGAATTCGTCACCGCAGGCTGGTCCGGCGGCGGCCCGCACGCGCTGGCCTGCGCGGCCCTGCTGCCGGTCCGGTGCCTGGCGGCAGCGACGATCGCCGGGGTCGCGCCGACTGACAGCCCCGGCCTCGACTGGATGGCCGGCATGGCCGAGGAGAACGTGGCGGAATTCGGCGCCGCACTGGCCAGCGAGGCGGAGCTGACCGGCTTCCTGGACGCCGCGGCCGGCCTGCTGAGCGAGATCACCGCCGCCGGGGTGGCGGACGGCCTGGGCGGGCTGATCTCCGAAGCCGACAAGGCCGTGCTCACCGCCGAGTTTGCCGGCTACCTGGCCAACGCTCTGCGGACGGCGGTGAGCGCGGGCATCGAGGGCTGGCGGGACGACGACCTGGCCTTCACCCGCGACTGGGGCATCAGCCTGGACGCGCTCGGCCATGCCACGCCGGTCGCGATCTGGCAGGGTGACCAGGACCGGATGGTGCCGGGCACGCACGGTGCCTGGCTGGCAGCGAACATCCCGCTGGCCCGGGCCCGGTTCCGGCCCGGCGACGGCCATCTCACCCTGATCGTGAACGGCCTCGGCGAGATCCTCGACGACCTGATGACTCTGGCACGGCCGCCGGAACCGGGTTCCGGCTGAGCTGGAGGGCGGCATGGCGGCAGACGGCTTCGACCCCGCCGTGCTGCGCGACGCCTACGACGCGATCGCGGCGGAGTACGCCGCGAAGTTCGGCAGCGACCTGGACCGGCTGGACCTGGACCGCGAACTGCTCGACTTCGTCGCCGCCACGGCCGCCGACGGCCTCGTCCTGGACGTGGGCTGCGGCCCGGGCCAGGCCGGCGGCTACCTGGCCGGGCGCGGGACGCGGGCCCTGGGTCTGGACCTGTCCGCGGGCATGACGGCGGCGGCCATGGAACGATACGGCAGCCTGGGCCTGCTCGCCGCCCGCGCCGACATGCGCCGCCTGCCGTTATGCAGCCGGAGCTGCGCGGGTGCGGCGTCGTTTTACGCCCTGCACCACCTGCCGCGCGGCGACCTGCCGGCCGTGCTGGATGAGTTCGCCCGGGTGCTGGCGCCGGGCGCGGTGCTGCTGCTGGCTGCGCACGAGGGCGCCGGAGAGTTCACCGCGGACGACCACCCGGAGATCAAGGGCACGCTGTACACCGCCGGGGAGCTTGAGCTCGCGCTGACCGGTGCGGGCTTCCGCAGCGTGCAGGCTCACCACCGCGACCCGCTCCCGCACGAGCGGCAGTCGGGCCGCGTCTACGTCACGGCGGTCACCGGCGGGGCACCGTAACCCGGCTGCGATGGCGCGCACCTCGCGCGGGCGCCGGATGGCTCGGGATGGCATCCGCTAGCCCAGCGACCCCCGGCCAAGATTCGATCAGATATTCAATTTCCTTGATCGTGGTCGATTAATACCGCTATAAGGTACTCATCCACCAAGATCATGGAATAACCGGGCGGACAGTCGCCGGCTCCATAAGCGGGCGGCATCCAGTCTTGCCCGTTGCTCCGGCGTGAGCTCCAGGTCCACCGCGGCCAGGCTCTCGTCCAGTTGCGCCACCGAGGAGGCGCCGATCAGCGGGATCACCGGGATTTCCGCGCCGATCAGCCAGGCCAGCACCACCTGGTTGAGCGTGGCGTCGGCGTCCTTGGCCACCTCCCGAAGCGCCGCCAGCCGGGCTGGCGTGCCCGGATGGCCGAACTCGGCGAACTCGGCGGCATCCAGCCGGTCCTGGCGCACATAGGCGCCCTTCAGCAGCGGTGAGTAGGCGACGGCCGTGAGCTGCGGTTCGTCACGAAGATAGCTGAGCAGGTCGCCGCCCAGCATGCCCTGCATGCCGTCCGGAGAGCGCAGGCCCGGCAGGTCGGTGCGCGGCCGCAGGTAGCTGTACTGGTACTGCAGCACCTCATAGCCGGGCAGCCCGGCCGCAGCAGCCAGACCGCGGGCCCGCTCCACCTGCCAGGCCCAGTGATTGCTCACCCCCAGCA
>JASHOI010000634.1 GCA_030041195.1 Streptosporangiaceae bacterium | reverse complement strand
GCCGGGGTCGCCCCGCGCGCCACGGTCAGCCGGCGACCCGTGAGCTGCCGGCGCCCCGGGGCGCCCGGGCGGGCCTGAGCTCGCGCTGCCGCGGGAGTTCGCTTCCTGCCGTCCGCCACAGCGCGGTGAGCTCGGCGAGCTTCTCCGGGTAGCTCGCCGCCAGGTTGCGGGTCTCGGCCCGGTCCGTGCTCACCCGGTAGAGCTCCCAGCGCTTGGGCCCGGTCGCGGCCTTCCAGCCGTCGTGGTAGACCGCGCGGCCGCCCGGCGCCTGGTAGAGCTGGGTTCGCCGGGCGCTCGGCGCGTCCGGCGCCGTGAACGTGTACCGCATGCTCACACCCGGCAGCGGGGCCTGCAGGTGCCCGTTGACCAGCTGCGGTGGCTCGATGCCCGCGCAGTCCAGGATTGTCGGCATGATGTCGACCGCGTGGTGATACTGATCGCGCACGCCGCCGGCCATGTCCGCCATCCCGGGCAGCCAGCTGATGATCAGCGGGCTGGCGGCGGTGCCGCCGATCGTGTGCTGCCGCGGCATGTTGTACGGCGTCCCGAACGCCCAGATCCATCCGGCCGGCAGGGCACAGCCGGCCGGGCCGCTCCCTTCGCTGCCCGGCCATCCGGCCAGCGTGCCGCCGTCGGCCGGCCCGCCGGGCCCGCAACCCGGCGCGGCGCTGGCCGAGCACGCCACGACGATCGTGTCGTCCAGCTGCCCGGATTCACCGAGGAAGCCGAGCAGCCGCCCGATCTGATGGTCGGTGTAGGAGCACAGCGCCGCGTAAGACTCGGCGCTGCGGCAGCTCAGCCGCTTCTCCTCCTCGCTCAGCGAGTGCCACGGCCGGGTCTGCTGCCCGCCCGCGATCTCGCCGCGCGAGGGATGCCCGTCGGCCGGGGCCAGCGCGGTGTCCTCGGGAACCACGCCAAGCCGCTTCATGTTGCCGAGCACAACCTCGCGGTAGCGGTCGTGGCCCATCTCGAGCCTGCCGCGGTAGGCGTCGGCCCATTCTCGCGGCGCCGCCTGCGGGGCGTCGTTCCCGCCGAACGACAGGTAGCAGAGCCACGGCTGCCCCGGGGCGGCCTGCCGGCCGTCGCGGATGAACTCCATGGCCATGTCGGCCAGGTCGGCGGTCAGGTGGTAGCCCTCCGCCGGGGAGTACGGCGGGTCGACGTTCTGGTTGTCGAATACCAGGTCGGGGCAGGCGTGGCTGGTCCGGCGGCCCAGGAACCCGTAGAAGTGGTCAAAGCCGTGGCCGAGCGGCCAGGTGCCGCGCGAGCTGGTCATCGCGCCGGCTTCGGCCGGGCCCAGATCCCACTTTCCCACGCAGTACGTGCGGTAGCCGTTGCGGCGCATGATCTCCGCCAGCGTGGCCGACCCCCGCGGAATGATCACGTTCGGCCCGGCCCCGCCCGGGTCGCCGGCCCGGATCCGGGTCCCGCGGCCGGCCGTCCAGTCGCGGCCGGTCAGCAGCGAACCACAGGTCGGCGAGGACCGGGCCGCCGTGTGCCACTGCGAATAGCGCAGCCCCCGCCCGGCGAGCCATTTCAGGCTCGGGGCGTCGATCAGCCCGCCGAACGCATTCCAGGTGGCGACGCCGACGTCATCCCAGACCAGACACAGAACGTTAGGCACAGCGTCAATGATCGGCATTGGCCGGGCGGTGCGCATCGCACTGCAGGGGTGAACTGCCGGTGAACGGACCGGGAACTCCCGGTGGGTTTCCGTGACCGCAGATCAGCCGCGCCCCGCGGACCGGCCGGCCGGTGCGGCCTGCGCGGCCGGAGTCGGCGCATGCTCGTCCCCGCCCCCGCCGCCCGGAGCCGTGGAGGCCTGCGCCGGGGCCGTCGAGAGCCTGGCCGAGACCAGGTACGCCACGACCACGGCGACGATGACCAGCGGCGTCACGGCCAGGCCATCCTTGCCGAGCAGCAGCGTGGCCAGCAGCGCCGAGGTCATCGGGAGCCTGAGCATCACGGTCATCATCGCGCCCATGCCCATGGCCACGGCCGCGACCAGCGGCAGGCCCGGCAGGTGCGAGAGCGCGATACAGCCCGCCGCGCCGATGAACAGCGAGGGGAAGATGGGGCCGCCGCGAAAGCTGCTCAGCGAGGCCGAGTAGGCGAGGCCCTTGCAGACCAGGAGCAGCAGCAGCGCGCCCACGGTGTAGGCGGCGCTGTGCGAGATCAGCGGGCCGAGCGCGTCCTGCCCGGAGAACAGCACCTCGGACGTGCCCTTCCCGCTGCCCTCGGCGAACGCGATCGCCAGCCCGGCGACCGCGAGCCCGACCACCGGCATCGCCAGCAGCATCCGCCGCTCGACATGGGAGCGCAGCAGCAGCGCGAGCCGGTGGAATCCCACGCCGATCAGCGACGCGGCCACCCCGATCACCAGCGCCCAGCCGAACTCGGCGGCGTCGGGCGTCCCGAAATGCGGAAGGCCGGGCAGCACCAGCGAGAACGTGCCGAGCCCGCTCCAGTGGCCGAGGCCGATGAAGATCAGCGAGCCGATGCCGGCGGCCAGCAGCCCGGGCACCATCACCAGCTCCAGCGTTGCCCCGCCGATCCCGGACGCCTCCATCAGCAGGAACGCGCCGACAATCGGCGAGCCGAGCAGCGTGCTGATCGCGGCGAAGCTGCCCGCCGCCGCGACCACCGTGTCGGTCTTCGGCGGCGCGTTGCGCTTGGCGAGCCGGAGCGCGCAGATCCCCAGGCCGCCGCCGAGCGCGATCAGCGGCGCCTCGGGCCCGAGGACTATACCGAGGCTCAGCCCGGCCAGCGCGGCGAGCACGACGCCCGGCAGCTTGCCCGGCGACGGGGCACCGCCCGGCTTGAACCCGTCGGCCGGTGAGTGCCCGCCGCTGCCGGGCAGGTGCTGGATCGCGAGCGCGACCAGAACCCCGGCGATGACCAGCGGCGGGATCGGCCACCACAGCGGCTCGGGGTGCAGGCCGAGAGCCCGCGGCAGGCTGGTGAAGATCCAGCCCTGCAGCTTGCTGACCAGCGCGAGGAACCCGTACGCCGCCGCCGATACCGGCACGCCGATGATCGCGGCAAGCGCCAGCAGCGCCAGGTAACTTCGCGATCGCAGCGGCGCGAGCGGATCGGACGGCGCGCTCACAGCGGCGCCCGGATCCCGTTACTTGCAGGTGTCACAGATCGCTTTCGGCGATGATCCGGCCCGATGCAACGGCGGCCAGCAGCGCCTCATGGTCCTTCTCGTTCTGGTCGGCGTAAGCGTCGGCGAACTGTGCGATCGCCTGGTCGAACGTGTCCGAGGCGCCCAGGTAGGCGGCGATCGCGATGCGGTCCCCGGAGCGGGCGTGCGCCCTGGCCAGGGTCCAGCCGCACAGCTGGCCGTAAATGCGCAAGCCGCGCGGCACCATGGACTCGATGTCGAGCGAGAACTTCCAGTCTCGCAACTGGCGCACATAGAAGTCACGGGTACGTTCGTCGAGTCCGGCCGGATTGCGCTGCCAGCCGAGGAAGATGTCACTGGAGGCCTGCATCAGCCGCTGGCCCGCGACCACGCGCTGGCCCTGGTTGGCGTACTTGCTCGCCCCCACATACCGGCACAGCACCGAGTCCTGCGCCTCCTTGACCTGCAGGAACAGCGGGTCGCCGGTGTCGCGGCCGAGCATCAGCGCGATCCAGCAGCGGGTGCCGACGCTGCCGACCCCCACCACCTTGTGCGCTAGGTCGCAGAACTCGAACTGCTCGAGCAGGTACCGGCGGTCGGTCTCCAGCGTCCGCCGGTATCCGGCTATCAGGTCGCTGATCAGCGCCTCGAAGCTCTTCCGGTCCATGTCGTCGGGCATCAGCTGGTCGATCGGGACGATCAGCGGCGGGTCGGCGATGATCCGCGGCCTGCCGTTGACCATGTGGGTTAGCTTGCCCACTTCCTGCATGCTGTCCCTGGTCCGCGCCTTGGCCATGCCCTTGTCAACCGCCTTGCGCTGGCGCGCCTTCAGCTGTCCCGGGTTCTGCTGCCGCAGCACGTCCAGGTCCGCGCTGGCGTACCAGACCTCCAGGTTGGTCATGCCGGCGAAGCTGCGCATCGCCTCTCGGTACATGGCCACGGTGGCGGCGACGATCGCGTGGCGTTTTTTCGCGGGGAACCCGTTGCCGCGGGCGGCGACTTCAAGGCTGGCGGCGAGCCGCTTGACGTCCCATTCCCAGGGTCCGGGCAGGGTCTCGTCGAAGTCGTTGACGTCGAAGACCAGGCGGCGCTCGGCGGAGCCGAACACCCCGAAGTTGGACAGGTGCGCGTCGCCGCAGGCCTGCACGGCCAGGCCGGAGACCGGCGTGGCGGCCAGGTCGCTGGCCATCGGCAGCGCGGCGCCGCGGTAGTAGCTGAACGGGGAGGCCATCATCCGGCCGTAGCGGACCGGAACCAGCTCGGGGACCCGGGTCTCGGACTGCTCCTCGAGCAGCGCGATCGGGTCGGGCCGGTCCGGCGGCGGGTCGAACACCGCGTGGCTCTCCAGCGGCACCTCGGCTCGCGCGGCCTTGCCGCGCACTGCGCGCTCGGCCGGGGTCAGATGCCCCAGCGCCGTATCCAGCTGATACCGCTGCACTGGCCGGGCCGGCTTCGGCCTCGCTGCCGTGGTGACGCTCATTCTCGGCTCCTCTCTGGCCACTGCCTTCTCGGCCACTGCCCGCCAGTCACGATGCCCGGGCGCGGTGCCGCGTGCGTCACCCAGGCGGGGTGATCGGCTCCCGGCGGCCCGCGACGAGGACGTCGATGCTCAGCGCGAGGATCCAGGCCGGGAACAGCAGTTCCACCCAGACCGAGATCCCGCTGCCGATGAGCAGCACGACGGCGGCGACGATCCCGGCAACCGTCAGCCACCGGGACACGATCTGGGTGCGCCGCGCGATCGTCACCGTGGTGAGCGTGAACACGGCCGCCATCCGGATCGCGTAGACGTTCACCAGGATCGAGGTGACGTTGCGCCCGAGTGCCAGCGCGCTCGCTCCCGACGCGCCGGGCGGCCGGGACGCCTCCCCGGCGATGATCCCGCCCGCCACGGCCGCCGCCACGAACAGCATGCCGACGAACAGCAGGCCGCTGCCGAGGAACACGGTCGCGAAGAAGCGGTCCTCATGCCTGCCGATCCGGTCCCTGATCACGCCGATGAACCACAGGAACGCGATCCCGGCGAACGGAACGAGGTTCAGCGCGACCGCCACGGCCGTCCGGCGCGCCGAGTCACTCAGCCAGGCGCCCGGCTCGCGGACGTTGTGCGGGGTCGACAGCTCGAGCAGCACCAGCGCCGTGATGAGCAGCACGGAGAAGACGATTCCGGCCACCGCCGCCGCGCGGGGCGTCTTCAGCGGCGTGGCGACGTGCAGTTGGCCGGTGTCCTGCACCGTCTGTCCGGTCATCAGCGTCTCCTCCGCACCGGCGCCGGAGCAGCGCCAGGAAGCTGGCCCGGCGGGCACTGAATCAGGCGCATCCCGCATACCCCTGCCTGAAACCCGGTGACACCGGGCGCCCGCCGGACCCGGCCGGCCATCGCGGGGCCGGTCCTGCTCAGCCGCTGCCGAGCAGCTTCGACTTGGCGGCGGTGAACTCGGAGTCGGACAGGGCTCCCTGCTTGTGTAGCTGGTTCAGCTGGTTCAGCTGGTCGAGCATGGACGGCTTGGGCACCGCCGCTGGCCCCTGGCCGCCGGGCTTGCCCTGCGCCTGCTGCTGCTGTTCCAGGCTCGCGATCCGCTCGTTCTGCTCGTCCTCCTGCTGCTGCGCCTGCTGGTCCTGCTGCGCCTGCTCGGCCGACCGCTGAGCGGATCTCTTGCCCGCCACGTACGCGCCGCCGCCGATCACGGCCGAGCGCAGCAACGGGCGTCGCCGCATGAACATGTCTTCCTCCTCGGGACTATGTCCGGGTCACGCGCCGTCGGGCAGCTCGAGACCGAGCGCGACCATGATCTCCGGGGCCGCGGCCATCGCCCGTGGCGCGCCGACCTGCGGGGTGATGGCGCGCAGCACGCCGAGCAGGTCCTCCGGCGTGGCGCCGGAGTCCAGCGCGTTGGCCACCTGCCAGAGATACGAGACCGGGGGAGCGTCGACCGCGATCAGCGCGGCGATCTTGACGAGGGAGAAGGTGCGGGCGTCCAGCCCGCTGCCCTCCTGCTCGGCGTTGCGGAGATCCGACATCTCGTCCAGCACCGGCTGATCGCCTCTGGACATGCCGGCCAGGGCATCCCTGGTCGCGGCGTCGACATCAGCGTTTACGGGCACGGTCATGTCCGCGGTCCTTTCGTCGCAGCCTCGATTCCATGCGGTAAAACGGTCCCGCCTTACCGGCGACGTTGCGTCACCCTCAGCGGGTGGTCGGGGTCAACCTGCATCGTGCCTGGTCACTTGCTGTTAATGAGCCCGTAGCTGCCGTCGAAGACCATGAGAACCCCGGCCACCGTGATCGCCCCGACCAGCAGCGCGCTGCCGTGCGCACGCAGCCACCCGTTGAAGGTCTTCAGGCGGTGCTCGGTGAGCCCGGGCCAGAGCAGGAACAGGACCAGGGGCAGCCAGACCAGCACCACGTCGATCAGCACGGCGACCGCCACGGCCACCGTTGTCAGCTCGATGTCGGCCCGGGCCGTGGCAATGACCTGCAGCGCGGCCAGGAACGTGACGCCCGGGGCGAACATCAGTATGCCGACGCAGAACGCGCTCAGCGGCGACGGGTTGGCGATCATCCTCGACACCAGCCCGGGCTTCTTCTTTTTCTTCACCTGATCGGCCGGCCGGCGCCTGGGGCGGCGGACGAGCAGCACGGCACCAACGGCGAGCAGCAGCAGGCCGAGGCCGAGCCGCAGGCCGTATCGGGGCGTGTGCTGGTCCGGATGGCTCAGGCCGGCGCTGCGCAGCAGCACCACCACGACCACGGCGATCGTCGTGCTCATCAGCAGGGCGCCGAGGAGGTAGAAGAGAGTGGTCCGCCTGGGCCGGGCCGAGCCGAGATAGACGGCAGCCGCCAGCAGCACCGTCGGGGACAGCGCCGCCAGCACGGCCAGCCCGGCCGCCTGCGCGATCACCGGCCGTTCCGCACGCGTGTGCGGCCCCCGTCCCGCATGCGTGTACGGTCCCCGGGCGGGCCCAGGCCTACCTCACCCGGCCGGGGTGAACTGCGATTTCGGCAGCTGGGGAAGCATGAGCTCGTGGTCTGGATCAAGCCGCCGGCTGGCCGTGCGCCCGGTTGACCCGCGGCTGCTGCGTTACGCCCGCGCCGCACGTCGCCAGCTCGTCACCACGGTCGCCCTCGGGATCGTGGCCACGGTCGCGATCCTGGTCCAGGCGGGCCTGCTGGCGCACGCGCTTGCCGCAGCGGCCCGCGGTCACCCCGCCGCCCTGTGCGGCACCGTGGCGGCCTTGCTCGGCGTCGTGGCCGCGCGGGCCGCGGTGACCTACGGCGGCGAGGTCTCGGCGCTGCGCGCGGCCGCCACCGTGAAGTCTCAGCTGCGGCGCGCGCTCGCGTCCCGCGTGGTGAGGGGCGGGCCGGGTGGGGAGGGTGGGCAGGATGGAGAGGGTGGGCAGGGTGGGGAGATTACCGCGCTGGCCACCAGGGGCCTTGACGGGCTGGACACCTACTTCGCGCGCTACCTTCCGCAGCTGGTGCTGGCGGTCGCGGTTCCGGTCGCGGTCCTGGCGCGGGTGGCGGCGGCCGACTGGATCTCCGCCGTGCTGATCGCGGTGACGTTGCCGCTGATCCCGCTGTTCGCGGTGCTGGTCGGCTGGCACACCAAGGCGCAGACGCGACGGCAGTGGCGGCTGCTCGCCACGCTCGCCGGGCACTTCCTCGACGTGGTCGAGGGCCTGCCCACGCTCAAGATGTTCGGCAGGGCCAAGCCGCAGCAGACGGTGATCGGCGAGGTCACCGGCGCCTACCGGTCGGCGACCATGTCCGCGCTGCGGGTCGCGTTCCTGTCCGCGCTGGTGCTCGAGCTCGCCGCCGCCGTTGCCACCGCCCTGGTCGCGGTCGAGGTCGGGCTGCGGCTGCTCTACGGCCACATGGCGTACGAGACCGCGCTGCTCGTGCTGCTGCTGACGCCCGAGGCGTTCCTGCCGCTGCGCGCGGTCGCCGCCCAGTTCCACGCGAGCATGGAGGGCGCCGCGGCGGCCGGCCGGGTGCTGGAGATTCTGGACAGCCCGGCGCCTCCCCGCCCCGCCGCAACGCCGCGGACCGATGCCGACCTGCGCACCGAGGAGATCGCCCTGAACGCGGTGACCGCCGCTTACCCGGGACGCCACCGGCCGGCTTTGCAGGAGCTGAGCCTGGCGATCCGGCCGGGTGAGCGGATCGCGGTGACCGGGCCGAGCGGTGCCGGCAAGAGCACGCTGCTGGCGCTGCTGCTCGGGTTCGTCCAGCCCGCCGCCGGAACGATCGAGGTCGGCGGCGTCGACCTGGCCGCGATCGACCCCGGCCGGTGGCGCGCGCAGATCGCGTGGGTGCCGCAGCAGCCGCACCTGTTCGCCGGCACCGCCGCCGGCAACATCGCACTCGGCAGCCCCGGCGCCAGCCTGGACGCGATCCGGCGGGCGGCCGGGCTGGCCGGCGCCGCCGAGTTCATCGAGGCCTTGCCCGGCGGCTACGACGCCGAACTCGGCGAGCGCGGGCAGCGGCTGTCGGCCGGTCAGCGGCAGAAGATCGCGCTGGCCCGGGCGTTCCTCAGGGACGCGCAGCTGCTGCTGCTCGACGAGCCAGCCGCCCACCTCGACCCGGCCAGCGCCCGCCGGCTCTGGGAGACGGTCGAGACCGTGGCGGCCGGCCGAACCGTCGTGCTGGTCAGCCACGCATCCGGCTGGGAGCGCCTGGCCACCCGCGTGATCAGCCTGGATCACGGGCAGCTTCGCCAGCCCGACCCCACCGAGCGCACCTCCGCCACGATCGCCGCGGCGGTGACCCGGTGAGCCCGGCCGGAGCGGCGGCCGGCGGGACCGCGCGCCCGTCCATCCAACATCCCCACGTCGGCGCTGGCCGCCGCCCGCTGCTGCGGCTGCTGCGGCTGGCCCGGCCGGTGCGCGCCCAGCTGCTGATCGCGATCGTCGCGGGCGCCGCCGCCATCGGCTGCGGCGTGGCGCTGCTCGCGACCAGCGGGTTCATGCTGGCCCGCGCGTCCGAGCACCCGAGCATCGAGGCGATCTCCGTGGCCGTGGTCGCGGTGCGCGGGCTCTCGGTGGGACGTGCCGTATCGCGCTATGTGGAACGGCTGGCCTCCCACGACGCCGCGTTCCGGATCCTGGCCGACATCCGGGTCACGATCTACCGGCGCCTCGAGCGGCTGGCACCGGCCGGCCTGGCCGCGTTCCGGTCCGGCGACCTGCTGGCCCGCCTGATCAGTGACGTGGACGCCACCCAGGACCTGTTCATCCGGGGCGTCGCGCCGCCGCTGGCCGCGGCGCTCGTCGGCGCGGGCGCGGTGAGCGCGGCTCTGCTGATCCTGGCTCCGGCGGCCG
>JASHOI010000633.1 GCA_030041195.1 Streptosporangiaceae bacterium | reverse complement strand
GCCCGCCCGGCGCGCGGTGACCAGCAGGGCCGCCGCGTCCAGCAGCGCCGCGGCCTGGTCGCCGGCGTCCAGCACCTCGGCATGCCCGGCGGCCGGGCCCGCCAGCCCGGTGACCTGGAGCGGCCGGTGCGACAGGCCGACGGTGGCGGCGGTGACCAGATCGTCGTAGCTCACGCTGGTCACAGCGCCACCGCCCGGTCCCCGTGCCACACGGTCAGCGCGGTGAGCCCGTCCGGGCTCCATTCCCCGGCCACCGTGACCGGGCGCCCGCCGGACACCGCCAGCAGCGGCCACGGCGGCTCCCGGCCGAGCAGCGGCACGGCCGCCCCGGACGAGTCGACGAGCTGCCACCGGCCACCGGCTGCGGCCGGGGTTCCCGCGAGCAGCGCTGGCCACTCGGTCAGCCACGGGTCCTGTTCCAGCGCGGCGGCCCAGTCAGCGAGCAGCGCGGCGACGTTGCCCGCAGCGGCGGGCCGCCGTCCCGCGACCGCGGTGCCACGGCGCTGCCCGGTGATCGCGCGCAGCGGCGGCTGCCCTGGGTAGTAGTGCACGTCGGCGTCGAGTTCGGTGCCCGGAACCAGCATGGCGTCGTCGCTGTGGCCGAAGTAGCCGGTGGGCGCGAACGACAGCAGCAGGGCGAACCGGCCGCTGCGGCGGCCGCGCAGCCAGATCCGGCGCGCCGGGACGGGCTCGTCCGGCAGGTCGCGGAGCGCGAGCACCTGCCACCGGTCGGCGACCGCGGCCGACGTGAGGACGTCGTCCCTGCTGGTCGTGTAGCCCACCCGCGACCGCACCACGGCGCCGAGCCCGGGCGGCAGCTCATCGATCCGCTCGTAGGCCCTGGCCAGCAGGTGCAGCCGCGCGTACTCACCGAGCAGCCGGCCCGGCCATCCGTCCCCGGATGCCGGGATCACGGACAGCCGCCGCAGCGCGTTCGCCACGCCACCCGCCTGGGCGTCGACCATTCGCGCCGCGATTGCCTCCGGGTGCCGGTACCCGCCCGCCGAGGCGCCCGACAGGCCGGCCCATACCTGGTCTCGCAGCCACGTCTCGAGCTCGGCCAGCCCGCCGGCGACCCGCCGAGCCCGCTGCTGCGCCCGGCGCGCGGCGGCAGCCTCGTCCTTGACGTTGCTGACGTCCGTGCCCGCCTTCCGCTGCTTCGCGGCCGCCGCGCCGCGGCGGCCGGCCTGCCAGGCCAGCGCGTAGTCGGACGGCTCATCCGCGTCCGGCACACTGCGGCCGGCCCAGTTCAGCAGCAGCGCGAGCACGTGCTTGCAGGGGAACTTCCGCGACGGGCAGGAACACTTGTAGGCCGGGCCGTCCAGGTCGACGACGACCTGGTAGGGGTGCTTGCCGGAGCCCGCGCACAGGCCCCACACCAGGTCACCGGCCGCGCCCGAGCCGGTCCAGTACGACGGCCTGGCCAGGCCGGTGGCCGCCTGCCGGGAGGAAACGTCGGGAGCAAGCGCCAGCACGCTGTCGGCACTCCATCGCGTCGGCATGCCGGCCACGTTATCCGGCGCCGGTGACAAAGCGGGCGCAACTCCAGTTCTTGCTGGTGTCGCCATCTAAATCGATCATGTTTGCGAACGGGTTCCGCGGGCGGGACGCAGACCCGCGCCGGCCGCCGTGCACGTCTTGCCGCGCGGGTAGCCAGACCCGCTGGGGGGCTTAGCGTTCAGGCCTGTTTAATAGGGTCTCCTGGGGGCGAGGGTCGTATGGAACTCGTTTAGGTCGCTAAGCTGTGCGGGCAAATCTTCGCTTGGGGTTAGCCGGAGGGATCGGAGAGTTATGGGTGACGTCACGGGGATCGAGCGGACCCTGGTCCTGCTCAAGCCCGATGCGGTGACTCGGGGCCTCGTGGGACGCGTGCTGTCACGCTTCGAGGACGCACTCCTGAAGATCGTCGCCTGCAAGATGGTCGAGATGGACGCCGAGCTCAACCGGCAGCACTACTTCGACCTCGAGGACCGCTTCGGTCCCGAGGTCTACAACGCGGTGGCGGCGTTCATGCAGACCGGGCCGGTGTTCGCGCTCGTGCTCGAGGGGGTCGAGGCGGTCGCCATCGTCCGCAAGATCGTCGGCGCGACCTACCCCGACCAGGCGGCCCCCGGCACGATCCGCGGCGACTACGCGCACCAGAGCAGGGCATATGCCAACGCCAACGGGCTTCCGGTCGCCAACCTGGTGCACGCGTCGGCCAACGTGGCCGAGGCAAAGCGAGAGATCGACGTCTGGTTCCACGAGGGCGAACTGCACGAGTACAAAACGTTGGCAGACAGATACATCTGGTAGCGTTGCCGGTGAACATTGCGGCTAGCGATGGTCAAGGGCGCAACTTGCCGATCTAGTGATGTTTATGCTTGCCCGGGTATCCCGATGGTGAGCTAGGCCGCGCGGTGTCGCGGGTTACCTGCGGTTGCTTCAGCCTCATCTGATTCAATAGCCCGATCTGACCACAAATGAAGGGCGGCCATGCCACTGCGCATCACGGTCCTCGGTACCGGCTACCTTGGTGCCACCCATGCCGCCTGCCTGGCCGAGCTCGGCTTCGAGGTGCTCGGGCTGGACACGAACGAGGCCCAGGCCGGCGCCCTCGCGGCGGGCCGGCTGCCGTTCCACGAGCCGGAGCTGCAGGACCTGCTGCAGGCCGGCCTGCGCTCCGGCCGACTGCGCTTCACCACCAGCTACGCCGACGCCGCCGCGTTCGGGGACGTGCACTTCGTGTGCGTCGGCACGCCGCAGCGCCCCGACTCCGACGCCGCCGACCTGTCCCACCTCATGGCCTGCGTGGACGCGCTGGCGCCGCTGCTCGACCGGCCATGCCTGGTGGTCGGGAAGTCCACCGTTCCGGTCGGCACCAGCGAGATCGTCAGCGACCGCCTGGCCCGGGTCTCGCCCGCCGGGGCAGCCGCCGAGCTGGCCTGGAACCCGGAGTTCCTGCGGGAGGGCCACGCCGTCGCCGACACGCTGCGGCCGGACCGGATCGTGGTCGGGGTGCGCTCGGCCCGCGCCGAGGCGCTGCTGCGTGAGGTCTACGCGGGGCCCGTGGCCGCCGGGGTGCCGTTCCTGGTGACCGACCTGCCCACGGCCGAGCTGGTCAAGACGGCGGCGAACGCGTTCCTGGCCACCAAGGTCTCGTTCATCAACGCGATCGCCGAGGTCTGCGAGGCCGTCGGGGCCGACGTGGTGCCGCTGGCCCAGGCGCTGGCGCTGGACGAGCGGATCGGCGGGCGGTTCCTGGTCCCCGGGCTCGGGTTCGGCGGCGGGTGCCTGCCCAAGGACATCAGGGCGTTCGCGGCGGCGACCAGGGAGCTTGGCGTCGGCTCGGTCTCCGCCCTGCTCGGCGAAGTCGACGCGATCAACCTGCGGCGGCGGGCCCGCATGGTCGACCTGGCGCTGGAGATGGCGGGCGGGTCGCTCGACGGCCGCGCCGTTGGCGTGCTCGGCTGCTCGTTCAAGCCCAGCTCCGACGACATCAGGGACTCCCCCGCGCTTGACGTGGCCGGCACCATCCACGGCCTGGGCGCCCGGGTCACGGTCTACGACCCGGCCGCCATGGACCGGGCGAGGCAGGTCCACCCCGAGCTCGAGTACGCGGACTCGATGCTGGCCGCCGCCGCGGACGCGGACGTGCTGCTGCTGCTGACCGAGTGGCGCGAGTTCGTTGACGCTGACCCGGAGGCGGTCGGCAAGGTTGTGGCCCGGCGCAACATCGCCGACGGGCGCGGCGCGCTCGACGCCGACCGCTGGCGCGCCGCTGGCTGGCGCTACCGGGCGCTCGGCCGCCCGGACGCGCAGGCAAGCGCCGACAGCATCTCGCTCAGCGGCTGACTGTCCCTGGTCGCGGCGCCTGCTCGCCGCGGGGGCCGAGACCGGCGAAAACCGGGTGATCGGTCTCGCTCGCCAGGTGAACGTTTACGGAATTCCCGATGTTCACGCCCGATGTACCGCGTGTCGCCGCAGGTCGGACACCTGTTTCGTGGGATTCTGCGATCGGCCGTGCAAGGGAAGGCGAAGCATGGGCATGCCGATGCGGCAGGGACGCCACGCCAAGCAGAAGCAGTGGAAGAGGGTCCGTCTTCGCGGGCCGGACCCTGCTGCGCGTGCCGAGCCTGGGCCGGCAGCGGGTGCCCCGGCGCCGGACGCTGGCCGGCCGGCGGTGACAGACCCGGGCGGCACGGGCAGCCGTGCGCCATCTCGGCCATATCCGCTACTTACGCGATTTGTGCCATCCGCGGCATCCGCGCCAC
>JASHOI010000632.1 GCA_030041195.1 Streptosporangiaceae bacterium | reverse complement strand
GTGGCAGGTGGCTAGCCGGGCCATCGATGTACCGATGGGCTTGTTAGATGCGGCCTATCGGTACATCGACGGGGCGCCTGGCATGGCGGCGGGCGGTTAGCAGGCGGCGGCCAGGCCGGCCGCGATCTCGCCGGCGACCTCGGACAGCCCTTCCCTGGCACGGGACAGGCGGCCAGCGAACAGCAGGAAGCCGTGCGGCATGTCGGGGTACTCGTGGCAGCGCACCGGGACGCCGGACCGGCGCAGCGCTTCGCCGAACGCCTGGCCCTCGTCGCGCAGCGGATCGAGCCCGGCGAGGAGCAGGTAGCTGCGCGGGAGGCCACGCAGATCGGGCACGGTGCTCAGCGCAGCGCGCGGATCGTCCGGGGCCTTGCCGTCCCCGTACTGGGCCCAGTACCAGACCATCTCGTCGGCGGACAGGAACGGGTCGTCGGCGTTCTCCCGGTACGACTCGCTGTCCATCGCCGGGTCCGTAACCGGGTACAGCAGGGCCTGGAACGCCACCGGCGATTCGCCCTCGTCCCGCAAGACCAGGGACACGGCGGCGGCCAGGTTGCCGCCGGAACTGTCACCGGCGACCGCGAGCGGCGGCGCGGCCACGCCGATCTCACCGCCGTGGGCGGCTAGCCAGCGGACCACGCCGACGCCGTCCTGCACCGCGGCGGGGAAGGGGTGCTCGGGAGCCCGGCGGTAGTCGACCGCCACCGTGGTGATCCCGGAGCCGCGGGTGATGGACCGGCACATGCCGTCGTGCGACTCGAGGTCCCCGAACACCCATCCGCCGCCGTGGAAGAACACCGCTGCCCCGGCCGGAGCGGCCGGCCGCTCCGGCCGGTAGACCCGGACCGGCACCTCCCGCCCGCCGACCGGGATCGCCAGGTCCTGCACCGCACCGACCTCGGGGTGATCGGTCAGCGGGTCGATCATCTCGGCGAAGTTCCTGCGCCCGTCGGGGAGCGGCAGGGTCCGGCTGGACGGGCGGCCCGCCGCGATCAGCTCGTCGAGCAGCGCGCCGACCTCGGGGTGAGCGGCGCGGGGCGCGGTGTCCTCAGTCATAGTCTTTCTAATAGACCAATGAGCCATTAGAGTCAACCTGCGAGGGAAGGTGACGTGTCATGTTGCCAAGGCCGCCGCAGACCGAGTCCACCTATGTGCTGGCCCGCCGGGCGATCACGGCGGGCGATACCCGCGAGGGCGTCCGCCGGATCCGCCAGATGCTCGACGAGGCGGCGGAGGGGCGCGAGCTGTTCCCGCTGTTCATCGACCGCGCCCGGCGGTTCCTGGTTGACCGCGGCGTGGCACCCGCGACCGTGGCCGGCGAGGAGCAGCGGATCCTCTCGCTGCTCGGCGCGACCGCGGACGATGCGCTGGACATGCCGCGGCAGTGGGCGGGCGTGCAGGAGCTGGCCACCCGGGCCGAGCTGGCCTGCCTGGCCGGGGCGGCGAAGACCGCGTCCGGGCTGGTCGAGGAGCTCCGGTCGGCGTGGGTCACGGTGCACGACCGGTTCTGCGACATCACCTGCGCGCTGTTCGGCCTGGCGGCCGGGGAGCTGGGCGAGTCGGTGGTGGGCGCGATGTGGGACGACGCGATCGGCGACCTGTACCCGACCAGGGACGCGTACCGGACGGAGCGCCGGCCGTGGGCGGAATCGGTCGAGCTGCTGCTCGCCGATGCGGCGCTGTCGCTTCGCGGGCACCTCAGCGGGCCGGGACGCACCGGAGAGGTGTCGTTGCGCGAGGAGGAGGACCGGTGGGTCTTCCGGTTCGATCCGTGCGGGTCCGGCGGCCGGACGATGCGGGCCGACGCGAACGCGAATGGGGCGGCCCGGGTCGGCCCACCGTTCGGCTTCCGGGTCACCACGCAGGAGCATGACTGGGCCTGGCGAACCAAGGGGGTCTGCCTCTACTGCGCGCATTGCTGCCAGCTTCAGGAGCGGGCCTCGATCACCCGGCTGGGCTATCCTGTCAGGGTCGTTGAGCCCCCGGTGTGGGGCACGGCCGAGCCGCGCGACTACTGCACATGGAGCGTATACAAGGATCCCCAGCTTGTCCCGGCCGAGGCGTACCGGCGGGTGGGCGCGACGAAGCCCAGGGTGGGCGATGACTGACATCGAGGCGGTCGACCTGGTCTCGGCCCACGAGGTGGTGACCGAGCGGCTGCGGCATGCCATTCACATCGGCACCTACCTGCCCGGCGACAAGCTGCCGCCGGAGCGGATGCTGGCGCAGCAGCTTGGGGTGTCCCGGATGACCGTGCGTGAGGCGGTCCGGGTGCTGCGCACCGAGGGCTACGTGACCAGCCGGAGAGGCTCGGCGGGCGGCATCACCGTGCTCGACCAGCGCGAGGATGCCAAGCGGCTGCGCCAGGTGCTGCTGGGCCGGATGGCCGAACTCGACGACAACTTCGAGTTCCGCGTCGCGGTCGAGGGCGCCGCCGCCCGGCTCGCCGCCCAGCGGCGGACCAAGCATGACCTCGCCCGGCTCCGGGAGGCATACCTCGAGCTGGAGCAGGGCCTCGAGACCGCGCGGTTCAGGGCCGCGGACAACGTGTTCCACCTGGCCATCGCCGACGCGGCCAGGAACAGGTTAATGCGCCAGGCGATCGAGAACGTCCGCGCGATGACCTGGGTGCCGCTGGACCAGGTGATCTCCAGGGTCTTCACGTCCGCGCACGAGCACCACGCGCAGATCCTGCAGGCCATCGAGGACTCCGACCCCGACGCGGCCGAGCGGGCGGTCGTCGCCCACATCCTGCGGGCCCAGCAGGATCTGCACCGGGTGATCGAGTAGCCCGCACCGGTTTGCCGCGAAGTCGCCTAAAGGTCTAGGTTATGGCCCAACAACGAGGACCCGACCGCGGCCCGACCGGGGAGGTGGATGACGCGAACGAGTGGGCCATGCGCGACCGGGTCGCGTTTGTCACCGGCGCCGGCGGCGGCATGGGCTACCGGATCGCCGCCGACCTCGCCAGCGCCGGGGCGCGGGTGTTCGCGGTCGACGTCAAAGAGCGGCGGTCGCCCGACCCGGAAGGGGCGGAGCGTTCCGTCCACTATTGGCAGTTCGACATCACCGATCATCACCGCGTCGCGAGGGCGCTCGGCGAGGTGTTCGCGGAATGCGGCCGGCTCGACTACGTCGTGAACGCCGCCGGGGTCGGCTGGTTCGACCGGGACGGCCCGGTGGCCGAGACCGATCCGGGCGTCTGGCAGCGGGTGCTCGACGTCAACCTGACCGCGGCGATGCAGGTGTCCCGGCACGCGATCCCGCTGCTCATGCGCTCCGGCGGAGGGGCGTTCGTGCACGTGGCGAGCGTGGCCGGGCTCCGCACCGCGGACGGCCCGATGGACGCCTACCAGGTATCCAAGGCGGGCCTGATCTCGCTGTCCCGGGCGATCGCGCTCGAGTACGGGCCGGAGGGGATCCGGTCGAACACGATCTGCCCGGGCGCGATCCTCACCCCGATGATCCAGCCGCTCTACGACGCGGACCCGGCGCGCGCCGTGCGGATGGCCGACCGCACCCCGCTGCGCCGGCTGGGCACGGTCGCCGACGTCTCGTCGGCGTGCCGGTTCCTGCTGTCCGACGAGGCGTCCTTCATCACCGGCACCGACCTGGTCGTCGACGGCGGCTGGACGTTGGCCCTGGCATGAGCGATAACCCGATCGAGGGCGCGCGGGTCGTGCAGCTCGAGGTTCCCGACCTCGACGGGGGGCTGCGGGCGAAGCTGGTCTCGCCGGGGAAGGCGCTGTCCGAGGCCGGGGCCGCGATGTGCACGATCATGTTCGGGCTCACCCAGGCCGACGACGTGTATGAGAGCCCCGCGTCCTCGGCGGACAACGGGTATCCCGACCTCGTGATGCGTCCCGACCTGGCCACCGCCCGGCCGCTGCCGTGGTGCGAGGGAACCGTGGCGGTGCTGTGCGACCTGTACGGCCCGGACGGGGCCGCGTACCCGGTGGCCCCGCGGACCGTGCTGCGTACCGTGGCCGGCCGGTGCGCCGAGCTCGGGTTCGAGGCCCGGTTCGCGGCCGAGTGGGAACTGTGCGTCGTGCACCAGGGGGACGGGGCCGTTCCGCTCGGCCGGACCATGAACGCCTACAGCTCGCTGCGGCTGCGGGAGCTGCGGCCGCTGGCCCAGGCCTTCTTCGAGCGGATGGAGGCGGTGGGCATCCCGATCGAGTCGGTGCACACCGAGCTCGGCCACGGGATGCTGGAGTTCGCGATCGCGCACGCGCCAGCGGCGGACGCGGCCGATCACGCGGCCCGGGCCAAGGCGTACCTGAAGGAGCTGTGCGGCGAGATGGGCCTGGTCGCCACGTTCATGCCCAAGTGGCGGACCGGAGCGCCGACGTCGGGCTGCCACTTCCACCAGAGCCTGTGGCAAGACGGCGGCAACGTGTTCTGGTCCGGCGAGGGCGTGCTGTCCCCGCTCGCCCGGCACTACCTGGCCGGGCAGCTCGCGACCATGGCCGACCTCACCGTGCTGTTCAACCCGTCGGTCAACGCGTTCCGGCGGCTGCAGCCGGGAACCTGGACCCCGGCGACCGCGTCGTGGGGGGTGGACAACCGGACCGCGGCCATCCGCGCGATCGCAGGCTCCGCGAAGGGCGCCCGGCTCGAGCACCGGCGGCCCGGCGCGGACGTCAACCCTTACCTGGCGATCGCCGCGATGCTGGCGGGCGGGCTGCACGGCATCGCCGAAAAGCTGGAGGCGCCCGACCCGGCGACGGGCGACGCGTACGCCGACGGCCGGTTCCCGCGGCTGCCCTCGACGCTCGCCGACGCGATCGCCGCGCTGCGCGGCTCCCCGGCCGCGCCCGGCCTGCTGGGCCGGGAGTTCGTCGACCACTACCTGCTGTCCCGCGAGGTCGAGCTCCGGCTCTGGCGCGAGTGGGAGGCCGAGCAGGTGACCGAGTGGGAGCACACGCGATACTTCGAGACATCCTGAAGGTGGGGACCAGGCACATGGATGTGGATGAGGAGCAGCGCGCGGCCGTGGCGAAGCGGCTGCACGACGAGGGCATCGAGACCGTGCTCTGCGTGGTGCCCGACCTGTGGGGCAGGCTGATGGGGAAGCGGGTCACCACGGACAGCTTCCTGAACACGGCGCTGCGGCCCGAGGGTCTGCACGCCTCGCTCTACCTCTTCGTCGTGGACATGGACATGGACCCGCGGCCCGGTTACGAGCTGAGCAACTGGCGCACCGGCTTCTCCGACTTCCGCATGGTGCCGGACCTGACGACGTTCCGGCCGGTCCCCTGGCTCGACCGGACCGCGATCGTGATCTGCGACGCCTATGAGGAAGACGGCGACCGCCTGGTCGAGGTGGCGCCGCGGTCGATCCTGCGCCGCCAGCTGGACCGCGCCGCCGCGGACAACCTCCGCTTCAAGACAGCGGCGGAGCTGGAGTTCTATCTGTACCGGACGCCCCCGGCGCAGGCCTGGGCCCGCCGGTACGCCGATCTCGAGCCGCTGAGCTACTACCGCGCCGACTACCACATCCTGCAGTCGTCCCGGGACGACCACTTCATCGAGGCGATACGGCGGCACATGAACACCGCCGGGATCGAGGTCGAGTTCTCCAAGTCGGAATGGGGGCTCGGGCAGCAGGAGATCAACCTGCGCTACGCCGACGCGCTCGAGATGGCCGACCGGCACGCGCTGTACAAGAACGGCGTCAAGGAGATGGCGCAGGCCAACGACTGGAGCGCGACGTTCATGGCCAAGCCGTCCATCTCCGACATCGGGTCGTCGTGCCACATCCACGCCAGCGTCTGGGACGCCGACGACACAGCGAAGATGCCCGAGCCGTCGGCGCCGCACGAGCTCTCCGCCGTCGGCCGGTCGTTCCTCGGCGGGCTGCTCGAGCACACCCCGGAGCTGATGTGGCTGTTCGCGCCGAACGTCAACTCCTACAAGCGTTTCCAGAGCGCGTCCTTCGCCCCCACGGCCGTGACCTGGGGACGCGACAACCGCACCTGCGGCTACCGGGTGGTGGGGGAGGGCGAGTCGCTGCGGGTGGAGAACCGGATGCCGGGAGCGGACGTCAACCCCTACCTGTCCGGCGCGGCCACCGTGATGGCCGGGCTCGACGGCATCAAGCGGAAGCTCGACTGCGGCGAGCCGTACGACGGGGACGCCTACAGCGACCGCGACCTGGCGCTGGTGCCGACCACGCTGCGCGACGGGCTCGAGCAGTTCGAGCGCAGCTCGCTGGCCAGCGCGGCGCTGGGTGACGCCGTGCACGAGCACCTGGTCCACTTCGGCCGCCAGGAACTCGAAGCGTTCCAGCACGAATGCGTCACCGACTGGGAGCGGATCCGCTACTTCGAACGCATCTGAGGTGTCTATGGCTGACTACTTCGACCTCGGCAACCACGGCCGGCCGGTCAGGACCGATTCTGCGGCGGCGCAGAAATGGTTCGACCGCGGATTGACCTGGGCGTATGCGTTCAACCACGAGGAGGCGGAGCGCTGCTTCGAGCGCGCCATCGAGCATGATCCCGGCTGCGCGATGGCGCACTGGGGCATCGCGTACGCGATCGGGCCGAACTACAACAAGGCCTGGGACGCGTTCGACCCGGTTGATCTGGCCACCTCGCTGGAACGCGGCCACGCGGCCATCCGCCGGGCTCTCGCGTGCCTGGGCGGCGCGAGCGCGGCCGAGGCCGGCCTGGTGCACGCGATGGCGGCCCGCTTCCCGTCGGCCGTTCCGCCGGTTGCCGCGGACGAGTGGAACGAGGGGTACGCCGACGCAATGCGCCGCGTCCACGCTTCGCATCCCGATGATCTGGACGTAGCGGCGCTGTTCGCTGACGCGCTGATGAACGTTACCCCGTGGCAGATGTGGGACCTTCGCTCCGGCGGCCCCGCCGCTGGCGCCCACACCGCCGAGGCCGTCGACGTGCTGGAACGCGCCGTCGACCTGCCCGGCGGCCGGTCGCACCCTGGTGTGCTGCACATGTACATCCACCTGATGGAGATGTCGCCGCAGCCGGAACGGGCGCTGCGGGCAGCCGACTGGCTGCGGAACCTGGTCCCGGACGGCGGCCACCTGCAGCACATGCCGACCCACATCGACGTGCTGTGCGGCGACTACCGCAGCGTGGTCAGGTCGAATTCGGCGGCGATCGCCGCCGACGAGAGGTTCGCCGCCCGGGAGGGCGCGATGAACTTCTACACCCTCTACCGGGCGCACGATTACCACTTCAAGATCTACGGCGCGATGTTCCTGGGCCAGTCCGAGGTGGCGCTGCAGGCGGGCGACCAGCTCGACGCGGCGTTGCCGGAAGAGCTGCTGCGCGTCGACGTCCCGCCGATGGCCGACTGGCTCGAAGGTTTCGTGCCGATGAAGCTGCACGCGCTGATCCGCTTCGGCCGCTGGCAGGAGATCATCGACACGCCGCTGCCCGGTGACGCCGGCCTGTACTGCGTCACGACCGCGATGACGCACTACGCCAAGGGGATCGCGCTGGCCGCGGTTGGCCGCCTGGACGAGGCCGAGAACCAGCGGGTGCTGTTCCGGGCCGCGGTCGCCCGGGTGCCGGATTCAAGGACCGTGTTCAACAACACCTGCCTGGACATCCTCGCCGTCGCCTCGGCCATGCTCGACGGCGAACTGGGATACCGGGCCGGCAACGTCGAGCAGGCGTTCGCGGACCTGCGCCAGGCGATCGAGCTCGACGACGGGCTGCCGTACGACGAGCCGTGGGGATGGATGCAGCCGGTCCGGCACGCGTACGGCGCGCTGCTGCTCGAGCAGGGCCGGGTGGTGGAGGCCGAGGCCGCCTACCGGGCCGACCTGGGCCTGGACGACACGCTGCCGCGGGCGAACCAGCATCCGGGAAACGTGTGGAGCCTGCACGGCTACCACGAGTGCCTGGTCCGGCTGGGCAAGGCCGAGCAGGCGCGGATCATCCAGCAGCAGCTCGACCTCGCCGCCGCCCAGGCCGACGTCCCCATCGTCGCGTCCTGCGCCTGCCGCCTCGGCCTCCCCGGCTGACCGAGCCATCACGAGAGCTTGGCCCGGACCTGGTCGGCGTCCGGGTGCTGCAGGTCCTCGAGGATCGCGAGGGCCTGCCGCCAGGCCTCCCGGGCCTGCTGCAACTGGCCGGTCGCGTCGCGGATGTCACCGAGATGGGTGAGCGCCTCCGCTTCGCTGGGCCGGTCGCCGAGCTCTCTGGCGATGCCCAGCGCGCGCTGGTAGCAGGCGGCCGCCTCCGGAAGGTTGCCGATATGGTGCTCGGCGTAGCCGAGGCTGTCCCAGATGTTTCCCTCGACGAGGCGGTTGCCCATCACGGCGCTGAGCGTCAGTGCTTGCCGGCAGTACGTGCGGGCCTGCTGGTACTGGCCAAGCAGGCCGTGGTACCAGCCCACGGAGTTGAGCATTCCGGCCTCTGCCTCCTGGTCGCCGATGGCCTGGTAAAGGCCGAGGGCCTGCTCGGAATGGCCGAGCGCCTCCGCGTAGCGGCCCTGGCGTTCGGCTGCCAGCCCGAGACCCTGGTGGACCTTGGCCTCGCCGAGGCGGTTGCCAAGCTGCCGGTACAGCCTGAGGCTGCCGGCGTAGTGGTCAGCAGCCTGCTCGTCACCGAGCGTGTCATACGCGCTGGCCAGGACGCGGCTGCAGAGGGCTTGCGCGGCAGCATCGCCGAGACGGGTCGCGGCGGCCAGCGCCACGCGCTGGATGGCGGCCAGCTCGCGATAGTGCCCCCTGATCGACAGGAAGGCAACCATCGCCCACGGGATCTGCCAGGCCGCAACGTCGAAGCCGGACTCGGCGGCGCGGGCGATGATGGCCAGCAGCACCTGGTGCTCGGCCTCGAACCAGGCGAGTGCCTGGTGATAATCGGCGGGCTGCTCGGGTGTGACGCCTGGCGATGGCGAGGCCAGCCGGACCGGCTCACGTGACGGGTGCAGCAGCAGGTTGCAGTGCCGGGCCGTGTGCAGGTAGTGGTCCAGTGCCCGGCCGACGGCCGCGCGCCGGGTTTCGTCGTCGTCGGTGGCGCGGGCACGCTCGGCCGAGTAGTCGCGCAGCAGGTCGTGGAACACATACCGGCCCGGGAGATGCTCGGCGATCAGGTGCGCGTGGGCCAGCTCATCGACGTAGCGGCGGGCCCGGCCGGGCGGGAGGCCGGCCAGGCTGGCGGCCGCCCGGGCGGTGATGTCGGGGCCGGGATGCACGCCCAGCAGCCGGAACATCCGGGCCGATGCCTCATTGAGCTGCTGGTAAGACCATGAGAACACCGTGCGTACGTTGGCGGCCGGATCAGCGGACTCCAGCGCATCGAGCCGGCCGGCGCTGTCCCGCAGCTCAGCGGCCAGCCCGGCCAGTGGCAGCCGCGGCCGGGCGGCGGCCTGCGCGGCGGCGACCGTGAGCGCCAGCGGCAGGCACGCGCACAACACGGCGATGTCGCTGACCGCGCCGGACTCGGTCACCGCGCGGGCGCGGCCCAGGCGGGCGGCGAGCAGCCGGGTGGCCTCGTCGTGACTGAGAACGTCAAGGGACAGCAGCCTGGCGCCGTCGGTGGCGGCCAGTCCGGACAGCTGGCTGCGGCTGGTGACCAGCACCAGGCTCCGCGGGCTGGCCGGCAGCAGCGGCCGGACCTGCTGCTCGTCCCGGGCGTTGTCCAGCAGGATCAGCATCCGTTTTCCTGACAGCAGGCTGCGGTACAGGCCAGCCTGCGCCTCTGGGCTGACCGGGATGCGTTCGGGCGGGACACCGAGCGCATCCAGGAACCCCCGGATGGCCGCTTCCGGGGCAGCTGGGGCGCCCGAGGGATCGTAGCCGCGCAGGTTCACATACAGCTGCCCGTCGGCAAACCGGGCTGCCACCCGGTGCGCCCAGTGCAGTGCCAGCGCGGTCTTGCCCACCCCGGCGGTCCCGCCGATCGCGCTGATCACCACCGTGCCCGGCCCGCCGGGCCCGGCCCGCTCCAGGATCGCGGTCAGCGCCCGCAGCTCGGGGGACCGCCCGGTGAAATCGGCCACCGCCGCCGGCAACTGCCGCGGCACCGCCGCCACCCGTCCCGGTGCGCCGGCCGCGGCGCCGACGGCGCCCAGCAGCTCCTCGAGGCGGTCAGCCGAAATCCCTAACGCCGCGGCCAGCCTGGGCCGCAGCCACGAAAGCGGCCGTGTCTGGCCACGTTCCCAGCGCACCACGGTGGTGCGCTCCACGCCTAGCTGCTTGGCCAGCTGGCCCTGGGTCAGGCCCACGGCCTTGCGGCGCTGGATCAGCCGCCCCCGCGCTGTCCCTGCCCCGGTCTTAGCGGCGTCGTCCGGCATAGCCAGTATCCCGGCCACCCGAATGCGGTTGGCCCATATTTTCCGAGAATACGCCCAAGATCGCTCGCAGCGCGCGCATGCGGGAACAAGGTATGGAGAGGCCGAAGTCGCTGCTTCATCCACGGGGGGATCAAATGACCGCCACAATCAGTGCCCGCGGGCCGCTCGGCCGTGCCGTCGTCGACGTTCCCGGTCAAAGCCAGTGGCCGGCGGCAGACGAGTGGCAGCTGGTCAGCGACGCAAGCCACGAGCTACGGACGCCGCTGACCGCGCTGCGTGCGGAGGTCGAGCTCGCGTTGCTCGGGAACCGCGATGCCGGCGAACTCCGGGCGGCACTCAGGTCGGCAGCTGATGAGATCCGCCGCATATGCCGGCTCGCTGACGACATCCTGATGCTGGCACGGGCTGATCATGGACGGCTTCCGCTGCGGGTGCGGCCGCTGGAACCGCGCGCGCTGCTCGAGGCGGCCGCGGCCCGGGCCCGGGCCGCGGC
>JASHOI010000071.1 GCA_030041195.1 Streptosporangiaceae bacterium | reverse complement strand
GGCCACTACCTGGACGAGCCACAGTACGACGAAGTGTGGTCAGCGCTGGAAGAGCTCGCGGTGCCGCTCTATCTGCACCCCGGTGCGCCCCCGGCCGACCACTGGAAGGTGCTCGACGGCCGCCTCGAGCTGTACGGCGCGACCTGGAGCTGGGCCGCGGAGGTCGGCGGGCACGCGCTGCGGGTCATCTACGGCGGAGTGTTCGACCGTCACCCCGGCGCCACGCTGATCCTGGGCCACATGGGAGAGTTCCTGCCGTTCATGCGCAGCCGGCTGGACTCGCGCTACCGCACCCTGGACCCGCAGACCCCGCTGCAGCGCCCGCCGTCGGCCTACATCGGCTCCAACGTGGTGATCACCACCAGCGGGGTCTTCTCGCCCGCGGCGCTGACTGGCGCCGTGCTGGAGATCGGCGCCGACGCCGTCATGTTCGCCATCGACTACCCGTACGAGTCCAGCGAGGAAGCGGTGGCCGGGTTTGAGCGAACCACGCTCAGCGATACCGACCGGCACAAGATCGCCCACGGCAACGCCGAGCGGATCCTGCGGCTGTGAAAGGAGCATGACATGACCGAGGGGCAGATCGACCGCATCCTGCAAGCGATGGCGGACTCGTTCGGCCGGCAGCTTCGCTCGCCGGTCCTGCACTGCCCGGGCGAGCAGGGCCTGGACCATGAGGACGTCACGTTCCCGGCGCTGGATGGCGTGCCGCTGGAGGGCTGGTTCATCCCGGCCGCCGGGTCGGACAAACTGATCATCGCCAACCACCCCATGGGGTTCAGCCGGTCCGGGATCCCTACCCACCTCGATCCGTGGCGGTCGGTCTGGGCGGCCAGCGGCAACGACTTCGAGGTCAACCTCGTCCCGGATTACAAGATCCTGCACGACGCCGGGTACAACGTCCTGGCCTACGACCTGCGCAACTTCGGCCTCAGCGGCGCGGCCAACGGCGGCATCGCCTCCGGCGGGATCTTCGAGGCACGGGACGTGGCCGGCTCGCTGGCCTACGCACGCAGCCGCCCGGACACGCGCGGGATGACGATCGGCCTGTTCAGCCGCTGCCTGGGCTGCAGCTCCACCTTCGCGGCCATGACGCAGTTCCCGGAGGCGTTCGAGGGTGTGCGCTGCCTGGTGGGGCCCCAGCCGGTCACGATGAAGGCCATCCTGCAGCGGCGGCTGGCCGTTCTGGGCGTGCCGGCCGGCCGGATGGATGACCTCGAGCAGCGCATCATCTTGGCCACCAGCATCGGATTCGCGCGCCGGGTACCGCAGGAGTGGGCCAGGAACGTGCGGGTGCCCACCTTCTTGTACCAGGTGCACGACGACGTGCTCACCTACCCCAGCGACGTGCAGACGATGTTCGACAACATCCCCGTGGCCGACAAGAAGCTGCAGTGGATCCAGGGCACCACCCGCCGTTGGGACGGCTACCTGGAATTCCAGCGCCGCCCCGAGCCGATGCTCGAGTGGTTCGCCAAGCACATGCCCTGAAATCAGAAAACACACCGGCGCGACGTTGGGTCAGCGGCTATCGCCTGCGCTGCCCGGCGCCAGCCGGGGGAAGTAGTGGAAGGCGACGTCCCTGATGACTTCGACGATGAGCTGGGGCGTGAGTTCCGCGGAGGGGTCGTCGAGTTGCGGCGGGAGTTTGACCCCCCTCTGCCTGGCGTGCTCGATGATGCCGGGTGCGACGTCCTTGCCCAGATGGCCGAGGGCCTTGCCCATGGTCTGGTAGTCAATCGCCCATACAGGCAGGGGCCGGGCCGCGACGGTGGCCCAGGTGCGCGGGTCGCGCGGTGTGCCGCGGGTGAACACGTGGTCGAAGGTGCGTGCCGAGGCATCGCGCCGGGTGAACGGCGCGCCGAGGTCCCAGGCCTTTCGCAGCGTCGCGATCAGCGAGGTGTGCCGGTACTCCTCGTTGTACACCGAGCCCGGCTCGACCCATGGCGACACGATGACGGCGGGGACGCGGTAGCCGGAACGGTTGAACGTGAAGCCGAACTCACCTGCCGGTGCTGCCGGATCGGGCGGCGGGACCGGTCCCGGGGGCACGTGGTCGTACGTTCCGCCTGGCTCGTCCCACCCGATCAGCAGGGTGGTGTTCCAGACGTTGGTGCCCGTCTCTGCGGTGCCGGACCGGTAGGCGTTGAAGACCCGCTCCAGGAACGCCTCACCGCCCAGCATCGCCGACGGCGCGTCCAGCCCGATATCGACGTTGCCGCCGAAAAATGACCGGCCGAACGCCGGGTGATAGTCCCCGTGACCGGCGATCATGTCCGGCTCGATCAGCGCGAGATCGGGCAGGGTCCCGGCGGCGGCGTCCTTCTCGAACTCCGAAAACCGCACGAAGTGCGTGGCCAGCCGGTCCTTCAGCCGGGGATAGTGGATGACACCGGTGAACGACAGGCACATCGGCTCCATCACATAGACCTTCCAGGTCCTGCCGTGCTGCTCGAGCCGCTCGAAGATCGTCTCCGCGTCGTTGTCGGCGAACCACTTTCTCACCGGGCTGTTCACGACGAGCCCCGACGACGTGGCCGCCGTCCAGAACGACCGGTTCATGAACGTCTGCGACGGCACCTCGGAGAACCAGTGGTCAAACACCCCGAACTCGCGCGCGATGCCGCTCAGCACCGGCAGCTGCTCCGGGGTGTACCCGGTCATGATCTGGGCGTACTCCTCATACGTCGGCTGCCGCCCAACTTCGCCGGTGAACGTGCTGATGTAGTCGGTGACGAACCCGTCCATGGCCGGAACCGCACCAGGCGGCGGTGCGTTCCACGGCGCGGTCACGCCCTCACCGATCTTGAACCGGTTGTGGTCATCGATCGCGCCGAACAGCTGCGTGTTGGTGTGGTACCACTCCTCACCCGAGTCCGGGTTGGGCGAATCCATGTCGGCAGTGACGCCGTAGGGCACCACCTTGCGGTCGGCGCCGTGCTCCGCCCACTCGGGGATCGGGTTGCTCAGGTCCTTCCCGATGACGCCCTCGAATGCCTTGCCATCCCCCGGCCCGTACAGGCGGCCGAGCACGTTGTCCAGGGACCGGTTCTCAAACAGCACCACCACGACATGATCGAGCGCATTACCGCGGGTAGCTGAGCCGGGCATGCCAGCCTCCACTCGGCTGAGGACGTATCGGGAGTGTCTGTCGCGCCGGGCAGCGACAAACCACCGGTGTCATCCCACTCCATCAGCGGCTGCCGCTACCTCACCCCCGACGGGTGATGGGCCCGACCCCGTTGCACAGCAACCGGCCAACGACGCCGGTAACGGCGGCTCTTCGCCGGTCTGCTAATGAGGCGCTGTCGAGTCGGCGATGACTCGCCCGTCCTGCACGATCGTTCGCTGGCCGTCGGGTGACCACAGCACCGATGGGTCGTCGCGGATGTTGCCATCGAGGATCAGCAGGTCGGCGGTGCAGCCCTCGGCGACCCGGCCGAGGTCAGGTCGTCCGATCAGCTCAGCGTTGACCGAGGTAGCCGAGGCCAGCGCGGTCCAGATCCCGTCTACCTCGGCTTGCAGGCGCAGGCCGTTGAGTTGCTCGTCCTCCAGCAGGCCCATCAGGTCGGTGCCGAAGCCAACGCTCACCCCGGCGGCGCGGGCAAGCTCGACGGCCTGCTGGCCGGACTGCAGGACCTCCCGGTTTTTCTTGCGGGACACAGCCGGCATTCCGATCTGCTCCCCGCGGCGCTCGATCGCGTCGTAGGTGGCCAGGGTTGGCACCAGGAAGGCCCCGGCCGAGGCCATCGCCGCCGCCGTCTGCGCATCGAGCAGGTTGCCGTGCTCGATGCTGCGCACGCCGTTGTCGATCGAGTGGCGTATCGCTTCGGGTGAGTAGGCATGCGCCGCCACGTAGCTGCCGCGCCGGGCAGCTTCATCGGTCACCGCGCGGATCTCATCGGCGGAGTACTGCGGGATCCGGATCGGGTCGGCCAGTGACATGACACCGCCCGAGGTCATGATCTTGATCGCGTGCGCGCCGCGGCGGAACCGCTCCCGGACCGCCTTGCGCAGCGGGTCGACTCCGTCGACAACCTCGCAGCCGTGCGCATAGCACGGGCAGGTCTCGCTGTCGGGGCCACGCGCGTCGCCGTGACCGCCGGTCTGGCTCAGTGCCGCGCCAGTCCACAGGTAACGGGGCGAGGGAATGAGGTTCTCGGCGATGGCCCGGGCCAGTCCCGCGTCCCCGCCTGCCGGGTCACGCACCGTGGTGAACCCGCGGGCCAGCGCCCGGCCCAGCCGCCGCGCGGCGGCCAGCGCCACATAGCTGAGCGGCGCCGACTCCGTTGCCATCATGTCCAGGCTGATGCCGTAGGCGTGGCAGTGCGCGTCGATCAGGCCGGGCAGCACCGTGCCACCGCGCGCGTCGATGACCTGGTCGGCTGGCCGGGGCGACCCGCCGACCGACACGATGCGGCCGTCGGCGACGTGCACCGGCCCGTCACCCAGATCGTCGGACACACCGTCGAACACCGCAACATTAATGATCGACAAGGTACGCATAGCCGCAGGCTAACCGGTTCCAGCGCGACACCCGCGGCGGCCCGGCCGTCCAGGCAGGTTCATCAGCGGCCGGCCACGCACGCAGAGCGGTGTGGATCGCCCAGCGAAGGCCCGACGGGCCAATGATCGGGTTCGGGGGGCCTGGGGCGTCGCGGTGGTGGTCTTCAGGGCTGCGCTGCCGGCGGTGGTGTGTACTCGGCCGTGGCGAGAATGCCGCGGATGATTCTGCCGCCGGGCAGCCGCCAGGTCCCCCAGAGGCAGGGCTGGCCGGTTTGGCCGCCCGCGGTGGCGCTGGGCTCGAGATTCCTGTTGATGTGTACAGCCAGCTGGCCGTTGCACGCGTTGTTGCCGTCATCGGTCCGGATCCGCAGATCCGAGCCGGCCGGTCCGTTCACCGCGGCCACCGGCTCGATGACCGTCAATGTTCCCCGGGTGACCGGCTGGCCGGCCACGGTCGGGTCCGGGGTGTCGCTGACGGTCTGCATTTGCGCCTGGACTTCTCCCTGGATGAGCGCGACCATCTGGGCGACCAGGACCGGGTCGCGGATTCCGTCGTAGATCCAGCGGCGGCCCAGCACGCCGTGCTGCGCCGTCCCAATCAGCCCGTCACTGGCGCTGGCCAGCGCGTTCCCGCGGTAGGTCATCGGTACCAGGTAGGCGACGGCCCGTCCTTCGGGACCGTTGGTCACGACCATGAACTCAATTCCGACCTGCCCGGCCGGATCATCCAGCCGGAACCCACCTGCCCTTGCCAGATCCGGCTTTCCCCCGGCAGCCACATACCAGGACTGGGCGGGCAGCCACGCAGCCAGCAGTTCGAGCTTGCCCGGGCTCATCGTGGTTCTGTGGACCACAGCCACCGCCGCCGAGCTCCTTTCGCCGCCCTCCCGAAGCAGAGACTACGCACACCCGCAACCTGTCAGCCAGGCAAGCAGGCCGCCGCGGAAGCTGCCGGCGAAGGTTGACGGGCTGCTCATCGCCGAGGGCATCGTCAGCTCGGAGCGGCTGGCACGGCAGGAAGCGCCTGTTTTACTGCCGATGCGGCTGTCGCCGACGCGGCATTATGAGGTGGCGCCGGATAGCTGCTTCAGGGACCCTTGGTCTTAATGAGCGACATCCCACGAGCGACCTCCGTCGGACGCCGCGTCGTGGTGACCGGCATGGCCGGGGCGGGGAAGAGCACGTTCTCGCGAGCGCTGTCCGCGAAGACCGGCCTCCCCATCATTGTTCTCGACGTCCACTTCTGGATGCCGGGTTGGGTGAAGCCGACCGAGGCCGAGTGGCGCGAGAAGCAGAAGGCACTGCTCGCTGGCGACGACTGGATCGCCGACGGCAACTACCACGCCACGCTCGATCTTCGGCTCGAGCGAGCAGATACGGTCGTGTTCCTCGATATGCGGTGGTGGATCTGCGCCTGGCGCGCGCTGGTGCGCGGGGTTCGGGCGCGCCCGGCTGGCTTCGTGCTGCCGGACGG
>JASHOI010000070.1 GCA_030041195.1 Streptosporangiaceae bacterium | reverse complement strand
GCGGCCTTCGCCGCCCTGGCCGCGGCGCTGCGCGACACCGCCGTCCCGGCCCTCGACCGCCTCGCGGCGGCCAACGGCGAGGAGATCATCGCGTTGACCGCCGCGTTCCCGCTCCGGGATCTGCTCACCCGGTCGGCCAGGTGCCCCGTGGTGGTGCACAGGGAGCGCGCGCTCTACGGCTCCTGGTACGAGTTCTTCCCCAGGTCGGAGGGCGCCATCGTCGATGTGGGCCCCGGACAGCGACCGAAGTCTGGGACGCTGCGGGCGGCCGCCCGGCGGCTGGACGCGATCGCCAGGATGGGCTTCGACGTCGTCTACATCCCGCCCGTGCACCCGATCGGGATCACCGCCAGGAAGGGGCCGAACAACTCGCTGAACGCCGGGCCGGGGGACCCTGGGTCGCCGTGGGCGATCGGATCCGCTGAGGGCGGCCACGACGTCATCCACCCGGACCTGGGCTCGATGGCCGACTTCGACGCGTTCGTGGCCCGCGCCGCCGGGCTCGGCCTGGAGGTCGCCATGGACCTGGCGATCCAGACGTCGCCGGACCATCCCTGGGTCACCGAGCATCCCGAGTGGTTCACCAGGAGAGCCGACGGCACGATCGCCTACGCGGAGAACCCGCCCAAGAAGTACCAGGACATCTACCCGGTCAATTTCGACAACGACCCCGACGGGATCTACGCCGAGGTGCTCCGCATCATCCGGCACTGGATGTCCCACGGGATCCGGATCTTCCGGGTGGACAACCCGCACACCAAGCCGCTGCCGTTCTGGGAGCGGCTGCTGGCCGAGATCGCCGCGACCGACCCGGACGTGCTGTTCCTGTCCGAGGCCTTCACCAGGCCGGCGATGATGCACAATCTCGCGATCATCGGCTTCCACCAGTCCTACACGTACTTCACCTGGCGCAACTCGGCCGCCGAGCTGACCGAGTACCTCGAGGAGCTCTCCGGCCCCGCGGCCGCGTACATGCGGCCGAACTTCTTCGTCAACACTCAGGACATCCTCACCGAGTACCTGCAGCACGGCGGCCCGCCAGCGTTCCGCGTCCGTGCGGTGCTGGCCGCGACGCTGTCCCCGACGTGGGGCGTCTACTCGGGCTTCGAGCTGTGCGAGAGCGCCGCGCTGGTCCCGGGGAGCGAGGAATATCTGGACTCGGAGAAGTACCAGTACCGCCCGCGGGACTGGGAGCACGCCGAAAGACTTCCCCCGCCGCTGGCAGATATCACCCCGTTCATCACCCGCCTCAACATGTTGCGTAAGTCACACTCTGCCCTGCACCAGCTACGGAACCTGCGTTTTCACCACAGCGACCAGCCGGAGATACTCTGCTTCTCGAAGAGCGTCCTAGTGGAGGGTGGGGGCGGCGAGCGCGACACGGTTCTGGTCGTGGTCAATATCGACCCGTATCATCCGCGGGAGGCCACCGTCTGGCTCGACCTGCCGGCGCTCGGCGTCAGCGCAGGCGAGGACTTCGTTGTGACGGACGAGCTGTCCGGTCAGGAGTTCCGGTGGGGCCAGGCGAATTACGTGCGGCTGGATCCGGCGGCGGCTCCGGCGCACATCTTCATGGTGAAAACGGGCCAGGTGGTTGACGGCCAAGGCACGTAACGATTTGCAGACATGTAACGAACAGCAGCACAACAGACTCGTAACTTGAGTTCAGCGCGGCTGGCGGAGATAGCGGGAGACGGTAGTGGGGACACATCCTTGGCCAACGTCGATGGGCACGATCGGCCAGCCCCTGCCTGCCTTCAAACCCGGCTCGGCCGCCGCGCCCAGCGAGCCGGTGCCCGACTCGTTCTCATTTGCCAAGCCCCGTGATCCTCGCTGGTACCAGCACGCGGTCTTCTACGAAGTGCTCGTCCGCGGCTTTCATGACTCGAATGGCGACGGCACGGGCGACATCCGCGGCCTGACATCCAGGCTGGATTACCTGCAATGGCTCGGCATTGACTGCATTTGGCTGCTGCCCATTTATGACTCGCCGCTGCGCGACGGCGGATATGACATCTCTGATTTCATGTCAATACTCGGGGAGTTCGGAAATATCGGCGATTTCGTTGAGCTGGTCGAGGAAGCGCACGAGCGCGGCATCCGGGTCATTGCCGACCTGGTGATGAACCACACCAGTGATCAGCATCCGTGGTTCCAGGCGTCGCGGACCGACCCCGACGGGCCATTCGGCGATTTCTATGTCTGGTCCGACACCGATGACCGTTACAGCGAAGCCAGGGTCATTTTCGTCGACACCGAGCAGTCGAACTGGACATTCGACCAGGTTCGCGGGCAGTACTACTGGCACAGATTCTTCTCGCACCAGCCGGACCTGAACTACGAGAACCCGAAGGTCCAGGACGCCATGCTCGAGGTGCTGCGGTTCTGGCTGGACCTGGGCATCGACGGATTCCGGCTTGACGCGGTCCCGTACCTGTACGAGCGGGAGGGCACCAACTGCGAGAACCTCAAGGAGACGCACGAGTACCTCAAGCGAATCCGCGCCGAGGTCGACCGGCTCTACCCGGACCGGGTGCTGCTCGCGGAGGCCAACCAGTGGCCTGGCGACGTGGTCGAGTACTTCGGCGATTCCGAGACCGGCGGCGACGAGTGCCACATGGCCTTCCACTTCCCGCTGATGCCGCGCATCTTCATGGCGGTGCGGCGCGAGCAGCGCTACCCGATCTCGGAGATCCTGGCCCAGACGCCGCCAATCCCTTCCGGCTGTCAGTGGGGCATTTTCCTGCGCAACCATGACGAGCTGACGCTGGAGATGGTCGCCGACGACGAGCGCGACTACATGTACGCGGAATACGCGAGGGATCCGCGGATGAAGGCCAACATCGGCATCCGGCGCAGGCTCGCGCCGCTGCTCGACAACGACCGCAACCAGCTCGAGCTGTTCACCGCGCTGCTGCTGTCGCTGCCCGGCTCGCCGGTGCTGTACTACGGCGACGAGATCGGCATGGGTGACAACATCTGGCTCGGCGACCGCGACGGTGTCCGCACGCCCATGCAATGGACCCCGGACCGGAACGCCGGCTTTTCCGGCTGTGACCCGGCCCGGCTGTACCTGCCCCTGATCATGGACCCGATCTACGGTTATCAGGCCCTCAACGTCGAGGCGCAGGAACGGAACGCCGGGTCGTTGCTCCACTGGACCAGGCGGATGATCGAGATCAGGAAACGACACCCGGTCTTCGGCCGTGGCGACTACGAGGAACTGAACTCCTCCAACCCCAGCGTGCTGGCCTTCGTCCGGGAGTACCGGCACTTCGGCTCCGACGCGCCGGACCCGGAAGCGGAGGAGACGGACATGATCCTCTGCGTCAACAACCTGTCCAGGTTCCCGCAGCCGGTCGAGCTCGACCTGCGCAGGTTCAAGGGCATCTCGCCGGTCGAGTGCATGGGCGGGGTGGTCTTCCCGTCGATCGGCGAGCTCAGCTACCTGCTGACCTTGCCCGGCCACGGCTTCTACTGGTTCCAGCTCCCGCCGGTCTCCACGCAGCGCTAGGCCCGGCACCCCGCTGCATACCGGATCCCGTCTGATTGACTGATCTGGGCCTCAACCGCCCGGTCCGTCGTTTGCGGGATGACCAGCCAGCCGCGGGGTAGACCTGGAGTCATGACATTTGAGGACACACTAGCAGCGTGGCTGCCAGCTCAGCGCTGGTACGCGGGCAGCGGCGCTACTATGCGTGACCTCTCGATAACAGCCGATACCACCCTGGCCGCCGGCGACCCCGAGCTGCGCCACCTGATCGTCACCGTGTCCTCGGACGAGCAGACCGCGCGCTACCAGGTCCTGGTGGGCATCCGTTCGCAGGTACCCGATTCGCTGCGGCACGCGGTCATGGGGCCGGCCGGTTCCGCCGGGACCGCCTACGAGGCGCTGCACGATCCAGAGCTGACCAAGATCTTGCTGCGGGCCCTCGCGGACCAGGCGACCATCGGCCGGGTGCAGTTCGCCAGGGAGCCCGGCGCGGTCATCGACACCAGCCTGGACAGCCTGATGCTCACCGGCGAGCAGAGCAATACCAGCCTGATCTTCGGGGAGTCGGCGATCCTCAAGGTGCTGCGCAGGCTGTTCCCCGGCCGCAGCCCCGAACTCGAGGTGACCAGCGCGCTGGCCCGGCGCGGCTCGCGGCACGTGGCCGAGCCGTTCGGGTGGATCGAGACCACGGCCGGCGGTGACCCGGTGCTGCTGGCGATCTTGTCCAGGTTCCTGCCCGGGGCCAGCGATGGCTGGTCGCTGGCCGTCACCAGCCTGCGCGATCTCTACTCCGGTGACGGTGTGCAGGACCAGGGGACGATCCGGCCCGACCAGGCGGGTGGCGACTTCGCGGGCGAGGCGTTCCGGCTGGGCAGGGCGACCGCTGAGGTGCACGCCGACCTGGCCGCCGCGTTCGGGGTCACCGAGCTCCCGCCGGGGGCGCTGCGCGATCTGGCCGGCCAGATGGCCCGCAGGCTGGAGGGCGCCGACGCCGAGGTGCCCGAATTGCGGGCGTATGCCGGCAAGATCCGCGGCTACTACGCTGACCTGGCCGCGATCGGCGGACCCGTGCCGGCGCAGCGGGTGCACGGCGACTACCACCTCGGCCAGGTGCTCCGGACGGCGACCGGCTGGGTGGTCCTGGATTTCGAGGGCGAGCCAGCGGTTCCGCTGGAGGAGCGGCGGGCACCCGCGGTCGCTCTGCGTGATGTGGCCGGCATGCTCCGCTCGTTCGACTACGCTGCGCGCCATCAGCTAATTGATCGCCCGGATGCGGAGAAGCTCCGAGATCTCGCCGACGAGTGGGTCGAACGCAGCCAGGCGGCGTTCTGCAAGGGCTACGCAGAGGCTGGCGGGATGGATCCGCAGGCCCACGGCACGCTGCTGCGCGCCCTGATGCTGGACAAGGCGGTATATGAGGTGGTTTACGAGTCCAGGCACCGCCCGTCCTGGCTCCCTATCCCGCTCGACTCGATTGCGGCGTCCTTATGGAAAAGACCAGTCCGGCCACGAAGATCAGCCATGCCGAGATCGACCGGATCGTGGCGGGGACACATCACGACCCGCACTCGGTCCTCGGCGCGCATGAGGGCCCGGGCGGGACGGTCGTAGCCGCGCTGCGTCCCCTGGCCGCCTCGGTCACCGCGGTGCTCCCGGACGGCCGCAGGTTCCCGATGGAGCACCTGCACCAGGGGGTGTTCGCGACCACGCTCCCGGTCAGCGGCGTGCCCGACTACCGGCTGGCCGTTGCTTATCCGGCACCGGGGACCGACGGGACCAAGACCCTGCCCGAGACCGTCACCGACGACCCGTACCGCCATCTGCCGACGCTCGGCGAGATCGACTTGCACCTGATCGCCGAGGGCCGGCACGAGCAGCTGTGGGAAGTGCTCGGCGCCCACGCCAGCGATAAGGCCGGCGGCACCGCGTTCGCCGTCTGGGCGCCGAACGCGCGCGGCGTGCGGGTGATCGGCGACTTCAACCACTGGGACGGGCGCGCGCACCCGATGCGCTCGCTGGGCGGGTCGGGGGTCTGGGAGCTCTTCGTGCCCGGGGTGGGCCCGGGCACGAAGTACAAGTACGACATCTGCGGCCCGGACGGCAGCTGGCACAGCAAGGCCGACCCGCTGGCCGCGCTCGCCGAGCGGCCGCCGGCCACCGCTTCGGTGGTCTACGACTCCCGCTACGAGTGGGACGATCAGGCCTGGATGGCCGAGCGAGCCGGTCGCGACCCGCTGGGCCAGCGGATGAGCGTGTACGAGGTGCACATCGGCTCGTGGCGGCCCGGGCTCTCCTACACCGAGCTCGCCGAGCAGCTCACCGACTACGTCACCGGGCTCGGGTTCACGCACGTCGAGTTCCTGCCGGTCGCCGAGCACCCGTTCGGCGGATCCTGGGGCTACCAGGTGACCTCCTACTACGCGCCCTCGGCCCGGTTCGGCACGCCGGACGACTTCCGCTACCTGGTGGACCGGCTGCACCAGGCCGGCATCGGCGTGATCCTCGACTGGGTGCCAGCGCACTTCCCCAGTGACGACTGGGCGCTCGCCCGGTTCGACGGCACGCCGCTCTACGAGAACGCGGACCCGCACCGTGGCCTGCACCCGGACTGGGGCACGCTCATCTTCGACTACGGCAGGCCCGAGGTCCGCAACTTCCTGGTGGCCAACGCGATCTACTGGCTGGAGGAGTTCCACGCCGACGGGCTGCGCGTCGACGCCGTCGCGTCCATGCTCTACCTCGACTACTCGCGCGCCGCAGGCGAATGGTCACCGAACGCACTCGGCGGCCGGGAGAACCTGGACGCGGTCTCGTTCCTGCGCGAGGTGAACGCCACCTGCTACAAGCGGGTGCCCGGCATCATGATGATCGCCGAGGAGTCCACGGCCTGGCCTGGGGTGACCAAGCCGGTGCACACGGGCGGGCTCGGGTTCGGCCTCAAATGGAACCTGGGCTGGATGCACGACACCCTGTCCTACCTGGCCACGGACCCGATCTTCCGGCATTACCACCAGAACGAGATCACGTTCTCGATGGTGTACGCGTTCAGCGAGAACTTCGTGCTGCCGCTGTCGCACGACGAGGTGGTGCACGGCAAGGGGTCGCTGCTGCACAAGATGCCCGGTGACCGGTGGAAGCAGTTCGCCGGCCTGCGGGCGCTGCTGGCCTATCAGTGGGCCCATCCGGGCAAGCAGCTGCTGTTCATGGGTTCGGAGTTCGGCCAGGACGCCGAGTGGTCCGAGCAGGCTGGGCTCGACTGGCAGGCGCTGAGCGACGGCGGCGGATTCCATAGCGGCGTGCAGCGGCTGGTCAGGGACCTGAACCAGGTCTACGACGGCAGCCCGGCGCTGTGGAGGCAGGACTTCAGCCCGCTGGGGTTCAACTGGATCGACGCGAGCGACGCGGACGGGAACGTGCTGGCGTTCCTGCGGTTCGCGGGAACGGACGAAACCGGGCCCGGGGCGAGGACCGTCGCCTGCGTGGTGAACTTCTCCGGCGGCCCGCACCTCGACTACCGGGTCGGCCTGCCCGCCGCCGGGCAGTGGCGCGAGATCATCAACACCGACGCCGCCGACTACGGGGGCAGCGGCGTGGGCAACCTCGGGGCCGTCGAGGCCGTGAACGAGCCATGGCACGGCCAGCCCGCCTCGGCGTCGCTCAGCCTGCCGCCGCTCGGGGTCCTCTGGCTGGCGCCCGACGGCTGACCCGGGTCACGGTCTCGTGCTCAGGTGACCGCGATGATGTCCGCGGCCGCCAGCCGTCCGGCCGCGATGCGCAGCACGCCCACGGTGCCGTGCGGCTGACGGCGGCGGTCGGTGGGCGATCCGGGGTTGAAGATCCGGAACCCGCCGTCCCCGGCATCCAATGGAATGTGCGAGTGCCCGAACACGACCAGGTCAGCACCGGGGAACCGGCGCCGCATCCGGTGCAGCCGGCCGTCCGCCGGGCCGCTGTCGTGGATCATCGCGACCCGCAGGCCGCCGAGATCGGCCTCGAGCGCCGGCGTGGCGCCCCAGGCCGCCACGTCGGGGCCGTCGTTGTTGCCGGCCACGGCGAGCACCGGAGCGTACCCGGACAGCTCGTCGAGGACCGCGGCGGTGCACACGTCCCCGGCGTGCAGGATTACGTCGGCCACGCGCAGATGCTCGGCCACCGCAGGAGGGCAGGACTTCCACCGCCGCGGCGCGTGCGTGTCGGAGAGCACCACCACCCGCAGCGCACGCCCGGTCGCGGGCGGGATCCGGGACGTCGGCACCATAGAACGTGGGTATCACAGACCGCGAGAACCAGGCCGCTTGGCACCGCGCACTGGAGGAGACATGGACGAGGAGCTTCGAGCGCGGGAACCCGAGCACGAGCCGGTGAGCCCCGGCGCGGCCGAGCAGGTGACCGCGCTCGCCACGACGGCGGTGCAGCCGGGCCGGATGCCCGCGATCTACCTCGGCCACGGCGCCCCGCCGCTGGTCGACGACCCGCTGTGGGTGGTGCAGCTCGCGGCGTGGGCCCGCGCCCTGCCGCGGCCCCGGGCCATCCTGATCGTGTCGGCGCACTGGGAATCCGCGCCGCTGACGATCGGCGCGACGGACGACGGTGTCCCGCTCGTCTATGACTTCGGCGGGTTCGCCGAACGCTACTACCGGGCCAGGTACCCGGCTCCCGGCGCGCCCGGCCTCGCCGCCCAGGTCCGCGAGCTGCTGGCGGGCCAGGAGCCGGTCACCGAGCTGCCCGGCCGCGGCCTGGACCACGGCGCCTACGTGCCGCTGACCGTGATGTACCCCGATGCCGACATCCCGGTGCTGCAGATCTCCATGCCGAGCCTGGATCCGGAGCGGCTGCTGCGGATCGGCGCGGCGCTGCGCCCACTGCGCGAGGACGGCGTGCTGATCGTCGGCAGCGGCTTCCTCACCCACGGGCTGCCGTTCCTGCAGGACTTCCGCTTCGACGCGCCGCCGCCGGGCTGGTCGGCCGAGTTCGATCACTGGGCCGCCGAGGCGCTGGACGCCGGCGACGTCGACACGCTCGCGAACTTCGCCACCGCGCCCGCCGCCCGGTACGCGCACCCGACGACCGAGCACTTCGCGCCGCTGTTCGTGACGCTCGGCGCGGCCGGAGAGCTCCCGGCGCCGGTGACCACCATCACCGGCTACTGGCTGGGCCTGGCCAAGCGGTCGTTCCAGGTGGCCTAGCCGCCGAGCCCGGTCACCGGTCCCGGGGCTGCCCGGCGAGGATCTCGCGAGCCGCCCGCTCGCCGGACCGCAGGGCGCCCTCCATCAGGCCCGCCAGGTCACCGGCGGTGTGCTCGCCGGCGAAATGCACCCGGCCGACCGGAGCCGCCAGGATGTCCCGGTCGCCGGGAGCCGCCGTGACGATATCCGCCGAGTACGACTCACCCGCCCAGGGATCGTCGTTCCAGGTGGTGAGCACCGCTCCCGCCGGATCGGTATCCAGCTCCGGTAGCAGCGCCGCGGCCCGGGCCGCCCAGGCGGCTGGCCCGTCCGCGACGGCCAGCGCGGCCAGGCCGTGTTCGGTGCCCGCGAAGGCGTGCAGGACCGGCTGGACCTGCCCGGTCGCGTCGGTTGCGGCCCAGGCCCAGAAACGGTCCGGCACGCTCTGCACGGCCGTGGCCGCGGCGGGCCGGCCGAGCGGCATGTGCAGCTTGGCGTTGTGCGCCAGCCCGCTGCGCTCCCATGCGGCCCGCTGGCGGCCGGGAACAGGCGGCGTGATCGGCAGGCCGCGCAGCACGGCCATGGGAACCGCGACAATCGCGGCGTCACCGGCGACGGCGCCGCTCGCCGTGCTCACGCGGACGCCCCCGTCGTCGTGCTCGACGGCGCTGACCGGGCTGCCGAGCCACACCGCCGACCCGAGTCGCCCGGCCAGTTCCCCGGCCACGCGCTGGTTGCCGCCGGCCACTCGCCAACTCGGCCGCCTGGTGAAGCCGGCGGTGGCATCCCCGGCCGCCGCGGCGGCAAGCAAGCCGGCACCCACCCCGTCGGTGGTTTCGATGCGTGACAGGTACGCGGCCAGCGCGGCGGGCGATCCCGCCCAGCCCCCGGCCACCGCGGCGAGGGAGGTGCCCGGCGGGGCGGCCGCCGCCGCGGCGGCCGCCCAGGCTGCGCAGTCGGCCACCTCGGCCGCCGAGACCGGCGCGGCGCCGCGGGGCTCCCGCTCGTAGTAGGACATCCCGGTGGCCGCGAGTTCCAGGCCGACCTCGCCGAGCACACCGCGCAGCAGGTCATAGCCGTCCAGGACGAACTCGGCGCCACGCTCGATCACGGTCCGCGGATCGCCGGGGATCAGTTCCTGCGACCACACGCGGCCGCCGACCCGGTCGCGCGCCTCCAGCACCACGACCTCGCAGCCGCCCTGGCTCAGCCGCCACGCCGCCATCAGCCCGGCAAAACCAGCCCCGATCACCACGACCCGCACGCCAGGCCTCCGCCTTCTGTGATCCGCATTACGAGGCGATCGTAGACAGGCGGCGGCGATATCACCGTGCGGCGCCACCCAAGCCGGGGGACGGCCCGTTCAGGCCAGTCATCCGCCATGAGGTGACGCCGAGCAAATCGGCGAACATGCTCATGCGCGTGGCGCCGAGGGACGCGGCCTCGCCGGTGCTGCTGTAACGCAGATCCCGGCAGCGCAGGGCGACGTTGAGGTTCGTCGTGCCGCGGATCACCCGTTCCCACACGTCGCTGCGCCCGACGATCTGCCAGGGCACGTCGTCCTGGCGGCCGATGCCGGACTGGCCGCTCGCCAGGTTGACCGTCCGCGTCGCCAGATCGACCCGCCAGCGCGCCGCGCTGCTGTTGTCGGGGGAGGTGGCGATGACGAGGAAGGCTTCTTCCGCGCACTGCTCCCACCGGTGGATGAAGCGGTCACTGATCCGGAACAGCCCGGCCTGGAGAAGCTCGCCGAGCTTGATGAATGCGCGCGGCATCTGCTGGGTAGCGCCGGCGCTGGCCGTCGGGGTGCCGGACGCCTCGCCGGGAGCGAGCACCCGGAAGTCGGGCGGTATGTCGGCGACGCCCCACGCCCCGTCTACCCTGATGTAGGCGAGCCGGTCGGCGAGTCCATTCATCCTGGCGGCCATCGCTGGCTCGATCATGTGCGCCGGGATGGACCAGCCACGCCGCACCGAGTCGGTGGTGATCTGCGAGGTGTGCCAGATCTTGTAGTCGGCGCCCCCACCCCGCTCCCGCTCCGGCGTGAAGCACCGGCCGGAGATCCCGGGCGCCGCCGCCACGCCGAGGAACGCGAACATCCGCTCCGCGACCGCCTCGGGGTCCGCGACCAGGTCCTCGTAGCGGACCCGGTGGCAGCGCTCCGGGGCCTGTTCCTCCACGCGCAGGTTGGCGGCGGCGTGGTCGGCCCAGAACTGTGCCAGGGCCATCACGGCATTTCCCGGGAACGCTGCGGCGTACCGTTCGAACCCGTAGCCCCGCAGCCCCCAGGGACACGCCTCCATCCCCGACGCGATCACGTCCATCGGGTGCCGGTACAGGCAGATGAACCTCACGCCAGGGAACAGCCGCATCAGCAGGTCGGCGTGGTTCGCCGCGTCCAGGCTCTTGTCGCAGTACCGGTTCTTGCCGCGGCGCGCCAGGTACGGCCCGATCATCAATTCCAGGCTCTGCCTGATCCCGTCGACCGCCTGCTCGGGGATCAGCGGAGCCCCGGCCGGGCTGTTGGGCGCCACTGGCTCGCCCGCCAGCAGCGACCACGCGTTCGCAAGCTGCGCACACGCGAACGACAAGTTGGTCTCCGGAGGGCAGGCCAGGTCGGGATGGGCGTCGAGCAGAAATCGCAGCAGCGTGGAACCTGACCGGCCGCCGCAGAGCACGAAGACCGGTTTGGCCCAGGCCGGGCTGCGGCCTCTCTCGGCGGCCGCAGCCGCTTCGCGCGGCACGATCGTGGACGTGGTCGCTGCTGGGCCGGTCGGCACGCTTCTCAGCAGCCGTTCCGCCGCGGCCGCCCTTACTGTCAACTCGGTCATCGCTGTCATCCTTCTTTGCGTTCCGCAACTGCCGCCGTCCGAGCTGGCTTTCAGAAGCTGCCGCCGCCGAATCCGCCGCCGGGACTGCCGGGACCGAAGTCGCCGGGGTCGATGTTGATGGTGGGTGGCGGGACGGCCACCGGGCTCGCGGGAATCGGGCCGAACGTGCCCGGCTCTTGCTCCGGGCCGATGCTGATGGAGGGGTCGGCGGGACTGCTGGAGGTGGCAGTACCGGTGCCGCCGAAGACGACCGGAGGGCCGGAGATACCGGGCTCCTGCTGGGGGCCGATGCTGACCGCTGGGTCGGGGGGACTGCTGGCCGAAGCACCGTTGCCGGAGATCTGGTTACCGCCGCTCGAGGCCGTCGGATCGCTGCTGACCAGCACCACGCCAGTGGAACCCGCGCCGCCCGGAGCCGTCGAACCCGACCCCAGCCCTGTCGGACCACCCGGAGCCGACGAACCCGCATCCGAACCCGGCTGCGCCGGAGCGCCCGTAATCGGCACGGTCTGCGTCACCGATCCATCCGCGCCGATCACCGATTGCGACCCATCCGGGTTGGTAAGGGTCTGCGTCCCATCAGGATTCTGTGTCACCTGCGTCACCGACCCGTCCGGAGCCATCTCACCCACCGACTTGATGGACCCATCCGGGTTCGAGGTCACCTCCGTGACCGAACCGTCCGGATTCGGCGTCACCACCGTCATCGACCCGTCCGGGTTCTGCCTCGCCGGCATTACCGTCACATCCGAGTTCGTCGCGGGCACCGACCCGTCCGGGTTCAGCGAGCTCACCGACCCGTCCGGGTTTGTGGCCGACAGCGCGGTGCTCGAATTCGCTGTCCGGGCGGAAACTCCGCTCGCCACCTGTTGCGCAGCGTCGGTCGACGGCACGACCGACGCTGTGTCAGCCGACGTGAATGCGGTTAGGACCACTGTGGCCGTCGAGTCAATGCCAGGATCGGGGGGAGTCGGCGGGCGAACGGGATCGGGGACGCCAGCCGGTCCACGACCTTGATCTACGGCATGCGCCGGTAGCGGCAGCATGACCGTGTCGTCCTCCGAGTGACCGCGCCCGAGAGTTGGCAGCTCCTGCGCGGGCGTCTCGGCCGAGCCCGGTTGGTCTGATGTGCTGCCGGTGCTTTGGGCCGGGGTCACGATTATCGAGCCGTAACCGGTGGAGTAGGTGCCGACTTGCAGGTTCATCAGGGTGCCATCGGGCGCGACGAGCAGGCTTCCAGCCGGCACCGTGTAGACGCTGGTTGCGGAGCGGGGCAGCGTCAGGAAAGCTCCACCGGGCTTGAGCAGCAGTGCCGGGGCCTGTGATGCGAAGTCAGCTGGGTCGGAGCCCGACGCGGCCGGGTCTTCGCGCGGCGTGCTGTCGCTGGCCAGGGCTGGCTCCCCATTAGCGGCGTGGCTGAAGGTCATCAACGTTGCCGCTGAATTCACCGGGAGAGACGAAGGCGAGGCAAATGCCGAGGCGGCTGGTATCGCCAGCGCCGCACCGGCCAGACCGGCGACGGCCATCTTGGAAGTCAGGCCGGCAGGCACCGCCGCCAAGTCGCCGATTTTCCACGACGTTTCTTTGCGGTGCCTGGAGACATACCGCCGGCTCCCGCCCAAAGCCCTTTTCCTATTGCTCATCAAAATATCCCCTCGGTACCACCGACTGCCGGGGACATGGCCCTGCGCAAACGCGATTCGTCCCGCTCCGGCAGCCAGGATGCCGCTCTCACGGCTTGGGGCCCAAACGATCGGCAGCAGACCGTAAGCGCAGCGGAAGCGGCTCAGCAGCCGACTTCGCAACCACCGCGTCCGGGGCGTGAACCGGTTCGGCGCCACTGACGTAGATAACTGATAACGGGCCGCTTTGCCGTTCCGCGCAGTGCATCCGCGCCATTTCGCTATGCGGGTGCTATGCGCTGTCGGCAAGATTGTCGGTACCCGCCCCTAGGCTCTGTGTCATGGCAGATAGCAGCTTGTCTGTGCGCGACCGTGAGCTGTTCCTGGCGGAACCGCATATCGCGGCATTGTCGGTGTCGGCCGGTCTGGGCCGCGGCCCGCTGACCTTGCCGATCTGGTACCAGTACGAGCCGGGCGGGGAAGCGTGGGTGCTGACCGAGGCCGCGTCGCGGAAGGCGCGGCTGATCGAGGCGGCCGGGCGGTTCACGCTGATGGTCGACCGGGTCACACCGACCGCCAGGTACGTGTCGGTCGAGGGGCCGGTCACGCGCATGGTTCCGGGGACCGACGAGTTGCTCCTGGAGATCACCGCGCGTTATCTGCCGCCGGATAAGGTCCCGGCCTACATCGAGTTCGCCAGGACGGAGCTGGGCGAGCAGGTGGCGATCTACCTGCGCCCGCAGCGATGGCTGACGGCCGATATGGGACCGGCCTGAACGTCGCCGTCCGGCCGCGGGCCAGCTCAGAGAAGCTTCTGCAGCAGGCGGCTCAGCTCCCGGCGCTCAGCGGCGGACAGCGGTTCGAGCAGTGCGTCCTGGGCGGCGTCGATCCGCTCGCCGAGCCGTTCCAGGGCGCTCTGGCCTGCCGGGGTCAGCGTGACCACGTTGCGCCGGCGGTCCCGTTCGTCGCGGACTCTGGCCACGAGCCCGTCGCCCTCGAGATCGGCCAGCAGCGCGTGGAGGTCGCTCCGGTCGATTGACAACCGCCGTCCCAGCTCTGCCTGGCTCGCCTGCCCCTGCTCGGAGAGCGAGGCCAGCACCGTGAAGTGCTGGCGGCGCGCGCCGTCCTGCGCCAGAGACGCGTTGACCAGGCGGCGCCCCCTGAGGGCTACCTGGGCCGTGAGCCAGGTCGGAAGCTGCCGCAATCGCTCCGGCGGGTCGTAGCCGACCTGTTCGTCGGTGAGATCCTCCACGACCGCCGAGTCTAATCGTTGGCCTAACCAAGCTTGACAACTCCAACGATCTGACTATCGTTGGATATACCAACGTTGGAAGAACCCACGAATAGTAAGCCACACCTACCGCGCATCCAGCAGACTAGGGAGACCTCAAATGAACGCCGCAACACCACCGTTCCAGCAGCTTCTCGGGCAGACGGAGAAGACGCTCAACGCCATACTTAACCGGCTGCTGGCCGGCGCCGTCAGCGAGCCCCAGTGGGTGGCGCTGGCCCTGATCGCGGGCAGCGGCGGATCGGCCGGCCGCGATGAGTTCACCGGCCAGGTTGCGAACGCCCTGAAGACGGACCCGGAGACGGCCGAGGCCCACATCCGGCAGCTTGCCGCGAAAGGCCTGGTCGTGACCGCACCAGAGGCCGGCTCCACCGTCACGCTGACCGAGGACGGCCAGCGGTTCGTGCGCCGCGTCCAGCAGCAGGCCGACGACGTGACCCAGCGGCTGTGGGGCGATCTGCCAGCCGCGGACCTCGATGTCGCCCGCAGCGTGCTGAGCACGGTGCTCGAGCGCGCCCAGTCCGAGTTCGCGTCCCTGTCCTGAGCCGGGGCACGTGGGCCGCGGGCGACGCAATGCCGGCTAGCGCCGAAGGGCCGCAGCATCCCACTGCACGTGCAACGACGGCGGCTTACGGAAGACCACTCCCCGTGGTGCCAGCCGGCGCGCGGGATCCAGCCGCAGCCCCGGCAGCCGGAGCAGGGCCGCCACGGCGGCTCGGGTTTCCAGCCTGGCCACGTGCGCGCCGATGCAGAAGTGAGGGCCGTGCGCGAACGCCAGGTTCTGCCTGGCGTTCGCGCGGTGCAGGTCGAACCGGTCCGGATCGGGGAAGAACGCCGGGTCCCGGCCCGCTCCGGCCAGCGAGATTGTGACCAGGTCGCCGCGCCGGATCGCCACGCCGGCGAGCGTGACATCGGCGGTCGCGTAGCGGTCCACCACTGCTGCGGCGGGCTCGAGCCGCAGCGACTCTTCCACGGCGTTGGCCACCAGCCGCGGGTCGGCGATCACCTCGGCAAGCTCGGCGGGATGGCCGAGCAGGTGCAGGACGGCGTTGCAGATCATGCCCTCGGTGGTCTCGATCCCGCCGAACATCAGCACCGCCGCGTTCGACACGACCTCAGCGTCGCGCAGCCCGCGGTCCCGGCCTACGGCCGCGAGCAGCGAGCCCCCGCGGGCGCCGGCGATCGCCGCCCGCAGGCTGGCGCCGAGCTCAGCGAACGCCGCTGAGCCCCCGGCCGCGGCGCTTGGCTCATGGCTCTCCCCCGACCGCCCGGCCAGAGCCGAGACCGCGCCGACGATCTCGTCGTACCACGCCAGGATGAGCTTGGGATCGGTCTGGCCGAGGCCGAGCACGTCGGCGACGACCGCAACCGCCAGCGGCCCGGCCAGGCTGCGCCGCAACTCGGCCCGGCCCGCCGCGGCGAACCCGGCCACCAGCCGGCCGGCCTCTGTCCCGGCGATCTCTTCCAGCCGGGCCCGCACCGGGGCCAGCCGGAACGCCTCAGCGAACGGGTCGCGGTGCCGCTTGTGCTCCGCGCCATCCAGCGACAGCATGCTCGGCCCGACCACCCTGGCGGTCGAGAACCTGGGATCGTCGACGGTGAACGTCCGGCTGTCCCGCAGCGCACGCAGGGCCAGGTCCCGGCGGGTTACCAGCCAGCCGCCCAGGACCGGCAGCCACGACACCGGCTCGTCGGCGCGAAGCCGCCGCAGCACCGGGTGCACGTCCGTCTCGAGATCGCGCATGGTCACGGCCGCGCCGAGCGGGAACGAGCCGGGCGAACCGGGCATGATGCCGACGCTACACCGGGCCGCGCTCAGAGCTGGCCGAGCAGCCAGCCGGGGCCGGTCACCGACGCTCCCGCCGCCGTACACCGTTCGCGCAGCTGCCGGTCGGCCGTCACCACCAGGCGCCGCCCCGGCAGATCCCGGGCCAGCTCGGCGATGGTGTCGTCGCCCGAGCCGGGGGCCGCAACGACCCGGACCCGGCCGTCCGGTGACCCAGCCGGCGGATCAGCGTCGCGCGAGCCGGCCGCGTGGGCCGCGGCGACCGAGCGCGCCGCTCCCTCCACGACCATGACGATCTCCGGGAACCACCGTTCCAGCGCTGGCGCCCGCATCGCCTCGGGCAGCGCGGGCATGCCGTCGGCGGCCAGCCCGGCCAGCTGATCGCGGAGCCGCCGCGCGGCGCCGGCCCGGTCCCGCCACCAGCCGTCGGGCCGCGAGCCCATGACGTTGGCCGCGTCCACGATGAGCGCCAGCGGCTGCAGCACCGTGCGCAGCACCGGCCACTGCTCGGCGAAGCCGGGATGCAGGTCCAGGGCACCGACATCGTCCGCCGCTGCCCACGAGGCCTGGCTGGTCTCGCTGCTCACCGCGCGCACCGGAAACGGCCGCGGCGCCGTGGCGATCACCGTCTGATACGACCAGCCGCCGTGGTCATCGCGGAAAATCCCGGTCACGCTGACGGCGTCGGCCGGCATCGCGCACTCCTCCTCGGCCTCGCGCAGCGCTGCGGTGACGGCGGACTCGTGGCTGTCCCGCGCGCCACCGGGCGGCCCCCAGGTGCCGCCGTGGTTGCCCCACCAGCTCCGGCGCTGCAGCAGCACGCACGTCTGGCCCTCGTCCGGGGCGAAGGCCAGCAGCCCGGCCGCGCCGAACCGGCCCCAGTGCCGGTGGCCCTGGTCGCAGGTTGTCCAGCCGTTCCCATCCCGATTGACCATCGCGCCGACCATAGCCCACCCGCTCCAGCCGCCCTCACCCCCGGGCCACGCCCGCTATGGACCGGCCTGAACGGATGCGCCGTAGGCTGAGCGCATGCCGCAGTCGATGATTGCCGAGCAGCTGGCGAGATTGCGCCGGCAGCGCACGGCGCCGCTGATCCTGGAGCTCGACCTGACCGAGGGCATCGCTGAGGAACCGCCGGCCGACCCGGTGTCCGCCGTCCTGACAATGCGCCGGTCCAGACTGGCCGACCTGCTGGACGGCCTGCGCCGGGCCCGCAGCGACCAGCGGGTCCGGGCGCTGGTCGTCAAGGTTGGCGGGCGGCCGATCGGGCTGGCCACGGTGCAGGAGTTCCGGCGCGCGGTCGAGGAGTTCCGGGACGCGGGCAAGCTGACCGTCGCGTGGGCCGAGACCTTCGGCGAGTTCTCTGCGGGCAACGTGCCGTACTACCTGGCCACCGCGTTCGACACGATCTATCTGCAGCCGTCGGGCGACCTCGGGCTGACCGGGATCGCGATGGAGCGGTACTTCCTGCGCGGCACGCTGGACCAGCTCGGGGTCGATTTCCAGGTCGCCAAGCGGCACGAGTACAAGAGCGCGGCCGAGCAGCTGACCGAGCGGGGCTTCTCCCCGTCGGCCAGGGAGGCGACCCAGGAGCTGACCGCATCGGTGACCGGTCAGCTCGTGCGGGCGATCGCCGAGCGCAGGAACCTGCCCGAGGACAAGGTCAGGTCGCTGATCGACGCGGGACCGTTCCTGGCCGCGCAGGCTCAGGCTCACGGGCTGGTCGATCACCTCGGGTACCGCGACGAGGTCTACGCCGCGGTCCGCAAGCTGGCAGGACCGGAGACGATGCTGCTGTACCTGGGTCGCTACCAGCGCGGCAAGCTGATCGCCGAGCGGGCGCGCAAGGCGGTCAGGCTGGCACCGCGTCACGAGCCGGCGGTGGCGCTGATCTACGCCACCGGCCCGATCCGCCGCGGCCGCAGCGGCCGCAGCCCGCTCGGCGGTTCCTCGATGGGCTCGGACACGATCGCGGCCGCGATCAGGGCCGCCGCCCGCGACGAGCAGGCTCGCGCGATCCTGCTGCGGGTCAACAGCCCTGGCGGCTCGTACGTGGCGTCGGACACGATCTGGCGCGAGGTGGTCCGCGCCAGGGCAGGTGGCACGCCCGTCGTGGTCTCGATGGGCGACGTCGCGGCATCGGGCGGCTACTACATCTCGATGGCAGCCGACGTCATCGTGGCGCAGCCGGGCACGGTGACCGGCTCGATCGGGGTGCTCAGCGGCAAGCCCGTACTCGGCGGGGCACTGGGCCGCGCCGGAGTCACCAGCGACCTGGTAGCGCAGGCCGCGCACGCCGCCATGTTCTCCCAGCAGCGGCCCTTCACCGACGAAGAGTGGGCGCTGGTGAACGACTGGCTCGACCA
>JASHOI010000069.1 GCA_030041195.1 Streptosporangiaceae bacterium | reverse complement strand
GCCGGCGCCGGCGGCTTCGCCGCGTCCCGCGCCTTCGGCCACGCACCCGGCCCCGGCTCCCGCGGTGACCGGCGCCGAGAAGGGCGTCGGCGCGTGGGCCTTCACCGGCGCCACCCAGGCCCTGAGCGAGTCGGGGGCGTCCTGGTACTACACCTGGTCGGCCACGCCCGGCGTGGCCGGGCCTCCCGGCGTGCAGTTCGTGCCGATGATCTGGGGCGCAGCCGACGTGACCTCCAGCACGCTCAGCCAGGTCAAGCAGGAAGGCCAGTACCTGCTCGGCTTCAACGAGCCGGACATGGCCAGCCAGTCGAACATGACACCCGCGCAGGCCCTCAGCCTGTGGCCGCAGCTGATGGCGACCGGCATGCAGCTCGGCAGCCCGGCGGTCGCCGATGACGGCGCCACGCCCGGTGGCTGGCTGGATCAGTTCATGTCCGGCGCCGCCGCCCGCGGCTACCGGGTCAACTTCATCACGCTGCACTGGTATGGATCCGACTTCGCAACCGGCGCAGCCGTCAGCCAGCTGCAGAGCTACCTCCAGGCCGTGTACGCGCGCTACCGCCTGCCGATCTGGCTGACCGAGTTCGCCCTGGCCAACTTCGGCGGCTCCCCGGCCACCCCAACGGAGCAGCAGCAGGCCGCGTTCCTCACCGCCGCGACCGCGATGCTGCAGAGCCTGCCGTTCGTGCACCGCTACGCCTGGTTCGGGCTGCAGGCCACGGCGACCGACGGCAGCATGGGCCTGTTCAGCACCGGCCCGGTGGCCACCACGGTCGGCCGCGCCTTCGAATCGGCCGGCGGCGGCTGACCGCGACGCGTTCACCACCGGGCACACCGACTTCCGCGCCCGATCTGCCGAAGATCGACATCCCGGTCCTGGTGCTGCACGGGACCGCCGGTCAGCTCCGGACGCGATAATGCCCGGGTGGCTACGACAACCGCGGACGCGGTGCGCCGGATCGGGATCAAGCTCTCGGCACTGGCGCAGGACGGGCTGACGTACGGCGCTGACGCCTACGACCTGGACCGGTACCGGCAGGTGAGCCGGCTGGCCGTGGAGCTGCTCGCGGCGCTCACCGACCGGCCGGCCGACGAGCTCGCGCTCGAGCTCGGCCGCGACTCGGGTTATGCCACCCCAAAGGTCGACGTGCGCGGTGCGATCTTCGACGACCGGGAGCGCGTGCTGCTGATGCAGGAGCGGACCGACGGCCGGTGGTCGCTGCCCGGTGGCTGGGCCGATCCGGGGGACGCGCCCTCGGTCGCCGTCACCCGGGAGATCCTCGAGGAGACCGGGTACCACAGCTCGGCGGTGAAGCTGATCGGGTGCTGGGACCGTGAGCTCCAGCTCAATCCGCCGCCGCTCGCGGTGCATGTCTACAAGCTGTTCTTCCTGTGCCGCCCGGACGGGACCGTGCAGCCGCCAGCGGCGCTGGAGACCCTCGATGTCGGCTGGTTCGGCATGGATGAGCTGCCGCCGCTGTCCCTGGGCCGCGTCAATCACCGCCAGCTCGAGCGGGCCCTGGCACACCACCTCGATCCCGCCCTGCCCACCGAGTTCGACTAGACGAGGCCGGTGGGCACGACCCGTTCGGGAATGTCTCGATATAGGTGTAGTGCGCGAATACGGTCAGTGGATCATCTACCCTGCCCCGCATGCGCATTCCATCCGGCGCGCGCGTCTACCTGACGACGGCGATCAGCCTGGTCGCGGTCGGCCTGGCAACGTGGCTCGGCACGGAGGCGGGCGCGGCGGTCGTGGACCGGCAGTGGTGGATCCTCGGGGCGGTGGCCGCCAGCGTGACGGCTGCCGGGGTGCCCGCTTACGAGCAGATCCGCAAGGAGCGGCTGCGGGCCCAGGCGCAGCAGGCGGCGGTGGACGCGGCGGTCGCGATGCAGGTGACGATGAACGACGCGCTGGACCCCATCGTCCGCCAGCTCGGCCGCGTCGCCACAGCGGGCGGCCGGCGCGAACGCGAGGCGCTGCAGGGAGGAATGGTCGCCATGGTGGTGGACTCGGCGGCCCATCTGGCCGGCTCGGGGCGGGTGCGGGCGTCCCTGTTCCGGTTCGCGCCGGGCACGCCGAGGGTGCTGGTTCCGTCCCAGTACAGCGGCCGCGTGGACGACCCGCTGGAATCGATCACCGAGGGGACGGCCGAGGGCGACCTGGTGTTCGGCATGATCCGGCACAACCAGCACCTGTTCTGCCCCGACCTCAACGCCGACCCCCTGTCGGGCTGGCGCATCACCGCGCCGCAGACGTACAAGTCCTTCGCGGCCGTTCCGGTCGCGGCCGGGCAGAACGCGTTCGGCATGCTGATGGTGGACGCGTTAGAGCCCGGCGGGATCCGGCGCACCGATGTGCCGCTGATCCGCCTCCTGGCCGGGCTGCTGGCCGACGCGCTGGCGTAGGCTGGTGGCACGGCGAAAGGACCCGTTGACCCTCCCCGGGTCCGGGCTGACACTGAGGTCGTGAGGAAGGAACCGGCGGTGCCGCCCCACATCACCATCGAGGACCACGATGACCGCCCCGAGCGGATGGTGCGCGATCCGGATCGCTACTTCGCCGACGCCCGCCGCCGCGCCGTGCAGGAGCTCATGAGTCACGCGCGCTGGCTGTTCCCGTCGCGCCATCACGGCAAGCAGGCATAGCACCGCCCCGCGCTCCGCCTGCTTCGCTCTCCAGTCACATCAGTCCCGTGCGTTAGCCTTGACAACTCGAACTCAGATTCGAATACTGGCCGGGTGAGCAGCCGTGATGCGCCCTGGTGCCCCCCGATCGTCCAGATGAGCGGAGGCATGGTCGGTCACCTACTCGCGTGGGAGATGCATGAACGTGACGGCTCGTGGCATGCCTGGGTCTCGTGGGTGCAGCAGGCCGGGGGGCGCCACGTGCACAAGGTGGTCGACGTCCGGGCCGGCAGCCTGCAGCCGCTCGAGGCCCCGGACGCTTACTCCTCCGTGCCCCGGCGCGTCCGCGGCAGGGACGGGCTGATCAGGCCGTGGTCCGGTGAATCCGGGTTACCGCTGGCGGGCCCGCGCCACGCCGGGGTCACAGGTGCAAGCTGGTCCCGACGGAGTTCGGCACGAATGCCGCTGGCAGCCGTGCCGACATCGCGTGCTGCGCGCGCCAGCCCGTGCAGTGCGCGGGCACCAGCACACCCGGGTCCATCGCCGCCAGGTCGTCCAGGACACGCGGGATCAGCGGCTCGAACGCGGGGCCGCTGAGGTGGAACCCGCCGATCAGCGCGTAGAGCGGCTGATCGCCGGTGAGCCGGCGCGCGTACCGGGCGATGTTCACCACACCGGCGTGCCCGCAGCCGGTGATCACCACGAGCCCCTTGCGGTCCACGTTGACGATCAGGGCCTGATCGTCGAGCACGAGCGGGTCGGGCTGCCAGCCCCCGTCGATCCAGGCCTGCTGCGGCGGGAAGCCGGGTTCGTAGCCGGTGGTCCGCGGCACCTCCCCGGTGATCAGCACCGACCGGTCGAACAGGAAGCTCGGCTGCCGCTCCTCGATGATCTCGAAGCCGGCCTCGGTCAGCGCCCGGCGGCTGGTGGTGGGAATCTCCAGCGGTTCCCGCCCGGGCAGCGCGAGGCGGCGCCGGCGCCAGAAGTGCGGATGGATGAGCAGCGGCATGTTCGGCCGGCCGACGGCGCGGATCACGCCGTCGATTCCCGCCGTGTGATCGAAGTGGCCGTGGCTGCAGACGATGACCTCGATCGAGGCCGGGTCGACGTCCAGGCGGCGCATGTTCTCCGCCACGCCATCCGGGCTGGCCCCGGTGTCGAAGAGGAACCGGTGCGCGTTCCCGCCCTTGGTGACCGTCACCAGCACCGAGAAGCCGTGCTCGGCGACCAGTGCATCGGGGACCTGCCCGTCCTCCATCAGCGTCGACGGCCGCCACGGGCCGGACCCCAGCGCGACGCGTCGCGCCGGGCCCTGGTTGGGCATGAGCATGTCGCTGACGTTGTCCATCAGCGTGGTCACCACGACCGAGTCAACCGGCTCCAGGTGGACCTCGACGTCCGGCTCAAAGTCGTGCAATACCGCGGGGACCTGGCCGGCTGGGCTGTCGTCTACGCACACGGGCCCCATCGTACGGACCACCCGCGGGGGGCCTGCAAGATCGGCCACCATCGAGCCCGATGCGGCTAATCATGTGATTAACCCGCTCCCGGGTACTTCGGCCTTATGCGCTCACTACTATGGCGCGCGTGTCGCTCAGACAGCAGGCGGCAAGGGCGCTGCGCGGGGTCGCGTGGCGCATTGAGCGCCCGTCGAGGAGCTTGCGACGCCACGCCGCCGCCCCACCCCAGGACGCGGGCACGCTCACCGGCACCGGTTCGGCACCGGGATCCCGCACGGCCTCGTGGTTCTTCGAACGGTTCCCGCGGTTCTACCGGACCAGCAGCACCGCGGTGACCACCGCCCGGCTGAACCTGCGCTACGAGGCAATATTCGCCGAGAACCGCGACATCTTCGAGGGCGTGTCAGTGCTCGACCTCGGCAGTCACGACGGCCGCTGGTCGCTCGCGGCGCTGGCGACCGGAGCACGGTCGGTCGTCGGCGTCGAGGCACGGCCGGAACTGGTCAAGGCCGCCACGGAGAACCTCGCCGAGTACGGCTACGGGGCGGACCGCGCCCGCTTCATTACCGGCGACGTGCACGACGTGCTCAGCTCCGAGGGTCTGACAGCGGACGTCGTGCTGTGCCTCGGGTTCCTGTATCACACGCTGCGCTACAACGAACTACTCGACGGAATTCGCCGGACCAACGCCGGGTACCTGATCATCGACACGTTCAGCCCGCACATGATGGGGCCAGTGCCGAACGTGAACGTGATAACGGAATACGCCGATGAGGAGGGCAAGGCCGCGGCCGACTCCTACAGCCATGGCACGGCGGTCCTTGTCGGCCGGCCGAACCTCGCAGCGATGCGGACCATGCTCGGGGCGTACGGCTACCGGGTCGAGCGGCTTTCGGACTGGGCCGGCCTGCTGCGCGACAACCCTGGCACGGACAACTGCGGCGACTACGCGAACGAGAGCAGGGTCACCGTCCGCTGCGTCAGCACGAGCATCCCGACGTCTGGGCAGGACGGCAGATAAGGGTCGTTGCTGCCGCGACGCCGCCGGCCGGCGCGCCTCAGGTTTAAGTCCCGGCAAGCCTGGCAGTGTGGACATATGCAAGCAGCCGCTGACAAACGCGTCAGCCGCCCGGCCGCACACCGGCCGGTCGAGAAGGGAACCCCGGACGGGAAGACCACGATCAGCTGCGCCGGCCCCCGGTGCGTGGCCTGGGATCCGCAGCCCTTCGACTCGCGGCACGAGGCGCAGTTCTGGTATGACAGGCACATTTCGCAGCCGCTGATCCACCAGCTCTGGTAGCGCGCCCTCCCGACCGGGCGCTACTTCGTCAGGTGGTCGATGTCCACCGGCGGCAGGTCCTGCACCTGCTGCTTATCGATGGTGAGCCGGATGATGTTGTCGACCCTGGTGACCGATCCGATCGGGATGGCCACCTCCTTGCGGCCCCACAGGTGCCCCTCCTCGAGCAGCACGTGGGTCACGCCGTGGCTGCCGGGGTCGATGACGAGGCCCTGTACCTTCCCGATTTCACCGTCGGTCGCGAAGACGGGTTCGCCGCGCTCCACCTCCACCTCTCCCAGGGGGACGGCGTCCTGGATGGAGACCCTTGCGCCGTCCTTCAGCGAGAGGTGGGAGAACGAGAGCTCGTCGGCGGGCAAGGGGCCGCCCAGCCTGCCCAGGCTGGCGGTGTAGATCTTGGGTTCGGGCGCCTCTTTGGGCAGCAGATCCGTTTCCTCGGCCGGATCGAGCTTGCCGAACTCGGCGCGGGTGATATGGAGCTTGATCTCGCCAGCCGTCTCATCGACAAGGTCAATGGGCACGATCCGCTGCCGCTCAGCCCGGTGCGTCGGCCCGATCACAAGATGGGTGACCGTCTGCGTTTTGGGGTCGACGATCAGCCGGGTGAGCCTGCCGCACGGCCCGTCGCTGCAGCTCGCGTCGGCTCCTATCGTGAATTCGGTCATGTCTGCTCACCTTCCGCCAGGCCCGGTCTCACAATGCATCACCGAAGCACATGCGGCGCCGTTGTCAAGTCGGCTGTCGCAGGCGGATCACCTGGTGGCGGCGGCCAGCGCGGCGCGGATGGTGTCTTCGCTGGCTGGCGTGCCCGCTTCCAGAGCGAACGGCCCGTACGGCGCCCCGTAGACCGGAGTGCCGGGCTCGTGGCGCCAGCTATCGGCGAGCGATCCCGCGTCGACGGTGCCGTAGCCGATCGAGTCGAGGAAGGCGGTGACGGCCTGCTTGGCGGCAGGGTCGTCGCCGGCGATGGGCAGGAACGTGCGGTCGGCCGCCCCGCCGGGGCGGGCCAGAGACAGCAGGTGCTTGAAGAAGATGTTGTTGAACGCCTTCACGACGTGCGAAGCGGGCAGGTGGCGCTGCAGCAGCCCGCTGCTGGTGGCTGCCCCGCTGTCCAGTTCCGCGATGTGCCCGTCGCGCTGCGGGTAGTAGTTGCCGGCGTCGATGACGATCTGGCCGGCCAGCGGCCCGGCCGCGACGCCGGGGTACGCGCGCACCGGGATCGCGACCACGACGATGTCCGCGCCGGACGCCTGCGCGCCGGTCCCCGCACGGGCCAGCGGCCCCAGCTCGCTGGCCAGCTCCTCCAGGGTTTCGGGGCCGCGCGAGTTGCTGAGCACGACCTCGTGTCCTGTTGCGACGCTGAGCCGGGCCACCGTGCCGCCGATCATCCCGCTGCCGATCAATCCCACCGTCGTCATGCAGGCCGCAACCCTGGCTTCCCGGCGATCATTCCGGCCGAGGACAGGTAACGTGTCGCGTCGTGGATGAACGAGTCGAACGGTCCCGGCTGCTTTACGAGCGTGCGCTGTTCGACGGCGATACCGGCGCGCTGGCAGCGGCGGAGTGGGAACTGGATGCGGCCGAGGCGGATCTGGCGCTCGCCCGCGGCCGGCTCATCCACGGCCGGTTCCTGCAGCAACGCGCCGAAGAGCCGGATCAGGCCAGCGAGGATCCGGAGGAGCTGGCGTTCTTCGAGCGTGCGGCGCTGTTGTACCGGGCACGCGGCGACGTGCGCGGCGAGGCCGAGTCGCTGTTCTGGATCGGCTGCTTCCACCAGCTCGTCCGGGGCGACAACGCCGCAGCGGTCCCCGTCCTCCAGCGGTCCCTTGACCTGGCGGCGCAGGCAGACGACACGCTGGAGGCGGCACGGCAGCACCTGGAGGAGTCGTCGCGGCTGCGCCGGGAGATCGGCCTTCTGCCCGGCAGCACGCGCGATCGCTGAGGCCAGCGGTTCTCATGGAATCATGCGCCACATCGAGGAGGCGCGTTCCCAGCTGTAGCCGGCGGCCGCTAGCCGGTCAGGAAGTCGATCAGCCCGGCGAAGTAGGTTTGCTGGTCGTCGTACATCGCCATGTGGCTGCCGTTCGGGCAGTGCAGGTAGCGCCCCTTGGGCAGGCGCCCGGCCATCATCCGCATGTGCTCCGGGTCCATCGTGTCGTGCTGCGCGCCGATCACCAGCGCCGGCACCTCGATCGAGGACAGCTCCTCGGTCCGGTCCCAGTGAGCGAGCTTGGCATCGGCGCTGATCCCGAGCTCGCTCGGGCCCTGCATAGACACGTAGATCGCGGGGTTGATGTGGGCAAAGGCGCGCTGCACGGGATCGGGCCACTCGTCCGGCGGCATGCGGAGCACATGGTGGACGTAATGCTGCTCGAGCAGCAATTCCATGTACCGCGGGTTCTCGGTGTCGCCGCTCGCCTCGAACGATTTGATTTCGGCCAGCGCCGCCTGGTCCATCTTCGGCATCAGCACCTGCTCCGCGTACGCGTTATAGGCGGGGACGCTGGCCATCATGTTGGAGATGATCAGGCCGCGCAGGTGCCGCTGATGGCGCAGCGCATATTCGATGGCCAGGATCCCGCCCCATGACTGGCCGTAAAGCATGAAGTTGTCTTGGTCAAGACCGAGCGCACGGCGGACCTGTTCCACCTCGTCGACGAACCGGTCGACCTCCCACAGAGAGGGGTCGTCCGGCTGGTCACTGAAGCCCGAGCCAAGCTGGTCGTAGTAGTAGTACTCGACTCCGGCCCCGGGCAGGTAGCTGTCGCAGGCTTCCAGGTACTCGTGGGTTGCGCCCGGCCCGCCGTGCAACAGCAGCAGTCGCAGGTCAGGATTGTTGCCGACGCGCTTGACCCACACCCGGTACTCCCCCGCTGGCGTGCTCACCGGGATCCGCTGAGCGCCGCCGCTCAGCGCGTCGTCGCGGCCGGAAGAGTCCAGATAGCTGTTGACCGGCGGCATGCGCCCTCCCTTCGCCCGCGGGCGGTCGCCCGGGATGGGCAAAAGACTAGAGGGCGACCTTGCGGGCCTTCCAGACCTCCTCACACGGCCATTGCCGGGCCCACTCGATGGTGGCCAGCGGCCATCGCGTGCTCAAGCCAGGCGCGGGCCGCAGTTCCAGCAGGTCCTCGATCTGGAAGCCACAGCGGCGCAGCAGCCGGATCATGTCGCCGTGACCAATGTGAAACTCGACCGAGTCGTCGCCCGGCCAGTCGAAGCGGTGCATGCCGAAGAAGGGCCGCAGCAGCTGGTCGGTCGCTGGCGTGTCGTCCTCGTCCGGAGTGGTGAGAATGAGCAGCACGGAGTTGACTAGGAAGATCAGCTCGCCGCCCGGGCGCAGCAGCCGGGCCGCCTCCGGGATCCAGGCATACGGGTCGCACCAAATGCTGGCGCCGTACTCGGAGATCGCCAGATCGAACGTCGCGTCGGCGAACGGCGTTAGCTCGGCGCTGGCGTGAACCAGCGGGAAGCGGAGCCCGAACCGGTCCTGCAGGTCGCGGGCGGTCGCCAGCTGCGCGGCGGAGTTGTCAAGGCCGGTCGGCCGCGCGCCGCGCCGGGCCAGCCAGGCGGAGATGTAGCCGGTGCCGCAGCCCAGCTCGACGCAGTCCCGCCCGGCCAGATCGGCAGGCAGGACGCCCGCCTCCGCCTCCGAGATCCCCCAGATTCCCCAGACCGGCTCCGCGGCAGACCAGTTGCGCACGCCCGGCTCGACGTATTCCTCGGCCCACCGGTCCCACATCGAGCGGTTGCGCAGCACGTGTTCGGGTGTCCTGGTCACAGATGCGACCATATGCCGGTGGCTGACTTTGTGGTGCGCCCGGCCCGGGCGGCCGACGGGCGGGAGATGGCGGAGCTCTTCGCCGCGGTGGCCGAGGAACGCGACGGGATCGCGACCGAGCCGCCGGTCGACATCGACGAGCGCGCCGAGCGGTTCGCGGGCAGCGCCGACGGCTCGATCGTCGCGGTCGCGGGCGGCCGGATCATCGGTGGAATCCACGTCGACGCCAGCCGCCACGGCTACGGCGAGATCGGGATGATGGTCGACCGCGACTGGCGTGGCCGCGGGGTGGGCACGGCGCTGCTCCGGGCGGCGATCGAGTGGGCCCGCGGCCGGGGTCTGCACAAGCTCTGCCTGGAGGTGTTCCCGCACAACGCGGCGGGGGCCGCCCTGTACGCCAAGTGCGGCTTTGTCGAGGAAGGCCGGCTGGTCAAGCAGCTCCGCCGGGCGAATGGCGAGCTGTGGGACACGATCGCGATGGGCCTGCTGCTCTAGCCCGGGCCCGGTTTCCATGATCTGGGTCGATTAATACCTCCATTTGGTCGTTATCCACCCAGATCATGAAAATCGAACGCCTGATCGGGCGTCGGCTGGGGCTGGCGGGACCAGTGGTACCGATGGAACGGCGGAGCCCCGGGTCACGGGCCGCCACCCCGGGGCGCTGCCATCCGGACCGCCCAGGACGGCACTGAGTAAGTGGTATTGGGGACGGTACATTCACAGGTTCCGTTCGCGGCGCGCCTGTTCCGCGGCGAGCTCGTCGAGCCGCCGCCACATCGGCGATGCCTCGGCAATCTGCTCGGTCATCAGCATGACCAGGGCCGGGTCCAGCGCGACCGCTGTCGGCTCCCGTTGCTGGCCCTGATCAACCTTGTCCTTGTAGCGCAGCAAATCGCTGACTAGGTCGGCGAGCCGCGGGTCATCCGGGTCCCAGTCCACGGCCCCGTCAATGGCCAGGTACAGGCGGCGGAACTCGGGATCGGACAGCGCCGCGAGCTTCTGCTGCGCCCATGGCGGGATCTGCTCCGGCGAGAGCGCCGCCACGACGATCCAGCCGTCGCGCTCGGTCTGGATTGTTCGCTCGCTGACACCCATCTCGCGGAGCTGATCGAGGATCTGGACGACCTCAGCGGGCAGAAACAGCCGGTCTCCCTCGGCCAGCTCGGCTATGCGGCGGCGGTGCCGGGTGAGCTCGCGTATCCGCTGCTTCAGGGCCGCGTCGATCTGGGTGATCGCGGCGGCGAATTCCGCTCGGTCGGCGCTCAGCAGCTCCTCGATGCGAGCAAGCGGCACGCCAGCGTCCGACAGCGTCTTGATCTTGATGAGGTCGACCACGGCCTGCGCGTCGTAGCGCCGGTACCCGGAGGCGTCCCGTTCCGGCTCTTCAAGCAATCCACGCTGGTGGTAGTGCCGGATCGCGCGCACGGTCACCCCGGTGTGGGTTGCGAGCTGGCCTATCGTGAGCTTCGGCATGGGTCTCCGCAATCAGCCCGCCGGCTGGCGGTTGTACAGGGCCCGCGCCCAGAAGTACGACACCAGGGTCAGGCCGATGCACCAGGCTATGGCGGCAACGGCGCTGCTGCCGATTCCGGTGCCGGTCAGCAGCCCGCGCAGGGTGTCGATGATCGGCGTGAACGGCTCGTTCTGGGCGAACCAGCGGACCCCGCCGGACATGCTGGCTGTGGGGATGAACGCGCTGCTGACGAATGGGAGGACCGCGGGAATCAGCGCCAGGCTGTTCGCGCCGGCGGGATTGCGAGCCAGCAGCCCGAATGCCACGGTCAGCCACGTGAGCGCGAGGGCGAGCAGCACGAACATCCCGGCTGCCGCGATCCACTCGGCGGGCCCGGCCGTTGGCCGGAAACCCAGCAGCAGCGCGACGCCGACGACCACGAGGGCGGTGATCACCGTCCGGATCAGGCTCCCGGCGACCTGGCCGGTCAGCACCGAGGAGCGGGAGATCGCCATCGTCCGGAACCGGGCGATGATGCCCTGGGTCATGTCGGTGCAGACGCTGATCGCGGTGCCCTCGGCCGCGAACCCGGCGGTCATCACGAGGATGCCGGGAGCGAGGAAGTCGATGTACCTGGCGCCCGACGAGGCGCCGAGGCCTTTCGAGAGCGCGTGGCCGAACACGCCGGCGAACAGCAGCATGAAGATGATCGGCACCGACATGCCGCTGACCGTCATCGCCGGGGCGTGCAGCGAGTGCCGCACGTCGCGGCGCAGCATCGTGGCCGAGTCGCGCACGGCCAGGGAAACGGCGTTCATCGCGCGGTGCCGCCTTCCGTGTCGGGGTGTCCGGTAAGGGCGAAGAACACGTCGTCGAGATCGGGCGTGTGCACCGACAGCCCGCCGGCCGGGATCGCCCGATCGTCCAGCCGGGCGAGCAGGGCCTTGAGCGACCGGACGCTGCCGTCGTAGGGGATCTGCAGCGTGAGCGCGTCTTCGTCGGCCGGCCCGTTGCCGAGTGCGCGGGCGGCCGAGTCCAGGCCGGCCGCGTCGCCGAATTGCAGCCGGACGTGGCCGCCGGGTATCCGGCGCTTCAGCTCGCCCGGAGTTCCCTCGGCGACGATCTTGCCGCGCTCGAGGAGCGCGATCCGGTCGGCGAGCTGGTCGGCCTCGGCCAGGTCCTGAGTGGTCAGGAAGATCGTGACCCCCCGGCCGACCAGGTCGCGGATGATCTGCCACATGGTGCGGCGGCCGCGCGGGTCGAGACCGGTGGTCGGCTCGTCAAGGAAGATGATGCCGACGTCGCCGACCAGCGTCATCGCCAGGTCGAGCCGGCGCCGCATGCCGCCCGAATAGGTCGCGGCCATCTTCCGGGCCGCCTCGGTGAGGTCGAACCGCTCGATCAGGTCGGTGGCACGCCGCTGGCCCTCGGCCCGGTCCAGGTGGTACAGGTCGGCCATGAGCAGCAGGTTCTGCCAGCCGGTCAGCAGGTTGTCCACCGCGGAGAACTGGCCGGTGACGCCGATAGCGGCCCGGACGAGCTGAGCCTGCGTCCGCAGGTCGTGGCCGGCCACGCGGACCGCGCCGTCGTCGGCTGGAAGCAGCGTGGACAAGATCCGCACCGTGGTGGTCTTGCCGGATCCGTTCGGGCCGAGCAGCGCGAAGACCGTGCCCTCGGCGACGTTCAGGTCGATGCCGTCGAGCACCAGGTGATCACCGAAGGACTTGCGCAGCCCGGTGGCGACGACCGCGGACCGGGCGGTGCTCGGGGCCATGTTCGTGGTCATGAGCCACATGCTGCAACCCTGACGCTGGGTCAAGGTCAAGCCGGAAACGGCGGCATCCGGGCGGAGAACTCTGGCGGGCGGCGGCCCGCCCGCCTCGGGTCCCCACCCGGATGCCGTTGCCGAAAGCCGGTTCTACAGCGCCTTTTTCACAGGGCGTCTTTTACCAGCTTGTACCAGGTATCGAGATTGACCTTGCCGTCAGGCTTTGGGATCCCGTGGCTCGCCTGGAAGGCCTTGACATCCTTTTCCGTCATGCTGCCGAAGTTGCCGGTGACCGGCAGGTCCTTGTATCCGTACGCATTCCTGAGGTAGCTCTGCACTGCCTCCACCGCATAAAAGACGCCCGTCTGGTCCCTGTGGAGGCCGACGACCACCAGCGCCTCCCACGTCTGGTTGCCGACGACTCCCGGCTCATCCTTGGTCAGCTTGTACTTCTTCTGGAACGCCACGACCGCGTCCTTGGTGTCCTTGCCGAAGATGCCATCGATGGGCATAACCGGGAAGCCACGCTGGTTGAGCAGGTACTGGATGGTCTTGACCCGGTTGCCTTGAGCGGTCTCCCTGACCTTGGGCCAGTCCATTGCGGCCGTCTTGACGGCCGGAGCGCGCGATGCCGCGCTCGCGGGCAGTGCGGTCGCGCCGGCTGCCATTGTCACGATCATTCCAGTCCCGAGAACGCCGAGTGCAACTCGGCGCAGGACATTCCGCATGCATCCCCCTTTGGATAATGAGTCTGATTTGATGCCGGGTACGGCCTCTTTCTGAATGCGGGGGAGGCCGGAAAATAGCCTGCTGAACCAAACGCTATTTGCGTCAGCATGCCTGGTCAAGCAATACCGCCAGCGGCGAGCATTATTCAGAAGTGATCCGCCTCGCCACGGACCTCGCCCGGCTTTCTACAATGGCTCGGTGCCTGACCAGAAGCCGCCGCGGCTGGCGGCCGGAGAGTCCGAGACGCTGCGCGCGCTTCTGCAGTACCAGCGCGAGTCGCTGGTGCGGAAGGTTGCCGATCTTGACGACGCCGCGGCCCGCGGGTCACCCGTGGCCAGCGGCACCAGCCTGCTGTGGCTCGTCAAGCACATGGCCGGCGCCGAGATCACCTGGATGCTGCGCCGCTTCGCCGGCCAGGACGTCGTCGTCCCGGACGACACGCCACAGCCGGGCGACACTCTCGACGCGGCGATCCAGTTCTACCGGGCCACGTGGGAGACAGTGGATGACGTCGCGTTCCGGGCACTCAGCCTGGATGAGCCCTGCAGGCAGCCGGACAGCGGCCCGCCGGTGAACCTGCGCTGGGTGCTGGCGCATCTGCTGGAGGAGACGGCCAGGCACGCCGGCCACGCCGACATCCTTGCCGAGCTGATCGACGGCCGGGCGGGGCGATAGCCGGCCTGCGTCAGCCGTTCACCTCGATCTGCACGCGGGCGATCTCCTGGCAGATCTTCGCGAAGATCTCGCGGCGCAGCCGGTTGTGCTCCTCGTCGGCGTCGTAGACGCGGTATGAATCCGCGTCCTGCCAGTCATTGGTGATCGCGAAGCTCCAGCCGCCTTCGCGAAGTCCCAGGTCACATCCCACGTTCATCGCGAGCATTCCCGGGAAGCGGAGCGCCGCGATGGCAGCCAGGCCCTCTTGCAGCAGCGCGGCATCCGCCTCCTGCTGAGCCGGATCATCGGCCGGCCGCAGGCGCCCGACCACGACGTTGCGGATCACCTGCGTCCCCTTCCCCGTCCCGCTGGCGCCGCGCGGCGCGCACAAATCGTCAGCATAGGCAGGAGTCTCGCACAGCAGGCCGGAACGCCCCGCGGCTGAATGCCGGCGGGTCAGCCCTGGTCAATGGGTTCGAGGAACTCCAGCCTGTTGCCGTGCGGGTCCTCGCTGTAGAAGCGGCGCATCCCGGGGAAGTCGTCATCGAACAAAACGGGAGCGTGCGCGGCGCGGAGCCGGTCGGCCCAGGCGTCCAGGTCGCTGACCAGCAGGCCGGGGTGTGCCTTGCGGGCCGGGCGGAAGTCCTCCTCCACGCCGAGATGCAGCTCGATGCCGTGCCCGCGGAACCAGCAGCCACCGCGGGCCGCCAGCACCGGCGGCTTGACCAGCTCCTCAAGGCCCAGCACGCCGCCGTAGAACTCGCGCAGTATGCGCTCGCTGCCCGGCGGGCACGCCAGCTGCACGTGATGGATCAACCCGGGCTCCCGTATTTATCTTGACGTCAAGGTATATCAGCCATACTACCGGCCCAGCCGCCCGCCACCGGGGCCCGAAAGGCGGCCAGCGCGGATGAATGTACCGTTAGGCCGCCTGTAGCCGGCCTTTTGGTACATCCACGAGCCGCCAGCGCGGCAGCCCCGGGCGCTCTTGACCGGGGCTCCACAAAAGTGATATCACTTTTCAGAAGACCCCTTGTCCGAGAGCGGGGAAACGCCTGATCGGTTGGGAGCGCGGGCACATGAAAACATCTGGCCAACGCAGGTGGTACTGGCGGCTGGACTACCTGGGATTCTCTGCAGCCTGCGCCGTCGCCTGGGCGGTGATCTGGATTCTGCTGGTCATCCTGGCCAGCACGCACACCGTGCACACGATGGGCTACGTCTTCCTTGGCTGGGTCATCGGATGGACCACGGCCACAATCGCGAGGGTCGTTTACCCCGCGCCGAGATCCACCGTGTTCACCCAGCAACATCACCGCCATCCGTCGCGCGCCTGAGCCGCGTTTCGCGGTCGGCGCACCGGGGTACCGTCGCCACTGCTTGCATCAACTCAGAACCGCTCAGAACCGCGTAAAACCCGCACCGCACGGCCTTGAGTCAGGAGCTGACGATGAAGGCGAAGATTATCGAGGACGCGGACGTCGCCACCTACGTGGTGGTCTGCGATCCCGGCGATGAGGCGGTCGCCGTGCTGACGGAATTCGCCCGGGCCGAAGATCTGGAAGCCTCGCAAGTCACGGCGGTCGGCGCGTTCGAGCGCGCAGTCGTCGGATGGTTCGACCGGGCGGCGAAGGAGTATCGCCGTATTTCGGTTGACGAGCAGTGCGAGGTGCTGTCGCTGCTCGGCGACATTGCCGAGGGCCCCGACGGCCCGATCCTGCACGCGCACGTCGTGCTCGGCCTGGCGGACGGTACGGCACGCGGAGGGCACCTGCTGGAAGGCACGGTATTCCCGACGCTGGAGGTCATCGTCACCGAGACCCCGGCGGAGTTGCGCAGGGTGGTGCGTCCCGACCTGGGGATCGCGCTGATCGACCTCGACACGTCCGAGACCTGACCTCAGTCGCCGTAGCACGCCGTGGCTGAGGAACGCGAGGACGGCCGGCTGGCCGACGCGACGAACACGGCGGCCGGGATCGACACCACGGTCGCGCACCCGGCCCGCGTCTATGACTACTGGCTGGGCGGGAGCAACAACTTCCCCGCCGATCGCGAGGCGGCCGAGCGCGTGCTCGCGGCCACCCCGGGCCTCCGGTCCCGGGTAAGGGCGAACCGCGCGTTCCTGGCCCGCGCGGTGCGCTACCTCGCCGCCGAGGTCGGCATCCGGCAGTTTCTCGACATCGGCACGGGGATACCGTCCGCGAACAACACGCACGAGGTTGCCCAGGCGGTGGCGCCGGATTCGCGCGTCGTCTACGCAGACAACGACCCGATCGTGCTCGCCCACGCCAGGTCGCTGCTTGCCAGCACCGAGGAGGGCGCCACCCAGTACATCGACGGCGACCTGCGGGACGCTTCGGTCATCTTGCGTGCGGCCGCAGGCACCCTCGACTTCACCAGGCCCACCGCCCTGGTGCTGGTGGGGATCTTGCACCTGATCCAGGATGCTGAGCAGCCGTACCGCATCGTGGCCGGCCTCATGGACGCGCTGCCGCCCGGCAGCTACCTGGCGATCTCGCACCCGGCCATCGACATCAACCCGGGCCAGGCCGAAGCGCAGCGGCGGTACAACGAGCGCGTGTCCACCCCGCAGACACTCCGCACCCACGACCAGGTGACCCGCTTCTTCGAGGGCCTTGACCTGGTGCCGCCCGGCGTCGTCTACGTGCACGCCTGGCGGCCCGACCCCGGGGACATTCCCCCGGAGGGCGGGGTCTCGGCGTACGGCGGCGTCGCGCGCAAGGCCTGACCCCCCACCTCCGAACATCTCTTGACATCAAGATTTATCAGGACTATAAATAACTCGACATCAAGATACTTTTTTCCGGGCACGGAACGGGTAGCCGGGGGACGGACTGGGAGGCGGACGGGCATGTGGGATCCGGGCCAGTACCAGCACTTCGGCGACGAGCGATCGCGGCCGTTCTTCGATCTTCTGGCCCGGGTGGCGGCCGGGAACCCTCGTCACGTCGTCGACCTTGGCTGCGGCCCCGGAACGCTGACCGCCACGCTCGCCCGCCGGTGGCCGGGCGCCGAGGTCCGCGGCATCGACAGCTCGCCCGAGATGATCGAGGCCGCGCGGGCCATGCCGGTCGCCGAGGGCCAGCGGCTCAGCTTCGCCCTCGGCGACATCAGGGACTGGCGGCCGGACGGCCGGGTGGACGTGATCGTCTCCAACGCCGTGCTGCAGTGGGTGCCCGGGCATCTCACCGTGCTGGCCCGGTGGGCCGGCTTCCTGCAGCCCGGCGGCTGGCTGGCATTCCAGATCCCCGGCAACTTCGACCAGCCCAGCCACGCGGTCCTGCGCGAGATGGCCGGCAGCGGCCGCTGGCGCGCCCTGCTGGCCGGCGTCCCGCTGAACCGGCAGGCGGCTGAGCCGGCCGAGTACCTGGACCTGCTGGCCCGGGCCGGCCTCGATGTCGACGCGTGGGAGACCACCTACCTGCACGTGCTGCACGGCGAGGACCCGGTGCTCGACTGGTACAAGGGAACGGGGCTGCGCCCGGTGCTCGCCGCGCTGCAGCCGGACCGCGCCGCGGAGTTCCTCGACGAGTACCGCGCCTGGATGGGCCAGGCCTACCCGGCCGCGCCGTACGGCACCGTGTTCCCGTTCCGCCGCGTGTTCGTGGTCGCGGCGCGCCGCCAGGCCCGCTAAGCGCGGAAGTGGTCGATGATCCGCTTGGCGTAGTAGGACTGCCACGGCTCCTCGGGGTCCTCCGCCATGTACTGCTTGTCGAGGCTGACCAGCAGGTACACGAGCTCGCTGCGGACCGGCCTGGTGCCGACCAGGGCCGGCAGCTCGGAGAGCTCGATCAGCCACCAGGCATACCAGGACGCCCAGTCGTCGTCGGCTCCTTGCACGATCCGGTACACCCGATGGTGCGTCTCGCCCGCCTCGGTCAGCAGGTCGGCGACCTGCTGCAGCGTTGACGCCATTTCCTCCCCCCTTCTCCTTGCCGGCGGGCTTTAAAAAATCTAGGAGCCTCGCGTGCAAATGCTGCACGCGATCCTCCTAGATCATTGAGCCGCCTTCCACCACGGCCCGGGCACGCGCAAGCGTGCGCAAGCACGGTGGCAATACCCTAGAGCAGCTAATGGCCCGCGGGCTGCGATCGCGTTGAGCGCTGATGGAGTTGCGAGAAACGATACGTATCCGGGGCCAAATGATCAATGGTCTGGATTGTGGTCCGACCGGAGCTTAACCGAGACGTAGTGTCCGACGTCGGCGCTCGGCTGCTCCATCGGGGCCAGGTAGCCGACCGCGAACATCCGCGACCGCATCCCGTCCTGCACCTGCTCGCAGATCGCCCAGTCCTGTCTGTTGACGAGATCCCAGAACGCGACGGCGTCCGCCGGGTCGAAGTCCGCCCGGGCGATCTCGTCCGGGTGGAACAGGAAGTCGCAGACCACCGTCGTGTGCCCGGCGTCGTGCGGCCAAACCGTGAACGCCGCCACGTGGTCGGCGGACAAGCTCAGCATCAGGTTCGGCAGCACGAGTTCCCCGAGGTGCCGCGTTCGGGCCCGATCGGAGAGTCCGGGGAACGGCGCGCGGGTGGTCGTTCCGGACAGCGTGAACGTGTAGGCGCCGTCGCGGTGCGGGATGCCGGCGTCCCAGTCCAGGTCGCCACCGCCGCGGCGGAACGCCGGGACGAGCTCGCACAGCTCCGGGTGCACCGGGCCGCAGTGGTAGCACTCGTTGTAGTTCTCCAGGATCACCTTCCAGTTCGCCGCGACCCGGTAGACCAGCCGGTGCCCGGTGCGAAGCCGCGCCAGCGGGTACTCGGCGAGGCGGCCGTCCGCGCCGTTGAGCTGGTCCTGCAGCGGTGCGCCATCGCGGGCCAGGCGCGCGAACACGAAGCCGCCCCAGGTGGCGACGTCGACCGGGTGCAGCGAGAGCCGGTCACGGTAGCGGCGCAGCTCGGGCAGGAACGGCGCGGCGCGCAGCGTCCCATCCAGGCCGTAGGTCCAGCCGTGGTACGGGCACCGGATCGTCGCGCCCGTGCAGCCGCTGCGCTCGGCGGTGGCCGCTGGCTGCGAGCCGGCCACCGGGACCAGCCGCGAGCCGCGGTGCCGGCACAGGTTGTAGAAGCCGGCCAGCCCGTCGGCGCCGGCGACCACCAGGATGCTCTCGCCGGCGACGTCGGCGGTGAGGTAGTCCCCCGGCGCTGCGACCGATTCCTCCCGGCCGACGCAGAACCAGTCGGCGAACAGGACGGCCTCCCGCTCCCTGGCGAACTCGCGTTCCGACGTGTAGCTGGGCCCGGGCAGGCTGGCCTCCAGCGGGATGTCGTCGCTACTGTTCATGGCTTCCCCGCGGCGCTTCGCTTGGCCGTGCCGGAGGCGCGCTGGGGGCGCAGTGGGAGGTGCCGCCGCCTTCCTCGCCGCAGGTCGGCCAGAACCCGGCGGGCCGCGTTGTAGCCGGGAGCACCGGTGACCCCGCCGCCGGGGTGGGCGCCGGCGCCGCACAGGTACAGGCCGGCGACCGGTGTCGCGTAGCGCGCCCACCCGGGCACCGGCCGCATGTGAAAGAGCTGGTCCGGGCTGATGTCGCCGTGGAAGATGTTGCCCTCGGTGAGCCCGTAGGTGCGTTCCAGGTCCAGCGGCGTCAGCACCTGCCTGGCCACGACCGCGGCCGGCACGTTGGGCGCGAACTGGCCGATCCTGGCCAGCACCCGGTCGCCGAGCTCGTCCCGCAGGCCGTCCCAGCTCCCCTCGGCGAGCCGGTAGGGCAGGTACTGCACGAAGCAGGTCATCACGTGGCGGCCGGGCGGGGCCAGCGAATCGTCCACGTTGGACGCGACCACGCAGTCGATGAAGAGCTGGTCGGCGTCGGCCAGCTCGCCCCGCTTGGCCCGGTCGTAGCAGGCATCGGCGACCGCGAGATCGGGCGGCAGCGTGAACAGCGCGCGCCGGCCGGGACCGGCGTCGCCCGGCATCCCGGCCACCCGCGGCTCCGCGTCCAGCACCAGGTTGACCTTGCCGCACGGCCCGTCCATCTTGATCCCGGCGACCGCGGCCCTGAAGTCCTCGGGAAGATCGTTCTTGCCGAGGAACCCAAGGAAGGTCCGTTTCGGGTCGGCGCCGGACAGCACCGTCCCGGCCGCCAGCTCGGTGCCGTCCTCCAGCGCGACCCCGGCCGCGCGGCCGCCGCGGGTGAGGATCCGGGCCACCGGGGCGCCGGTCGCGATCTGCATCCCGGCGGCGCGCCCGGCCGAGGCGATCGCGCCGCTGATCGCGCCCATGCCGCCGATGACGTGCCCGAAGAACCCCTGCTCGGCATCTTCGCCGCCGGACAGCAGGTGGAAGGCCAGGCCGAGCAGCGTGCCCGGCTGGTAGGGGCCGCCGTGCTTGCCGTACAGGTTGTTGGCCAGCACCAGCGCGCGTGCCTGCCGGGACTCGAACCTGGCGTCGACGAACTGGCCGAGGCTGCCGGTCAGCAGCCGGGTGAGCCCGTCGAGTTCGGTTCCGCGCACGCCGCGCAGGCTGCGGCCGAGCCGGAGCAGCTCGCGCGCGCCGCGCAGCCCGGTCGCCCCGGTGTCCGGCGGCAGCTGCATGAACAGCGGCTGCAGCCGGGCGGCCAGCGCGCGCAGTTCGG
>JASHOI010000631.1 GCA_030041195.1 Streptosporangiaceae bacterium | reverse complement strand
GCGCCGACCCGCGCCGCGAGATTGGCACCCTGCTCGCCGAGCAGCCGGAACACCTCAGAGCCCACCGTGCCGCAGCCGAGCAGAGCCACTCGCAGCGGCCCGCGCTGCGGCATGCGATCACCGCTCACTGCCATGGTTGTCCCCTCCGTCACGTTCTGACAAAGGCTATCTACCGGCAGGCACCGGGGTCACCGCGGCCACCGGGCGTCCGGCTGTCTCAGGCCGTGGGGCCGCTGCCAAGCCAGCCACGCCGCTTGAACAGGATGAGCAAGAGAACGATCGCGACCACTTCGGAGCCGATGCCGAGGAAGAGGAAGTAGCCGAGGTTCGCTTGCAGGTGGCCGGTGAGCCAGGCGAAGTTCTGCCCGAAGAAACCGGTCAGGAAGCCCAGCGGCAGGAACACGGTGGCGATGATGGCGAGCTGCTTCATCACCACGTTCAGCCGGTTGGACACCATCGACAGGTGCGTGTCCATCGCGCCGCTGATCAGGTCACGGTACCCGTCCACCAGGTCACTGATGCGGATCAGATGGTCGTACAGGTTGCGGAAGTACACCGAGCCCTTGTCGGTCATCCCGGGGATCGTGACCATGCCGGCGTTGAGGCTTTCGATCATGTCGCGCTGCGGCGCGATCACCTTGCGGATGGTCATGACCTCCTTCTTCATGTCGAAGAGGGTCCCGAGCTGTGCCTCGGTCGGGTTCTTCAGGATCGCGCCTTCAAGGTTGTCGATCGAGTCGTCGAAGGCCGACAGCACCGGGAAGAACGAGTCGACCAGCGTATCCATGATCAGATAAAGGATCACGACCTGCGGCGCAGCCACCTCCCCGGCGTGATGACCGCTGATGCGGTCGTGCACCGTGGCCAGCGCCGGGCAGTTCCCCTGGTGCAGCGTGATGATGAACTTCTCGGTGATGAAGCAGTGCACCTCGGCCACGCTCTTCCCGTCACCGGCGATGCCGAACGTGATGACGTGGGCGAAGTCGTCGTAGTCGTCGATCCGGGCCCGCTGGCCGAACCGGTTCGCCGCCTCGACCGCCACCGGGTGGAAATGAAACGTGTTCTTCAGCATGCCCGAGACATCGTCGTCGGGCCCTGGGTCGTGAATGTCAAGGTCGAGCCAGAAGAACCCGCCTGCGGCGAGTACCTGATCGATCTTCTCCGGGGTGGCGTCGGTGGCCTTCCCGTCCTGCCTGATCGTCCCTTTCATGGCCAAAATGCTGCCACGATCAGGGAGATGGTGCCTCCTGGTCGTCCCTGACCTGCGTGTCCGCTCGCTATCGCAGCCAGAGCATGCCTCCGCATGAGTGCAGTGACCGCACGCGCAAGCAGTGCCCTATCCGGAGCCGCCGCCCATGCTCGCCCGCACGTCTTTGAGCAGAAGCATTAGGTGCAGCGCGTCTGTTGGCGAGGGCTCGAAGTCCAGTCGCAGGTAGAACCGGCGGACGTCGTCGGACGCGGTGTGCACCAGGAGGACGCGAACCCCAACAATCTCAGCCGCGTTGAGCGTGCGGATGATCGCATCGCGGACGAGGAACCTGCCGAGGCCGTGCCCCTGCTCCTGCTGGCTGACAGCCAGCCGACCGAGCAACACTGCAGGCACCGGTTGCGGCATCCCGTGCGCCGCCCTCGCCGTGGCGTCGGCACGGTGGATGCTCGTGGCGGCGAGGGCGTAGTAGCCGACTACGTGCCTGCCTTGTGTGGTCACATAAGTCCGCGCACCGCCACCCACGTGATTCATTAGCGCGTACCGGCGAAGCCAGTGGTCCAGAGTCACGTCTCCGCAGGAGAACTGCGACGTGTCGTCGTCCTGCGCGATCGGCCGTGGCCGACCGTAGTCGGCTACTCCTCCCATGGTGGCTTGGCGGCGAGCAACCTCTCCAGGCGTGGCTTGGACACGGCTGGCTGATCCAGCCGAGCCTGGAACTCATTCCAGGCGGCTTCGTCCAACAGGAACAGGCTCCTGTCTGCGAGGACATCTCGGGCGTGCTCCACGGTGGCCTCCACGGTGAACTCGGTGACGGTCTTGCCCTCCACCTCGGCGGCGCGCCGGATCAGGGCGTCTTGCTCTGACGACAGGCGCACATGCAACCGCGAGTCCTTTGTAGCGGCCATGCCGTCTAGCGTACGCCTGATCGGCGTACATGTATCGGGCGCCCTGGTCACGGGACGCCCAACCGATGCCGCCAACGCTACGTGCCGGGTGCGACAAAACCGGGCAGACCTCGTCGGGGCAGCCTCACTGAAGCCGGTGGGCGCCCGCCGATGGGAGCGCGTCGAGGAAGAGCGGCGGCTTCCAGCCGTGCCCGGCGAACGCGTCCTCGACGCTCGCGCGCACGTCGCCGCCGCGTGGCGCCTCCACGAGAGCGATCACCGACCCGCCGAACCCGCCGCCGGTCATCCGCGCGCCGAGCGCGCCGCTGCCGATCGCCGCCTCGACCGTCGCGTCGGCCTGCGGCCACGAGATCTCGAAGTCGTACCGCAGCGAGGCGTGCGAGGCGGTCAGCAGCGGGCCGATGCGAGCCGCCTCGCCGGCGCGCAGCAGGCCCACGGTCTCCAGGACCCGCGCGTTCTCGGTCACCACGTGCCTGGCCCGGCGGCGCAGCACGGGATCGCTGAGCCGCTCGACCCACTCGATGCCGTCCGGAGCGTCGGTCACGTCCCGCAGCGACGGCACGCCGAGCGCCCGGGCGGCCTCCTCGCAGGAGCGCCGCCGCTCCGCGTACCGCCCGTCGGACAGGGCGTGCCTGACCCGGGTGTCGATGACCAGCAGCACCAGTCCGACCGCGGCGAGATCGAGCGGCACTTCGCTGGTCTCGCCGCTGCGGCAGTCCAGCAGCAGCGCGTGGCCCTCCTCGCAGAGCAGCGACGCGGACTGGTCCATGATCCCGCTGGGGACCCCGACGAACTCGTTTTCCGCGCGCCGGGCCAGCGCGGCAAGCTCGGGCCTGGGCACGGTCAGCCCGTACAGATCGGTGAGCGCCAGCGCGGTCGCGCACTCCAGGGCCGCCGACGACGACAGCGCGGCGCCGCGCTCGAGATCGGCGTCGATCGCCACGCTGGCCCCGCCGACCTGCCAGCCCGCCTCGAGCAGCGCCCAGGCCACGCCCGCCGGGTATGCCGCCCAGCCGCGCGGCCGGCCGGGCGCGAGGGTGTCAACCGGCACGGTGGCCGCCGAGTCGGGGGTCTGCCGGGAGCGCACCTCGAGCACCCCGTCATCGCGCCGGGACGCCGCGGCGCGCACGCCCTGGGCGAGCGCGAACGGGAGCACGAAGCCCTCGTTGTAGTCGGTGTGCTCGCCGATCAGGTTGACCCGGCCGGGCGCGTGCCAGACACCGTCCGGCTCCGCGCCGTAGCCCTCCACGAACCAGCGCGCCGCCCGGCCCGCGGCCCCGGACCCGCTCACCGGTCCGATCCCCTGGCGCTGGACGTCCCGGCAGTCCCCGCCGCCCCGGCCCGCCGGGCCGTGATCTGCGCGAACGTCCACGCGTCGGCGACCATCTCGCGCAGGCCGCGCTCTGCGCGCCAGCCGAGTTCCGCCGCGATGGCCTCCGACGAGGCGACCAGAACCGCCGGGTCGCCGGGCCGTCTGGGCGCCACCTGCGCCGGGATGTCACGCCCGGTGACCTCCCGGCAGGCGCCGAGCACCTCGCGGTTGGAGTACCCGGTCCCGCTGCCCAGGTTGTAGATCACGTGCTGGCCAGCCGCGGTGGCGTCCAGCGCCAGCAGGTGCGCGCGGGCCAGGTCCGACACGTGGATGTAGTCCCTGACGCAGGTCCCGTCCGGCGTCGGGTAGTCGTCGCCGAAAAGCCGGACCGGCGCACCGCTGAGCGCCGCGGCCAGCACGGTGGGGATCAGGTGTGTCTCCGGGTTGTGGCGCTCGCCGAGCCAGGTGCCGGAGGCGTCCTGGTACGCGCCGGCCACGTTGAAGTACCGCAGGCTGACCGCGCCGATCTGGTGCATCCGGGCGTACTCGGTCAGC
>JASHOI010000630.1 GCA_030041195.1 Streptosporangiaceae bacterium | reverse complement strand
GAGGGTCGCGGCCGGGCCCTCGAACGCCGGGTAGGCCGCGTTCATGAACGGGATCTCGCACGCCACGGCGACCAGGAAGACCAGCACGGTCCGCCAGTTGACGCTGCCGTACCTGCCGTCGACCTCGAAGATGGCCCGGACGTCGTAGTTGCCGTGCCGGACCAGGTAGTAGTCGACCAGGTTAATCGCGGACCACGGGATCACGATGTAGAGCAGGAACGAGATGAAGTTGGAGACGTCGATGACGAAGTTGGCCGAGACCACGGTGGCCAGGTAACCGGTCACGGCCATGATCAGCCCCGTCCCTATGCCGCGCACCCACGCGCCGGGGGCCGCACCGCCGTCCTTTGACGCGATGGCGACGCCGGCCAGCAGCGGGCTGTACAGGTTGATCGCGTTCCCGGCGACGATGGACAGCAGCAGCACGATCGTGACCAGCCAGGCGACACGGGGAACCAGGCCGGACAGGTAGCCGACCGAGTTGAACTCGAGGTCCTTGAGCGCGAACGTGCCCGCCAGCGCACCCAGCGTGGCGAAGATCACCGCGCTGCTGACGCTGCCCAGGTAGGTGTACCAGAACGACTGCCGGATGCTGGTGCTTGACGGCAGGTAGCGGGAGTAGTCGGAGACGTACGGCGCCCAGCCGACCTGGCCGCTGACGTTGATCGAGAAGAACAGCAGCCAGGTCGAGAAGTGGAACCCGGTCATGTCGATCGAGGCGCCGCTGGCGTGCTGCACCAGGCGGACCAGCAGCACGGCGAACAGGATCAGCGCGACCACGGCCGTCACCCGGTTGAAGTCGTGCATGATCCGGTAGCCGAAGAACACCAGCAGCCAGGTCACGAAGCAGGCGATCACCATGGCCTCGGCGTAGGAGATGTGCCACAGGCCCGCGAGCGCCTGGCCGGCCAGGACGTTCTCCCCGACGATGTAGCCGAGGAAGATCAGCCAGATCAGGAAGTTCGGCAGCAGCGCGCCGTAGAAGCCGAACTGGGCGCGGCTCTGGATCAGCTGCGGCACGCCGAGCTTGGGCCCCTGGGCGGAGTGATAGGCCATGAACACGCCGCCGACCGCCCCGCCCGCCACGATCGCCACGATCGTTGGCACCAGGCCGAGGCCGAGCTCGATACCGATCGCGCCGAGGACGATCGTGAACGCCGAGGAGTTGGCGGTAAACCAGAACGGGAACAGGCCGCGCGCGGTGCCGAAGCGCCGCGAGCCCGGAATGGGCTTGATCGTGTACTGCTCGACAACGTCGCTCATCGCATACCGCTCCCCTGCCGCAACGGCCTAGAGAATGGCCTGATCACAGCGCACCATTCGGTGCGGTCGCTGTCCATCCTGGATCGCGCAACCGCGGCAGGAGGAGCGGTATTCCTGCTATAGAGATCTGTTAACTGTGGTTTTCACGTCGGCGCGGTCTTCACATGCGGGTCGAGCGGGCGGCGCTGCGGCCGGCCCCCAGCGCCGCGATCAGACCGAACGCCACCGCGAACCCGGCGAGCACCGCGCAGGCCCGCAGCGTGCCCGGTGTGTGCCCGGCCAGCGCGGCCTTGAGCGCGGACACCGCCCAGTAGCCGGGCGACGCGGGCGCGACGTGCCGCACCCAGGCCGGCATCGCGGACAGCGGCACCAGCGCCCCGCCGAGACTGCTCAGGATCATGCCGCCGAGGTCGTAGATGACCGACATCTCGTTCATGCTGCGGGCCAGCACGCCGATCGTGGCGCCCATGCCGAGCAGGGTCAGCGTCCACGCCAGGACGGCCAGCGCGAGCAGCGGCACGCCGGTCACCACGAGCCCGAAGGCTGCCGCGCCGAAGCCTATGATCAGCGCCTGCTGCAGCAGCAGCGCCGCCAGCACCGGGACCGCCTTGCCCGCCAGCAGCTCGGCCGGGCGTACGGCGGTCGCCCGGACCCGCTCCCAGGTGTGCCACATCCGCTCGACCAGGATCGAGCCGCCCACGATCGAGAGGCCGAGCAGGGAGAACGTGACCAGGGTGGCGATGACCGCCTGGCCGATGCCGGCTGCCTGCCCCTGCGCCGCCTGGTACAGCGGGTGCAGCAGGGTGAGGAAGAGCAGCGGCAGGATCAGCCGGCTGAGCAGCGGCCCGGGCTCGCGCAGCAGCAGGATCGTGTTGTGGCGGATGACGGCGCCGGTGCGGTAGCGGAGTTCAGCCAGCATGGGAATCCTCCAGGGACGAGTAGAGATCGTCTAGGTCGGGGCGGCGGACGTCGACGGAGACCGGCGAGCATCCGGCGTTGAGCAGCGCGGCGAGGTCGGCGGGCGGGTCGGTGCTGGTGATCCGCACTTCGCCGTCCACGGTCTGGGCACGGCTGGCAATGGGCCCGGGCAGGCGCTCGGCGCCCGCCGCGTCGCCAAGGCGCAGCCGCAGTTCCCCGGGCAGCCCGGTGATCAGGCTGGCCTGGTCGCCGCGGGCGATGACCCGCCCGGACCTGGCCACGGCGAGGGTGGCGCCGAGGTCGGCGAGCTCGGGCAGGTAGTGGGTGGTGTAAAGGACGGCGGCGCCGTCGGCCGCGCGGCCGCGGACCGCCTCGAGCAGGGCTGCGCGGGTCTGCGGATCCGCGCCCGCGGTCGGC
>JASHOI010000629.1 GCA_030041195.1 Streptosporangiaceae bacterium | reverse complement strand
GCCCGGGCCCGGTCACTGTGCTGCCTCGCGCCGTGCTGCCTCGCCCTGTGCCGCCTCGCGCCGTGCTGCCTCGCGCTGTGCCGCCCCGCCGCTGGGCGCGCTGCCCGGCGCGCCGAGCCGGTCCAGGACGTCGCTCGCCTGCGCGACGATCCGCTGCACCAGCTCCGCGCAGCTGGGCAGGTCGTCGATGACGCCCGCGACCTGGCCGCTGGCCAGCGTGCCCAGGTCGGTGCGGCCGTCGACCATGCTGGCGCGCAGCATCATCGGGGTGTTCGCCGCCATGATCACCTGCGTCCAGGTCAGGTCGTGGCTGCGCTTCATCGCCAGGCCCTCGGCGACGATGTCCCGCCAGGAGGTTCCGGACATCCGCTGGAACGCGATCGCGTGCCCGACCGAGCGGCGAAGCCGGCGCACCGGGCCGCTGCCGATGAGCTGGTCCGCCAGGCGCGTTCGCAGCACCCGCTGCGGCACGCCGTCCAGCACCGACGTGACCACGGTGTCGGTCACGGTCCGGTTCAGGTATTCGGCCTTCACCGAGTCCGGCACCGGGCTGTCGCTGGTCAGCAGGAACCGGGTGCCCATCGCGATGCCGGCGGCGCCGTAGGCGAGCGCGGCGACCAGGCCGCGCCCGTCGCTGAAACCGCCCGCGCCGATCACCGGCAGGTCGACCGCGCCGGTCACCTGCGGCAGCAGGATCGACGTCGGGACGCTGCCGGTGTGCCCGCCGCCCTCCCCGCCCTGCGCGATCACGGCGTCGACGCCCCACGCGGCGACCTTCTCCGCGTGCCGCCTGGCGCCGATCGACGGCACCACGGTCAGCCCGTCGTCCTTGAGCGACTTGATCACCCGCTCGTTCGGCGCGAGTGCGAACGAGGCGACCCGGACGCCGTGCTTGACCAGCAGCGCCGCCCGCTCGGCCAGGTCCGGGGCGTCACCGCGCAGGTTCACGCCGAACGGCCTTCCGGTCAGCTCGGCGGTCCGGCCTATGGCCGCGTCGGTCTCGGCGAGGGTCAGCGTGCCGCTGGCCAGGATTCCGAGCGCGCCCGCGTTCGCGGTGGCCGCGGTCAGCTCCGGCGTGGACACCCAGCCCATGCCGGTCTGCACGATCGGGTACTGCACGCCGAACAGCTCGCAGATCGCCGTGTGCAGTGCCGGATGCGGCTGGCTCACCGGGATCACCCCCGCACTTCGCCGTCGCGAAGCCCGGCCGGGTCGATGACGTCGCGGATCAGCGCCAGCTCGGCCGGCGTCGGCCACCGGGTCTGCGGCACGTCGCCGTCGATCGCCAGCTCGAAGCCGGTGCTGGCGACGACGTCGCCGACGGTCACCCCGGGGTGCACCGACAGCAGCCGCATGCTGTGATCCGGGCCGCCGAAGTCGAGCACGGCCAGGTTCGTCACCACCCGCCGCAGGTCGAGGAACTCGGCCGCCTCCGCGCCCGCGGCGCTGGCGCGGTCGTAGCCGACGCCGGAGACCATGTCAACCCGGGGCACGAACACCCGCGGCAGGTGCCGGGGCACCCAGTAGCTGGTCCGGTGGTTCACGGTGTTGCCCGGCGCGCCGCGCACGCCGACAAGCTGGCGGGCCGGCCGGGCGTAGTCGCCGATCGCGGAGATGTTGGCGTTGCCGTACCGGTCGATCTGGGCCGGGCTCATCATCACGTGCCGCACGCCGTGCCAGGCCAGGTCGAAAATTGCCCGGAACGGGATCCAGCCCTCGGCGGGCCCGGGTGCCGGCTCGCCGAGCGCCCACGTGCCCCTGACGAAGCGCGCCTCGCCGTCGGACAGCAGCAGGTCGGGCTCGAACGTGGCCCTGGCCAGCCGGGCACCGGCGATCGGGATCGGCGCCATGGGGCTCGCGGCGATCTCGCCGTCGCCCCGCCACGCCTCCGCGCAGGCCACGACGCACACCTCGGCCCTGCTCGCGGTCGCGCCGATCAGCTCGCCGGCGGCCTCCTGCACGCCGGTCACGCGCTGGCCTCCGCGGTCTCCGCGGTCTCCTCGGTCTGGGCGGCCTGTACGGCCTCCGTGGTCTCCCCGGTCTCCCCGCGCAGCGCCGCCACAGCTGCCTGGTAGGCGGCCTCGTCGCCGCTCAGGTAGGTGGCGGCGAATCGCGCCCACTGCTCCGGATCCCTGGCGGCGGCGGCGTAGCGGCGCTGGAACGCCTCGTCGCGGGCATAGTCGGGTGCGCACGAGGTGAAGTGTGCCCCGTTCGGCGCCTCGATGACACCCGCGACCATCCAGCGGTGCACCCGCAGCCGCGTCAGCCCGCCGCTCTCGAGCTCGGACGTTGACACGATCCGCTCGCAGGACACGTACGCCTGCTCGGCCGCGGTGCAGAACAGGTCGTCGAAGTACGGGTCGTCGCCGAGGAACTGAGCGTTGCCGGACGCGTCGGCCCGGTTCAGGTGCACCAGCGCCGCGTCCAGCGGCAGCGCCGGGACCGCGACCAGCTCGGCGGCGTCATCGTAGGGCGAGCGGACCGTGCGCAGCTGGGGATTGACCGCCAGCACGTCCGAGCCGAGGCCGGCCCTGGAGGGCAGGAACGGCAGCCGGCACGCCGCCGCGTACAGCGCCCACTGCAGCATGCCCTCGTCGTACTCGGTCACCTCGATGGCCGCGCGCTGCCTGGCCGCCTGGAAATGCGGTTCCAGCGGGATCGAGTCGAGCGACACGAAGCCGAACACCAGTCGGTGGATCTTGCCGGCCGCGCACAGCAGCCCGACGTCCGGGCCCCCGTACGACACCACGGTGAGGTCCCGCAGGTCGCTCCGGACGATCGCGCGGACCAGGGACATCGGCTTGCGCCGCGAGCCCCAGCCGCCGATGCCGATCGTCATCCCGGACCGCAGCCGGGCGACTACGTCGTCCTCCGACATCCGCTTATCAGCCAAGACGTCTCGCTTTCGTGGTCTCGCAGGGCAAGCTCCATCATCGTAGCAAGCGCTTGTTAAACAATCGAGGGCAACGCTCGGGGCGCCGGTCGGGAGCGCCCCTGGCCGGGGCCGTCCATGATCGCGGCGGATTTGTTGTCGTATTTGCTAAAAATCCGCCGCGATCATGAAAAGCGGGTGACCTGCTCGCGGAGGCGGCGGCGCTGCACCTGGCCGGTGGCCGGGGTGCGCGGGATCTCCGGCACCGCGACGACCCGCCGCGGGTGCTTGAACCTCGCCAGCCGCCCGTCGAGGTGGCGGCGCAGCAGCCCGAGGTCCGGGACCGGGCCGCCCGG
>JASHOI010000628.1 GCA_030041195.1 Streptosporangiaceae bacterium | reverse complement strand
GCCGCGGCCCGGGCCCGGGCCGCGGCCTGGACGCGCGGCCGGCAGATCGTGGTCCGTGACCTGGCGCTCGGCAGCCGGCTGCTCGGTGATCCGGACCGCGTGGCGCAGGCGCTGGACAACCTCGTCTCGAACGCGCTGCACTACGGCCGTGGCACGATCACGCTGACCGCGCGGGATGAAGGCGGGCTGATCGGGCTGCACGTCGCCGATCAGGGTGCTGGTTTCGCCGACGATGTGGCGGCGCGCGCGTTCCAGCGCTTCACCCGCGGGAAGCGCGCGCAGGCGGCCGAGCCCGGCAGCGGGCTGGGGCTGGCGCTTGTTGCCGCGATCGCCACCGCGCACCGCGGCGTGGCGACCGCGCGCAACCTGCCCCAGACGGGCGCCGACACCTGTATCGCGCTGCCGTGTGCGTAACGGCTGCTACACGGGCGCGCTCAGCCGGTACCCGGCACCGCGGACGGTCTCGAGGCTCCGGGTCCCGAATGGGCGATCGATCTTGTCGCGCAGGTAGCGGACGTAGACGTCGACGACGTTTGATCTGTTTTCGTACGCCATGTCCCAGGCGCCCTCCAGCAGGTCGTAGCGCGACAGCACCTGCCCCGGCCGGCGCATGAAGACCTCGAGCAGCTGGAACTCCTTGGTCGACAGCGCGATCTGCGTGCTTCCGCGGCTGACGGCGCGGGTTGCGGCGTCCAGGTTCAGGTCACCGATGCTGAGCACCGGCCCGCGAGCCACCGGCCCGCGGCGGCCCAGCGCCCTGATGCGCGCGAACATCTCGCTGATATCGAACGGCTTCACCAGGTAGTCGTCCGCGCCGGTATCAAGCCCTGCGATCCGGTCGTCTATCGCGGCGCGCGCCGTCAGCATCAGGATCGGGGCGCGCACCCCCGATGCTCGGAGCCGCTGGCAGGTCTCGAAGCCGTTGATTCCGGGCAAGTTGACGTCCAGCACTATCACGTCGTACGGCGTCGCATCGGCCATCCACAGGGCGTCTTCGCCGTCGTGTGCGGCGTCGGCGAGCATGCCCTGCTCCCGCAGCGCCCGCTGGATGAGCGCCGCCAGCTTGACGTCATCCTCTACGACCAGCACCCGCATCGTGTCTCCAGGATCTCAGATCGGGGTTGTCATGATCGAGCCGGGGAGCCGGCCAGGGCCGCGCACGGCCCTGGCCGATGCGCGGCGGCTAGCGGACGATGATCGGCTTGCGCTTGTTCGCGGTGATCGCGGCCGTCGTCGACTGGTCCAGGTTCAGGTGGGCCTGGACGAGCTCCGGCGGCGTCAGCGCCAGCCACTGGTTGAGCGAGACGTCGGCGAAGCGGTCGCTGCGGAACATCTCCAGGAACCGCAGCGGCTCGCTACCGATGTTGAGGATGTAGTGGCCCATCGCAAATGGCACGTAGCCCACATCGCCGGCCTGGTAGTTGAAGGTCCTCGCGGTGCCGGCCGAGGCGAACACCGTCATCTGCCCCCACCCGGAGAGGTAGTACTGCCATTCGTCGTTGGTCGGGTGCCAGTGCAGCTCCCGCATGGCCCCGGGATCCAGCTCGACCAGCGCGGCGGCGATCGTGTTGGCGGCCGCGAAGTTGGCGGAGTCGACGATCCGGACCCGGCCGCCCGGGACCTCGATCGGGTCTTGTTCCAGCAGCCGGTGGCTCATGCGCATGGCATCTCCGGCGGGTGCGCGCACCGCGTCCCGAGCCAGCGGCGGCGGCACCTCACCGGAGAAGATGTACCGCTCGTGGTCGGGATCCTTCGGTATCCCGCTCAGCGCGGACTCGCTGACCCCGAGGTTCTTCGCCAAGACATCCAGCGGCGTGTGGTCGAACCAGTCGGTGAGCAGGAACGTATTGTTCTCGGAAAACGAGCCGTCGTCGAAGACCAGCAAGAACTCGCAGCCCTCCGCCAGGGCCTGGATCGAGTGCGGCAGGGCCTTGCGGAAGTTCCACAGGTCGCCGACGCGCACATCGTCGATGAAGTTGCGGCCCTCCTGGTCGATGGCTGTGATGCGGGCCTCGCCGGCCAGCATGTACGCCCACTCGGCCTCCTTGTGCCAGTGCATCTCGCGGATCGCGCCCGGCTTGAGCCGCATGTTCACCCCGGCCATGGTGGTGGCGATGGGCAGCTCGCGCATGGTCACCTCGCGCGCCCAGCCTCCGGTCAGCAGCCGGTTGCGCGCGTCGGCGAAGGAGAACTTCAAGTTCGGGATCGTGCCGTGGTCGGTGTACGGCGACGCGAGCAGCGCGGGATTCTCCGTCTCCACCGGCACGTTGCGCGGTCCCATGATGGTCGCGCCCAGCCCATCGCGGACCGGCTCTGGTTTCACAGCGGAACTTCCGGCTGGCTGTCCCATCGCAGACTCCTTTCGCTTCTGACTGACTCGCCTGCATTGCGGCCAGCTTTCGCCGCTGGGATGAGACGAAGATGAGTGCGGCTCTCATCTGCGCCTCATGAGGACCGGCCCAAGCTGGACCGCATGACTGCCACCGTGCGGAACGCCGTAGCCGAGCCGTCCGCCGCCGGTGTGCCGCGGCCGAGGGCGCGGAAGTGGGCGGTGCTGGCGGCTCTGGGTCCGGCGTTCGTGGCGTCGGTCGCGTACGTGGACCCCGGCAACTTCGCGACCAACATCCAGAGCGGAGCGCAATACGGCTACCTGCTGGTGTGGGTGGTGCTGGCCGCGAACGTGATGGCGATGCTGGTGCAGTACCTGTCGGCCAAGCTGGGCATCGTCACCGGCCGCAGCCTGCCCGAGGAGATCCGCGAGCGCTTCCCGCGCCCGGTCGTGGTGGGGATGTGGCTGCAGGCCGAGGTGATGGCGATGGCCACCGACATCGCGGAGTTCCTGGGTGCCGCGATCGGGCTGAACCTGCTGTTCGGCGTCGCCCTGCTGCCCGCTGGAGTGATCACGTGCGTGCTCACGGTCGCGATCCTGGGACTGCAGCGCCGCGGCTTCCGGCGGTTCGAGCTGGCGATCGTCGCGCTGCTGAGCCTCGTGATCGCCGGGTTCTTGTACGAGACGCTGCGGATCGGCCCGTCGGCGCCGGCTTCGCTGCGCGGCCTGGTCCCCGGCTTCGACGGCACCGGGTCGGTGTACCTGGCCGCCGGGATCATCGGCGCCACCGTGATGCCGCACGTCATCTACCTGCACTCGGCTCTCACCAAGTCGCGCTCGTCGTGCCGCGACGACCGCGAGCGCGCGCGGGTGCTGAAGTACCAGCGGCTGGACGTGCTGACCGCGCTGGGCCTGGCCGGCCTGGCCAACATCGCGATCCTCGTCGTCGCCGCGCGCGCCTTTCACACCACGGCGCTGTCGCACCTCGCCACGATGGGCCAGGCGCACGCCGAGCTGGGCAGGCTGGCCGGGGGCGCCGCGGCCCTCACGTTCGCCGTGGCGCTGCTGGCGTCGGGCGCCTCCTCGTCCAGCGTCGGCACCTACGCCGGCCAGGTCGTCATGGCCGGCTTCGTGAGACTGCGGGTGCCGCTGCTGGTCCGCCGCGCGATCACCATGCTGCCCGCCCTGGCCATCCTGGCCACCCGGACCAGCCCGTCCAGCGCCCTGGTCCTCAGCCAGGTCGTGCTGTGCTTCGGCATCCCGTTCGCCCTGGTGCCCCTGGTCATGCTGACCAGCCAGGCGAAAGTCATGGGAGCCCACGCCAACCGGCGCCCCACCACGATCGCCGCCTGGGCGTGCGCCACCGTGATCATCGTCCTCAACATGCTGATGCTCTGCCAGCAGTTCAGCGGCACCGCCTGAGCTCCGGATCGGCCCTCGTGTAACCGGCGTCCGGCACCGTCGCCAGATTAGTGGGCGGTCCCCGCAGGGGCAGGTGCACATCGGGCATAAGGGGGGCGATGATGTAACGGTGACGAACTGCACCCATGCCCCGATCGGCACGCCGTGCGAGAGATCAGTGGAGGCGCGGCATGAGCATCGGCGAAACCCTGGCGGCAGCACGCCGCCAGGCCGGTCTCACGATTAGCCAGGTCAGCGAGCGAACTCGGATCAGGGAAACAATCATCCGCGAAATCGAGCGCGATGATTACTCCAGCTGCGGTGGGGATTTCTACGCCCGGGGGCACGTCCGCAGCATCGCGCGCGCGGTGGGGGCCGATCCCGGGCCGTTAATCGGCGAGTACGACGCGACCCGGCGGGCGCCGGAGCCGGTCACCGCCGCGGATGCCTTCCGCCCGGTCACGCCGATCAAGCTGCGCGAACCTCGCCGGCGGCACTGGGGCGCGGCGCTGGGGCTGGCGCTCGTGATCGTTGTCGGCTTCGGCGCCTATCACGTGATCTCGAGCACCCGCCACACCCGCGCCACGCCCATGGCCGCGGCGCGTTCCCGTGTCGCGACACACCACCACGCCAGGCACGCCCAGCCGACGCACCCGGCGCCGACGACCGCCCCGGTCGTCCCGGTCGTTGCGCCCTATGCCCACAGCGTCGTCATCCAGCTTGTGGCGATCGAGGACTGCTGGGTCGAGTTCACCAGCCCGGGCGGCGGCTACCTGTTCCAGTCCTACGTCGACGGTGGCACCTCGCAGACGTGGACCTTCAGCTATGCCGTCGATATGCGGCTGGGCAATCCGGCCGGCATCACGCTGACCGTTGACGGCAAGAACCCGCTTCCGGCCGGCACCATTGACCCGATCACGCTGAGCCTGGGCCTCAACGACAAGATCACCAGCTGACCGCCGGGCCAAGATCGCCGCAGCGGATGAACGACCGGAGCTTCAGCCGCTGTCACCGGCCATCGCCAGGCCGAGGGCGGCGGCGTAGCGGTGGCCCGCCGACGGTCCGGGCAGCGTGCCGCCGACGTTGGCCCGCCCTGCGGCCACGCCGTCGGGGAGGGAACGCAGCAGGACCCCGAGCAGCTCCTCGTCCGCGGCGGGGCCGCCGACGATCAGGATCTGCCCCGCCGCGCTGCCCGCCATCCCGGCGAGGGCGCGCCGCAGGTTCACCGCGAATGCGGCCTGCTTGAGCCGCAGCCGGACCGCGCGCCACTCCGCGGGGCTGCGCCCGCGGTCGAAGGACAGCAGCCCGGCCGGGCCCGGCACCGCGAGCGTGCCCGCCGCCGAGGCCGGGGCGGGCCGGTCAAGGAATCCGTGGCTGCCGTCCTCGGCCTCGAACCGCTGCGCGCCGTCCACCCGCAGGCACGGGCCCCGCTTGACCCACTCCGCCGCCGCGCGGGATATCCCGACGGTCTCGGCGATCGCGGCGGTGAGGAGATCGCCCGCCCCCGCCGCCACCACCTCGGCATCGGGGCTGATGACGTCGATCGTGCCCGCGCCAAGGTCCACCACGACCGCGTCCGGCCGGGCACCGGGGGTGGTGAGCGCACCGCGGCGCGCGGCGGCCGGTTCGGTCCCCGCGACGCTCACCGGCCGGCCGAGCAGCTCGGCGAGCTGGCC
>JASHOI010000627.1 GCA_030041195.1 Streptosporangiaceae bacterium | reverse complement strand
GCGCTGTACTTGGGCTTGGCGGCGCGCTTCCAGGCCCGGCGGGCTTGCGTCTCGAGATCCTCCGCGCGGCACGCGTCCTGCTCGTACAGGATCCCGAAGGTGAAGGCGTTCTCCCCGGCCAGGTGCGCCTGCACCCCGAGGGCTCTGACGGTGGCGCGGGTCACCACGCCGTCGTGCTGGTCGCCGAGCAGCGACTGGACCTTCGTGACGCGCTTGGCGAAGCGCCTGGCTTCCCGGCCGAAAACGGGGCTGGCTGCCTCCGCCGCGTACCGGGCGTGCTTGGCTGCCTTGCGCGCCTCGTGCAGGGCCGTGTCCCGGGCCGGCCCGTCCGGCGTGTGCCGGGCCCGGCGCATGCGCCTGCGCACCCGCCGCTGGGTGCGCCGGACCGCCGCCGGAAGGACCTGGGCTGCCGGCCTGCCCGCCTCGGGCGTCAGCGGCGGATCGCTGAGCAGCGTGTCCAGGCCGTCGAGCAGGGCCAGGTAGCGGTCGCCGTCCAGGGCCTCCAGCACCGCGGCGCGGGCCTCGGCCTCGGCCGGCGCGAAGTGCGCTCGCACCCGGGCCTGGACCGGCCCGATGATCAGTTCCGGCGGCAAACGGTCCAGGTTGGCCTGCACGTGCCCGGCCAGGACCTCGGCGTCGCGTGCGGTCCCGAGAATGACGCCGAGCCACTTGAGCTCGTCGCCAAGATGATCAGAGCCCGAAGGGCGCAGTACCCTGCCAAAGGACTTGAGCGTGCTGCGCAGCCGCCGGGTGGCTACCCGCATCTGGTGGACCGCGTCAGGCGCGTCACGGCGCACCAGCGGATCGAGCGCCATGATCGCCGCTACCTGGGCCCCAACATAGGCCAGGACCACGTCCGCCGCGGTCGAGAGCGGAGCCGGCCGCCCGTGGGTGCCGTTCCTTGGCGGCAGCTGGCCGGCCAGCGCCCTCTCCAGCTTGGCCTGCCGGCCGGCCGGCCGCAGCCCGCTGCGCCGCAGCCGCTTGTCGGCGGCTGCCAGCAGGCCCTGGCCGCCCCCGGTCAGCTCGACCTCTACCTCACGCCATCGCGACAGCGCGGTCTGTTCGCCCAGCGTGCTCGCTGACACGTCGTCGTCCACCACCTCGGCCAGCGAGTCGCCCGTGTCGTCCAGCAGCACCACGCGGTGGCGGACGGTGCTGATCTCGGCGACCGGCAGCAGCGCCTCGCCGCGGCTGAACGCGCGGACCAGCCTGCCCAGCTCCCTGGGCACCTGCCGGGTGGCCCGGGCCAGCGGCAGCTGAATCTCACGGCGCGCGTCGCCGCCCTCCGGCAGCTTGAGGTGCCACCCGGGATCGCTGCCGCCCTCGCGGCGGCGCAGCGTGACGCCGCTGCGGATCAGGCGCAGGTCCTCGGTGTCGTAATATCGCGCCTCCAGCCGCTGCTCTTCCGGGCCGGACTCGGCGGCGACCCCGGGCAGGTCGTCGAGGTCGGGCAGCGCAGCCCCCGGCGGCGCCTCGTATTTCCGTTCGGTTTCTCGGATTTCGGTGGTCATAGAGACTCGCTACCCCCGCAGACAGGGTTCTCACTTCGCGCGCCGTGCGACCGGGAAGACGAACCAGAGGCCGGCGAAGAGCACCACGATGAAGGCCGTGATCAGCGCGGCCGGAAGGCCCGTGGCCACGGTGCTGGCCGCCAGCAGGACCGCGGCGGAGATGGCCAGGCCCACGGCGGCAAGGCCCAGCGTCGCCATCACGCTGGCCGCCCGCACCAGCGGCTCCTTCTGGCGGCGGCGGAATACCAGCCGGTGGTACGCGACCGGGCCCAGCAGCAGCGCGGTGGCCACCGCGGACAGCACCAGGCTGGCCAGGTACAGGTCGCGCTGGCCCTGGCTGAGCCTGGCGAACCTGGCCGTGAACGGCAGCGAGAGCAGGAAGCCGAACAGGACCTGGACGCCCAGGCCGGAAATCCGGAGTTCCTGGAGCAGCTCGGCGAGGTTGCGGTCGTCACGCTGAGCTTGCGACTCATCCCGCGGATCCCGCGCCTCCCGGTCCCGCGGCTCCCGGAGCTCCTCCGGTCCCATCGCGGTCACCTCCGTCGAACCCCGTGCAGGTACCCGGCGGGCGGGCGCGGAAACGGCCGGGTTTGAGAATGCCCCTGCCAGGTAGAGAAAGCGCCGACGGGAAGGTCCGAACCCCCCGCACAGGAGGACCGAAAGATGAGAACCGCGACCGGCCTGGCCTTAATCGCTATAGGTGCCATCTTCACGTTCGCCGTGACGGCCCATCCGAGCTTCCTGAACCTGCAGATCGCCGGCGTGGTCATCATGGCCACCGGGATCGCCGGGCTGTTCCTGCGCAGGCCGAGCCAGGGCTGGCTGCGCCGCAGGACGATCCTGCGCCGCGGCGCGGGCGGTCCCGTCATCGGCCACGTGGACGAAAAGCGCTACCCCCCGTACGTCATGCTCAACCCGGCCGCCGACCCCGAGCACTTCGAGAGCAACGGGCACCAGCCTGGAGATCTCACCGCGGACGAGACCGTCGAGCCGGAGCCCAGGGACGAAACCGCCCCGATCCCGGACCTGCCCGCCGACGACCTGGCCGCCGAACCCGGCGATCCGGCCGAGCCGCAGGCGGCCGAGGTCGTGGAGGAATACATCCAGGAATGATCACTCATCAGCCCGGCGATACGCGTTTCGACGAGGCGCTCGGTTACATGCGGCAACTGCACCTAAAGGCGTCGCGGATGACCCGCAATCACAGCGACGCCGAAGATCTGGTTCAGGAGACGTATGCCCGGGCCTTCGCCTCGTTC